>NZ_KQ033901.1:5154083-5454083 GCF_000969705.1 Nitriliruptor alkaliphilus DSM 45188
GGAGGCGGGCAAGGGGTTCGCGGTGGTGGCCAACGAGGTCAAGGAGTTGGCCAAGGAGACCGCGTCGGCGACCGAGGAGATCAGTTCGCGGATCGCGACCATCCAGTCCGACTCGGACGTCGCGGTGGGTGCGATCGGAGAGATCGGCGGGATCATCGGTCGGATCGCGGACATGCAGAACACGATCGCGTCGGCGGTGGAGGAGCAGACGGCGACCACCAACGAGATCTCGCGCAACGTGAACGAGGCGGCGCGGGGTTCGGCGGAGATCGCGGAGAACATCGGGTCGGTGGCGCAGGCGGCGGGGGAGACCTCGCAGGGTGCGTCGCGGACCCAGGACGCGGCCGTGGAGCTGCGTGCGGTCGCTGCGGACCTCCAGGCCCTGGTCGATGGTGGAGGCAGCGACGACGCCGACCAGTTGGTCAGCCAGGGGCAGGTCCCCGGCGCCGTCCCCTCGTACGCCTGACCGCCGCATGCCCCCGACGTGCCCGCTGCCGCCCGGCAGCGGGCACGTCGTCGCTCGGGATCCGCGGCTGCGCCCACAGCGCAGCACGGTCACGGTCGCGTCGTGCACAGCGCCGTGTGGAAGGTGTGAAGGCCGCTAGCGGGACCATCGCCACGGCCGATGGCCCTGGACGCGACCGGGACCGGTCGCCGCACCCAGCGTCCCCACCTCATCCCGGAGCACCCGATGGACCTGTCCCTCAGCCGCGTCCGCCTCAGTCGGCGCCTGCAGCTCATGACCGTGATCGCGCTCGTGCCCGCCGTGTTGTTCGCAGCGCTCCAGCTGCTCTCGCTGCGTGGCGACCAGATGGCTGCCCGCGAGAACCTGGTCCGTACACAGGTCGAGTCCCAGCTGACGATCATCGGCCACTTCCACGCGCTGGAGCAGGCTGGCGAGATGGACACCGCCACGGCACAGGCCGCAGCCGCCGACGCCGTCCGGACCGTGCGCTACGACGGTGAGGAGTACTTCTGGATCCAGGACACCGACCTCGTCATGGTCATGCACCCGATCAACGAAGCGCTCATCGGTGAGGACCTGTCCGGCATCGCGGACCCCGACGGCAAGCTCCTCTTCATCGACTTCGACGAGACCGTCGCAGGCGAGGGATCGGGCTTCGTCGACTACCTGTGGCCGAAGCCGGGTCAGGAGGCTCCCGAGCCGAAGCTGTCCTACGTGTCGGGCTTCGAGCCCTGGGGCTGGATCATCGGCACCGGCATCTACGTCGACGACGTGGCGGCGGTCGTCAAGTCCGAGGCGATCCGTCTCGGTCTGATCTTCCTCCTCGCCCTGGCGCTCGTCGGTGCGCTGACCTCCTTCCTCGCCCGCGGCGTCAACGCGGTCATCGCACGCTCGTCCGGCGCGGTCAGCACCTCCTCGCAGAGCCTGGCTGCGGTGGCGTCGCAGGTGGGGGCTGCGGCGGAGGAGACCGCGACGCAGGCCAACGTGGTGGCAGCGGCCGGTGAGGAGGTCAGTCACAACGTGCAGACGGTTGCGACGGCGGTGGAGGAGATGTCGGCGTCGGTGCGTGAGATCGCGACCTCGTCGTCGAACGCTTCTCAGGTGGCTGCGGATGCGGTGCGTTCGGCTGAGGCGACCAACGAGAACGTGGCGAAGCTGGGTGAGAGCTCGGCGCAGATCGGGAAGGTGATCGAGGTGATCACGTCGATCGCGGAGCAGACCAACCTGTTGGCGCTCAACGCCACGATCGAGGCGGCTCGTGCGGGTGAGGCGGGCAAGGGGTTCGCGGTGGTGGCCAACGAGGTCAAGGAGTTGGCCAAGGAGACCGCGTCGGCGACCGAGGAGATCAGTTCGCGGATCGCGACCATCCAGTCGGACACCGGCGAGGCGGTGACGTCGATCAGCTCGATCGTGGAGGTGATCGCTCGGATCGCTGACACCCAGAACACGATCGCGTCGGCGGTGGAGGAGCAGACGGCGACCACCAACGAGATCTCGCGCAACGTGAACGAGGCGGCGCGGGGTTCGGCGGAGATCGCGGAGAACATCGGGTCGGTGGCGCAGGCGGCGGGGGAGACCTCGCAGGGTGCGTCGCGGACCCAGGACGCGGCCGTGGAGCTGCGTGCGGTCGCTGCGGGCCTGCAGACCCTCGTCGACGGCGGCAGCGACGACGAGCAGCGCGGCTCTCCTTCCATCGCAGGCGTGGCGGGACGTGCCGTCCCCGTGCCGGCCTGACCCGCCGGGGATCGGACGTGCGTCGCGGCCGCGAGGCCTGAAGCGCACGTCCGGTCTGCCGACAGGACCTATCGACAACTCGATCCACGGACGGACGGACCACACATGCGCGCGATGATCGTCGACGACTCCCGGGCGACCCGGGCGATCCTCGGCCGCATCCTCCAGGAGCTCGGTTTCGAGGTCGTCGAGGCGGCCGACGGCCGGCAGGCCCTCGAGCGCCTGGCCGACGCGTCGCCGGTCACGCTGGCGCTGGTCGACTGGAACATGCCCGTGATGAACGGGCTGGAGTTCGTCAAGGCGGTGCGCCAGGACCCCACCAACGACGGTCTGCGTCTGCTCATGGTCACCACCGAGTCCGACATCGACCACATGGTGTCAGCGCTGGAGGCCGGCGCTGACGAGTACGCGATGAAGCCGTTCACCGCGGCGGTCATCCGCGAGAAGCTCGATCTGCTCGGCGTCACCGTGCAGGAGGGGCGGTCGTGACCCGGGTCCGTGTGCTGGTCGTCGACGACGCCGTCGTGGTCCGCAAGATCGTGACGGACGCGCTGGCCCAGGACCCCGACATCGAGGTCGTCGGGACGGCCCCGAACGGCCGGATCGCGCTGGCCAAGATCCCTCAGGTGAACCCCGACGTGGTCACCCTGGACGTCGAGATGCCCGAGATGGACGGGATCGCGACGCTCACCGAGTTGCGCAAGCTCTACCCGCGGCTGCCCGTCATCATGTTCTCGACGCTGACCGAGCGCGGTGCGGCGACCACGATGGATGCCCTGCTGCGCGGCGCCAACGACTACGTCACCAAGCCCGCGAACGTCGGATCGGTCGCCGAGGCGCAGCTGCGCATCCGTGAGGCCCTGATACCGCGGGTCCACGCCCTCGGCGGTCGGCGACCGGCCGCGCCCCGCGCGGCTGCGCCCTCGGTCCGTCCTTCGGTCATGCGCTCGCCCCTGGCACGACCGACCGGCTCGCGGCGTCCCACCGCACGCGTCGACGCCGTGGTCATCGGGGTGTCGACGGGGGGCCCGAACGCGCTGGCCGAGGTCGTGCCCGCCCTCCCCGCTGATCTGCCCGTGCCGGTCTACATCGTCCAGCACATGCCGCCGATGTTCACGCGGCTGCTGGCCGAGCGGCTCGACGCCACGAGCTCGCTGCAGGTGCGCGAGGCGATCGACGGTGAGACGGTCGGCCCCGGTCAGGTGCGGATCGCCCCGGGCGACGCACACCTCGAGGTCCGACGTGTCGGCGTGCAGACACGCACCGTCCTGAGCCTCGCGCCACCCGAGAACTCCTGCCGTCCGTCGGTCGACGTGCTGTTCCGTACCGCCGCGGCGACCTACGGCGAACACCTGCTGTCGGTGGTCCTGACCGGTATGGGAAGCGACGGACGGCACGGCGCCGAGCACGTCTGTGAGCGGGGAGGGCGCGTCCTCGCCCAGGACGAGGCCTCCAGCGTCGTCTGGGGCATGCCCGGCGCCGTGGTCCAGGCGGGCCTCGTCGACGAGGTGCTGCCGCTCCGGGCGGTCGCGGGTGCCATCCAGGCGCGTGTCGCTGCGGGCCGCGCGGCACCGGCAAGGCGGAGCGACCCCCCCAGCTCGTCGACGCCCGCGGAGGTCCGCCGATGAGCACCTTGAGCGCCCCCGACCTGACCTACCTGCGCGAGCTCATCCGTGAGCAGTCCGCCATCGTCGTCGACGAGTCGAAGTCCTACCTGATCGAGTCCCGTCTCGGGCCCGTCGCACGTCGCAACGGTCTCGGGTCGCTGACCGACCTGGTGGTCCGGCTCCGAGGCGAACGTCACGGACCGCTGCACGACCTGGTCGTCGATGCGATGACCACCAACGAGACCACGTTCTTCCGTGACGTGCACCCCTGGACCGCGCTCGAGCACGACTTCATCCCGAAGCTGCTCGAGCGACGTCGAGCCCAGCGCACGTTGACGTTCTGGAACGCGGCCTGCTCGAGCGGGCAGGAGCCCTACTCGCTCGCGATGCTGCTGCGTGACCGCTTCCCCCAGGTCGTCGCCAACTGGAACGTGCGCATCATCGCCACGGACCTGTCGGCCGAGATGCTCGGCCGCGCGGCCGCGGGACGCTTCACGCAGCTGGAGGTCAACCGAGGGCTGCCAGCGCCGTCGCTGCTGCGTCACTTCCGACGTGACGGCCAGATGTGGCAGATCAGCGACGACATCCGCAGCATGGTCGAGTTCCGGGCGCTGAACCTGGTGCACCCGTGGCCGTTCGTGCCGCAGGTCGACGTGCTGTTCCTGCGCAACGTCCTCATCTACTTCGACGTGTCGACCAAGCAGCAGATCCTCGCGCGCGTACGGACCGTGCTGCGTCCCGATGGCTACCTGCTGCTCGGCACCGCCGAGACCACCCTGAACGTCGATGACCGGTTCGAACGCATCACCGTCGATCGAGCCACCGCCTACCAGCCGCGCTGACCGCGTGGCCGACCGACCGAGGAGCGAAGCAACCATGAACCTGAACGACGTGGACCTCACCCTGATCGCCAGCGAGATCTGGGCCGCCATCCTGGGCCTCGAGCTGAAGCCCAACCCGGCGGCCGACGCCCACGCACCCGATGAGCGGGTCGTGACCGGGTGCGTGCAGATCACCGGGGACTGGGCCGGCGCTGTGACCGTGCAGTGCTCGGACCGGCTCGCCCGTCGCGCCACCAGCCTGATGTTCGCCATGGAGGAGGAGGAGGTCTCCGAGGAGGAGGTGTCCGACACCATCGGCGAGCTGGCCAACATGACCGGCGGCAACGTCAAGTCGCTGCTCGACGGCAGCTGCCAGCTGTCGCTGCCCTCGGTGACCACCGGACGCGACTACGCCGTCGTCATCCCCGGCGCGTCACCCATCGACCGTGTCACCGTCGAGTGCGACGGTGAACTGATCGTCATGAGCATCCTCCAGCGCTCCTGAGCGCACCCCGTTCCCGCTCCACCCAGCCCATCCCCGTCAGCACCGAACCGGAGACCATCACCGTGAAGATCCTCGTCGTCGACGATAGCCGCGCGATGCGCGCCATCGTCAAGCGCGCCCTCTCGGGCCTCGACCGGGTGGCCGGTGCCACCATCATCGAGGCCGCCGACGGCCGTGAAGGCCTGACCTCGGTGCAGACCGAGGCCCCAGACCTCGTCCTGTCCGACTGGAACATGCCCGAGATGACGGGCATCGAGTTCCTCCAGGCCCTCAACGAGGGCGGTCACACCGTGACCTTCGGCTTCGTGACCTCGGAGTCCACCCCCGAGATGCACGAGCTCGCCAAGGCCCACGGCGCCAAGTTCCTGGTGTCCAAGCCCTTCACGCCGGAGTCGATCGACCAGGCGCTCGCAGGAGCCCTGTAGGTGCGCTGCCCCGAGCCAGCACGGGCGTCGTACCGCGACCTGCTCCGTGACCTGCTGGGGCGCGCCGTCGAGGTGCGCCCCGGTCCCCCGCAGGAGCTGAGCGGCGAGGCACCGTCCTACCTCGCCGCGTACCGCTACGACGAGGGTGAGGTCGCGGCGCTCGCCGTCGCCGACCTCGACCTCGCCACGGCTGCCGGGGCGGCGATCGCGATGATGCCGCCGCAGGAGACGCGCGCCGCGGTCGCCGAAGCGGGCGCCCTCGACGAGGAGCTCCTCGAGTTCTTCCACGAGGTCGTCAACGTCGCGGCCAAGCTCCTCAACAGCCCTACGACCGCCCACGTCGTGCTCCGGGACCTGCTGCCCGTCCCGGGTGAGGTCCCCGACGACGTCGCGGAGGTCGCCACCGGACCGCGGGCGCGCCACGACTGGCGGGTCCGGATCGAGGGCTACGGCGAAGGCACGGTCACCCTCCTGCACGCCTGAACCGCGGCTCCGGCCACCGGGTGCCGATCGTCGGGCCGGTCCGACGATCCGCACCCGCGACCGCGTTCCGGGAAGGGCTCAGACGTCGGCGCGACCGGCGGCGGTCAGCGCGGGCATCGCGGTCACCGCGGCCTCGACCAGGTCGGGCTCCAGCTCGTTGCCCGCACGCCCGCGGAGACGGTCGGCGATGGTCGCCGAGGTCGCGGTCCGGTCCGCGCTGATCAGCGTCTCGATGGTGTGGGCGACCGCGAGGACGCGTGCGGCCTCGGGGATCTCCTCGCCACGGCGTCCCTCGGGGAACCCGTCGCCGTCCCAGCGTTCACGCTGAGCGTGGACGGTCGCGGCCACCACGGGCCCCGCCGTCAGTCGGAGCGCCGCCGCTCCCCGGACGGGGAACGTGCGCCACGCCTCGAGCAGTTCACCGGTCAGCCCGTCGGGGCCACCGATCGCCTCGCGGGGTAGGCCGGCGCGGCCCACCTCGTGGAGGTGGCCCGCCAGCTGGATGCGGGCGACGGCAGCGGGTGACCAGGCGAGGGTCCGGGCGAGCTCGGCGGCGATCCGACCGACCCGCTCACCGTGCCCCTTGCCCTCGGGCATGAGACCTTCCACGGCCGCCACCAGCTTCAGGCTGGCTTCGAGCTCGGTGGTGACCGACACGCCGAGGGCGAGCTGCTCGCCACCGAGGACGTTGCGGGTCCCGTCGACGGCGGCGACGTCCAGGGCCCGCCGAGCGAGGTCGACGAGCTCCTCGGGGTCGGTCGACGACTCGGGACCGGCGTGGCCGAGCACGAGGCGCAGCGGCAGGCCGCGGTCCCGGAAGGTCCTGGCGACCTCGACCAGGCGCCCACCGAGGGCTTCGATGGCGTTCGGTGACAGGTCCGGACCGACGAGGCCGAACTCGCCCGGCCCGGTGCTGTACAGCTCGGCGCCGACGGCGGCGATGACGTGGGACATCGCCGACGCGAGGCGGCGGCGTTGCAGGACGACCACACCGTCCGGGGTGGGAGTGACCCAGCGGTCCGAGACGATGCGCAGGAAGACGACGCGCGGGGTCTCGCCGGAGTCACCGAGGGTGCCGATGCGCCGCTCGAAACCGCGGCGGTCGGACAAGCCCGTCTGCGGGTCGCGACCGCGGGCGTCGCTGGCCCCGCTGTCACCGAACCGTCGCTCGAACGAGGTCAGCAGGGCGCCAGGGGAGCGCTCGTCCTCGACCAGGCCGAGGAGCGCTTCCTCGTTGCCCTCGCCGACGAGACCGATCGCGCCGGCTCCGACCAGGTCGGCAGCGAGCCGCTCCGCGCCGGTGTGGGCCAGGACGATGACCGGGTGCGGGGTGTCCGCCAAGCGGTGGGAGACCTCGGCCATCTCCTCGGGGCGCAGCCGGGTGGAGAGCACCTCGGCGTGCAGCTCGCCGTCCTCGACGATCTCGGCGCCGACGGCCATCAGCCGTTGCCGCGCCGACTCGGGGACCCCGGTGAGCCGGAGCCGGAGCTGGCCCGTGGTGGCCGCAGGGTGGCCGAGCTCAGCCAGCTGCACGGTCACGCCGACGCGGCGACGGGCTCAGGAGCGGACGCGGCGGCACCGGCCAGGCGGCAGCGCCAGGTGGTGTCGGCCTGCACCTGGGCGACGAACGCCACGCGGGCGCGCTTGCCGGGAGCGTTCTCGGGCACGGTCGGGACCTGGTCGTAGGCGGTCCCGAAGTAGGCCTGTAGGGCGTGCAGCGCCTCGTGGCGCAGCTGCGACGCGCGGGCCTCGGTCACGCCGAGGTCGTCGGCGATGTCGCGCAGCAGCCGGCCCTCGAAGTGGTGCTCGAGCAGGACCCGGCGGGGCAGCTCGGGGAGGCGGCTGATCGCGGAGCGGAGGGTCCCGACGAGCTCGTTGCGCTCGAGGGCGGCCTCGGGGAGCCAGTCGGTGTCGCTCTCCTGGATGCGGTCGGCGAGCGAGGTGACGTCGCCGTCGTCGCCGAGCGGCCGGTCGAGGGTGAGCAGCGTGGAGGTGACGGCCGACGCGCGGCGCTCCTGTACGGCCGAGACCGAGATGCCGAGCTCGGTGGCGACCTCGGCGTCGTCCGGGGTCCGCTGGAGGCGCTCCTCGAGGGTGGAGGTGGCACCCTCGATGGCGCGCAGGTCACGGCGCAGGCGGCGGGTCGCCCAGTCTCGGGTGCGGGTCGCGTCGAGGATGGCGCCCCGGATGCGGATGGAGGCGTAGCGACCGAAGGGGACCCCGGTGGAGGCGTCGTAGCGGTGCGCGGCGTCCACGAGACCGGCAGCACCGGCGCCGTGCAGCTCGTCGCGGTCGACGTGCCGGGGGAACCGGGCAGCCAGCTGGTGAACGACGTGGTCCACGAGGTGGACGTGGGTCTCGATCAGCTCGTCGACCTCGTTGCTTGCCTTGGCCTGCTGCATCTGTCGTGTCCTCGTCGTCCCCGACGCGGCCCGTCCGGCCACACAAGAGACATCGAGCGGGCAGCCACCGATGCTGAGACACGTTCACGGTTCCTTCACACCCTTCACGTGCGCCTTCACACGCGCCTTCACACGGTCGGATGGGAACCGCTTCAGGCTGGTGGCGGTCAGCCGACGGGCACGGGGAAGGCCCCTACCCACCCGAAGAACAGGCCGAGCCACCGTGATCGCCGAGCTGCACGACGTCCTGGCGCGTCAGCGCGATGCCGCCGTGACCCTCGAAGGGCGCCTGCGCGCCATCGAGTTGCTGCTCGCGGCGGGCGAGCCCCGGTTCCTGGCGTTCGCTGTCGACGAGGCCAACGACGCCTCCGAGCGCCTGGCTGCGCTCGAGCTGACACGGGTGCTGACGCTGACCACCATCGGCGCGCCCCCGGACGTCTCGGCCAGTGAGGTCGCCGACGCGGTGGGCGGCGACGCCGCCCTGCCCTTCGCCGCGGTGGTGGACGAGCTGCGGGCCGTCGTGGCACGGGTCTCGGTGCGACGTGAACGGGTCCGCAGCCTGCTGGCCATCGCGCAGGCCGAGGGGGAGCAGCAGATCGCCCTCGCCGGTGCCGCCCAGCTGGTCTGACCAGCCAGTCGTCGCCGCCTCAGCGGTCGTCGCGGGGTGGTGCTGCGGGTCGTGCCCTGGCCGTGCCAGGTGGCGCCGCGGCGCGGGGCATCCGAGCGACCAGCTTCTGGGTGCGTGCCGCCGCGGTCGCAGCGGAGGTGTTCTCGGCCTCGAGCTCGCGGAAGACCTCCTCGCGGTGCACCTGGATGCTCCGCGGCGCGTCGATACCGACGCGGATCTGGTCGCCACGCACCTCGAGCACCGTGACCGTCACCTCGTTGCCGATGACGATGGACTCACCGACACGACGGGACAGGACGAGCACGCTCAGCCTCCGGTGGGAACGAGGGCCCGCAGCGGCAGCTCGAGGTCGTCGAGCACGACCTGGCGTGCCGCGCGGGTGCGGGAGTTGGCCACGAAGGGCGCCCGGAGGTTGAGGAAGAGGGCATCGGTGTCGTCGGCGATGACCGAGCAGAACACCAGCGCCTCGTCCGGGTCCTCGATCGCCAGCTCGCGGCGCTCGGACTCGGGCAGGTCCATCCCGTAGTCGGGGAAGAACAGCCACGGCGAGGTGACCACGAGCGACAGCTCCGGGTCGTCGAGGCAGGACAGGAGCTGGAAGGTGCCGTCGTCGGTGAAGTCACCGAGGACGAACCGCTCCGCCGCCGCGAAACCGGGGATGCCGCCGTCGAACGTCAGGACATCGGGCGTCACCACGTCGGGAGCCTGCCCGTCCGCCGCGTCCACCACGTCTCCTCCGACCTGACCTCCAGCGAGACTAGCGCTCACCTGAGGAAGGCCACGAGCGACGGCGGCAGCGCCTTGGCCAGAGCCTGCAGGGTGGCCTCGTAGGCGACCTGCTGGACCTGCAGCTCCATGATCCCGTGTGCCATGTCGACGTCCTCGATCTGGGACAGCTCGGTGCGCAGCGTCAGCAGCAGGTCGTTGGTGCGCGCGGTGGCCGAGTCGACGCGGTTGGTCGCAGCGCCGATCGCCCCGAGGGCGTCGGTGATGTGCCCTGCGGCCCGACCGAGGCGGTCGAGGTGGGCGGCGACGTCCTGTCCGGTGCCGTTCTCGAGGTCCTCGGCCAGCTGGTTCAGCTGGGTGAGCAGGTCGCCGTCCGGCGAGCCGAACCCCAGCCACTCGTGGGCGGTGACGTTGATGCGGACCTGTTCGCTGTCCGACAGGCGGCGCGTGACGTGGTCGCCGGCACCTTCGGCGGTCCACACACCACCGACCTGGTGGACGGCAGGTCCAGCGCCGAAGCCGCCGAACAGCGGACGCCCGACGTGGGTGGCGTTGGCGATGCCCACGAGCTCCTCGGTGATCGCCCGGACCTCCTGCGCGAGAGCCCGTCGCTCACCGGCACCGACGTCGGAGGCGCCACGGGTCGCCAGTTCGCGCACACGGCTGAGCCGGTCGACCGCGGACTGCAGCTGACTGTCCGCGGTGTCGAGCCACCCGCGCGCGTCCGAGGCGTTGCGCAGCTCCTGCTCGCGGGCCTGCATCGCCCCGCGGAGCGACGCGGCGCGCCGCGCACCCGCAGGGTCGTCGGAGGCGACCAGGATGCGCTTGCCGGTCGCGAGCTCGGTCTGGGTGCGCTCGTAGGTGGCCAGACGGTTCCCGAGCCGCTCGAGCGATCGGGTGACCATCACCTCGCTGGTGATGCGCACGTTGGGCTCCTTCTGGTGGGCGTGCCGGTCAGCGACCGACGATGCCGACGCGGTTGACGAGGGTGTCCAGCATCTGGTCGACGGTGGTCATGACGCGAGCGGATGCTTCGAGCTGCCGCTGGTAGCGGACGAGCTCGACCATCTCCTCGTCGAGGCTGACCCCGTGCTCGGCGTCGCGGGCCGTGGCGGCGGCCGAGGCCACCGTCCGTGCCGCCGAGGCCGAGTTCTTGGCCGAGCGGACGTCGCCGGCGAGGCCGGTGACGAGGTCGGACAGGTGGGTGTCGATGGTGGCGGTCGAGCCACCGATGGCGACCCCGGAGGTACGCAACCCGGCGAGCCGCGCGGCGTTGCTGCCGTCGTGCGGTGCCGGGGGCGCGCCGGTGGTCGCGGCGGCGAGGGCGGCGATGTCGTCGGTGATGCGGGCCAGGGTCCCGGCCGGATCGGCCGGGTCGTAGCTGAGCAGGGCCTGTCCGGCCGTGCCGTCGGCCGTCACGCCGCTGGTGTTGATGTCGTTGACCGCGTCCGCGAGCCCCGCTGCGAGGGCGCCCAGCTGGTCGCGCCAGGCCGGCAGATCCTGGTCCAGGAAGCGGGTCAGTCCGCCGATGGTCCCACCGAGGACGCCGGTCGTCGGGGCGGACGTACCGTCAGGGGCGACCGCCTGGACGACGCCGGCCCCATCGATCTCGAGCATGCCGGGTCCGGCGGCGGTGATCAGGTCGACGCCGGCGAGCTTGGCCTCGGACCGGCCGTCCGCGCCCACCCGCACGCTGGCGCCGGTGAGCTGGGCGATGTCGTCGAGGAGCACGTCGCGCTGGTCGTAGAGGTCCGACCCGATGCGCTTCGGGTCCGAGTTGGCGATGCGCAGGTCCAGGTCGGCGAGGGCCTGCAGCGCGTCGTTGGTGGCCGTGATGCGGGCATCACGGTCGGACACGACGTCGCCCTGCAGCACGTCCCACTGGGTGGCCACCGACCGGAAGGTCTCGCTGACGGCGCCGAGCTCGCTCATGACCTGGCGTCGGGTCGCGGGGTCCGCGGGGTCGTTGGCCCACGCCTCCGCGGCCGTCCACAGCGCGGTGAGTCGGCCGCTGATCCCGTTGTCCGGCTCGCCGGTCAGGGCCTCGAGCGTGCTGAGCAGGTTGGCCCGGACGCTCGCCGATCCGTGGTCCCCGAGGGCGTTCCGGGCCCGGGTGTCCAGGAACGAGTCGCGGAGCCGGCCGATCTGCGAGACCGTCACGCCTGTGCCCATGGGGCCGACCGGCGACTGGTAGCTGTGGCTCGCGACCAGCTCGACCCGCTGGCGGGTGTAGCCCTTCGTGGCCGTGTTCGCCACGTTGTTGGACGCCACGTCGATACCGGTCTGTCCGGCACGGATGCCGGAGAGACCGGTGTAGAGACCGACGAAGGAGGACACTAGAACACCTCTCGGAGTCGTCCGCCCACGGGGGTGGAGGGATCGAGCTGGCCCTGCGCGTCGTAGGTCGTCGACGTCGTGGCGCTGGCACCGGTGAGCAGGTCGAGCTGGTCGGCCACCGACGAGAGGTCGGTGCGTGCGAGCGCGCGGTTCTCCCGCGTGGCGCCCTCGATCTCGCCGGCCAGCGTGCGGAACGCGGCGAGGTGCTCGCGGAAGGTCTGCCCGTACGGCTCCGGAGCGATCCGGGCGAGCTCGTCGAGGGTCAGATCCTCGGGGTCCCGACGCCAGGCGCCGGCGAGGTCGCGGACCGCGGTGTCGCGGGCCTGTTCCCCGACCCGCAGCAGCTCGACGGCGTGCTCCACCTCGCGGAGGGCGTCGGCCACGAAGCGGCGTTCGTCCGCGGCCAGCAGGAGCCGGGTGACCGTCAGCTTGTACAGCAGCACGGTCACCACGTGGCGCTCGTCCCAGAGGCGCTGGGCGAGTCGGTCGAGGAGGGCATGGTCGTTCATGACCCCCCGGTCGGCCGGCCGGCGCGCGAGACAAGCGGTCGGCGAGTTCCCCGTACCCGGCCACTAGAGGCAGGCGGCCGGCGGCCGACACGCACGTGGCCAGGAGGTCCACGTTTGCCCACCGTCGCCGCGGTCACCAGCCCGGTCCCCACCACGCCGTCCCCCGACGTCGCGGTGGCTCCACCCGTGCCCGCGCGCGGGTTCGAACAGGCGCTCCGTGCGGTCGATCTCCGCGCCCTCCCCTCCGTCGGATTGGCCACGATGGTCGCTCACCGAGCCGGCGAGGTCGCCCCTCACGCGGTCGCGTCGCCTGCCCCGGCGGCGGTGGGGGAGGTGGGCGAACCGTCCGCCGTCGCCAGCGGTGCGGGCAGCGGGCGCGGGGCTGCGGCGATGCAGGCCGGCGAGCGGTACCTCGGCGTGCCCTACCTCTGGGGTGGCACGGACCCGGCCAAGGGCCTGGACTGCTCCGGCTTCGTCCAGCGGGCCTTCCGGGACATCGGGGTCCAGCTGCCGCGTGTCTCGGTCGATCAGGGTCGTCGGGGCCAGGCCGTGGCCAGCCTGGCCGAAGCGCGGCCCGGCGACCTGGTCTTCTGGCGCGGTGACGGGCGTCGCCCCAACCACATCGGTATCTACGCCGGCGACGGCCGGATGCTCGTCGCGCCCCGCACCGGGGACGTGGTCAGGTACCAGGCGATCACCCGCACCCCGGACAGCATCCGCCGCGTCGTCTGAGCCCTGCAGCGAGGGCGCTGCGAGGTGCCCGGGCGCTCACGACCGCTCGGACGACCGCGTCGGTCCACGCTGCCGCCCGCTCGGGCCCTACGCTGCGCCGACGCGGCCGTGGCGGCCGGACGGAGCGAGAGAGGGTCGGCGTGGCGACCAAGGTGCTCGTGGTCGACGACGAGCCGCAGATCCTCACGGCGTTGTCCCGAGGCCTGCAGCGGGTCGGCCACGAGGTGATCGTGGCGCGCAACGGTGAGGACGGCCTCGCCGCCGCGGCGGCCGCGCGCCCCGACCTGGTGCTGCTCGACCTCAAGCTCCCCGACCTCGACGGCATCGAGGTCGTCCGGCGGTTGCGCACGTGGACGACGGTCCCGATCGTGCTCCTGTCCGGCCAGGGCAGCGAACGTGCCCGGGTCGCGGCGTTGGACGCCGGCGCCGACGACTTCGTCGACAAGCCCTTCTCCATGGAGGAGCTGCGGGCGCGTGTGGGCGCGATGCTCCGACGCGCCGCGACGGCCGAGTCACCCGACGTCGCGCCGGCCGCGAACGACGGCGGGACCATCCAGCGGGACGCGGTGACCATCGAGCTGGCGGCGCGCCGGGTGCTGGTCGACGGCCGCGAGGTACGCCTGACGCCGACCGAGTGGCGCCTCCTGACCACCTTGGCCAGCAACCCCGACCGGATCCAGACCTACCGCCAGGTCATCACCTCGGTCTGGGACGAGAGCTACGGCGAGGAAGCCCGCCAGAGCCTGCGTGTCCACCTACGGACCCTGCGGGCCAAGCTCGGTGACGACGCGTCGGCGCCGCGTTTCGTGGCGACCGAACCCGGCGTCGGGTACCGCTGGATCGGCGAGTGACCGGCCACCGCGCCGCGACGGCTGGCGGATGAGCGAGGGGCATCGCCTCGAGTCGCTGCGTCGGCTCGGACTGCGCAGCGGCGCTCCGGAGGCCGGGGTGGACGACCTCGTGGACCTGCTGCGACTGCTCGCCGGGGCCGACACGGCTGCGCTCACGCTGGTCGACGCGGCCCGAGCCTGGCCGATGGCGAGCGCCGGGGTCCTGCCCGCGGTGGCGCTCGAGCGGTCCCGTTCGGCCGCCGACCTCGTGCTCCCGATCCCCGAGGGGTTGCTGTGGGTGGACGACGCCGCGTCCCACGCGCGCCTCGGGGGCCACCCCTGGGTCCGGACCGAGCCCGGCGTCGTCACGTTGGCGGCCGCGACGGTCACGGCCCCCGACGGGCAGCCCATCGGCGCGCTCGAGCTCGGGTGGTGTCAGCGGGCGACGCGGACGGGTGAGGGGGACGCCACCATCCGGCGTGCGGCGGCCCAGGTCGCCACCCGCCTGGAGCTGCGCGCCGAGGCGGTCGAGTACCGCCGGTTCGTGGAGCTCGCGCCGGACGCCATGGCCGTCCTCGACCTCGACGGTGCGATCGAGCTGGGCAACACCGCCTTCGCCGACCTCCTCGGCCACGCCTCCCCTGAGGCGCTCCGGGGGCGGCCGTTCCTGGACCTGGTGGTACCCGAGCACCGCGACCGGGGGGCCGCCGACCTGGCGCGGGTGCTGTTCGCCCGGCAGCGGGTGAGCACCATCGACCTGACCCTGCAGCGGCCCGACGGGGCCCGCCTGCAGGTGGCCATCAGCGCCGGCCACCTGCGGGGTCCCCGGCGCAGCCTGCAGCTGGTGGTTCGTGACCTGAGCGAACGCGTCCGCGCCGAGGCCGAGCGGGCTCACCTGACCGAGCAGCTCGCCGAGGCCCACCGCTTCGAGACCGTCGGGCAGCTCGCCGGGGGGCTGGCCCACGACCTCAACAACCTGCTCGCGGTCCTGGTCAGCAACCTGCAGCTCGCCGAGGAGACGCTGCAGGACCTGCGGGAGGGCGGGGACCTGGTCACGGGGTTCGCGGCGATGGCCGACGACCTCGGCCACCTGCGGTCGGCCTCCGATCGGGTCGATGTGCTCACGCGCAAGCTGCTGCAGTTCGCGTCGCGCGCGGACGTGCACGTCGGACCCATCCGGCTGGCCGACGTCGCGGGCGAGCTGCACGGGCTGCTCGATCGCACGCTCGGTCCGGCCGTCACGCTGGACGTCGTGGTCGACGACGATGTCCCGGACGTCGAGGTCGACCCCGGAGAGCTCGAGCAGACCATCACCAACCTGCTGCTCAACGGCCGGGACGCGATGCCAGGTGGCGGGCGGCTGACCCTGCGGATCCGTGGTGACCAGCGCCCCGGCCGGGAGGGTGGACCGTCGCGTCGCGTCGCGGTGATCGAGGTCGCCGACGAGGGCACCGGTATGTCGGAGGCGGTCCTCGCGCGGGCCTTCGAGCCGCTGTTCACCACCAAGTCGGCGGACAAGGGGACGGGGCTCGGGCTGGCGTCCGTGCAGGCGTTCATCCAGCGGGCCGGTGGCACCGTGCACGTGGACACCGCACCGGACGAGGGCACGCGCTTCACGCTGGTCCTGCCGGCGGCCGGCACCGAGCCCGAGGTCACGCGGCCGGCGGCGGAGGCTGCGCCGTTGGTCCTGCTCGTCGATCCGGCGGAGCGATCGCGACGGATCATCGCCGCCATGTTCGAGCAGGCTGGCTACCGGGTGGAGGAGGTGGCCGACGCTGCCACCGCCCGAGCCCGCCTCAGCTCCGAACCGCCCGCCGTCCTGGCCTGCGAGATCGCGCTGCCCGACGCCACCGGTCCTGCGGTCGTGGTCGCGGCCCGGGTGGAGCGCTCCGACCTGGCGGCCGTCCTTCTGTCGAGCAACCCGGACGTGCGCGACCAGATCGCCGGGATCCCGGTGCTGGTCAAGCCCTTCTCCAGCGAACGCCTGCTCGAGACGGTGGCCGCCGCTCGGGCCGACGTGGGGGCCGTGGACCACGGCTGACGGACGGGTCGGAGCTTCTTCCGACCGAACCGCTTGAGCGCCGCCCGTGTGGTCCGACTGGGGGGGAGCTGACCACGAAGGTCGGTTTCGGGACCACGACACGGAGGTCTACCCCGATGCGTATCAACCAGAACATCGCGGCGTTCAACGCCTACCGCAACCTGTCGACCACCTCGGGTCAGCAGGCCAAGTCCCTGGAGAAGCTCTCCAGCGGCTTCCGCATCAACCGTGCGGCGGACGACGCTGCCGGCCTGACCAAGTCCGAGGGCCTGCGCGCCGAGATCCGCGGCACGAACCAGGCCGTCAAGAACGCCCAGGACGGCATCTCGCTCGTCCAGACCGCTGAGGGTGCCCTCAACGAGGTGCACTCGATCCTGCAGCGGGTCCGTGAGCTCGCCGTGGGTGCGGCCAACACCGCCACCTCCGACGGCGTGGCCGAGCAGGCCGAGATCACGCAGCTGGTGGAGGAGCTCGGCGCCATCGGCGACCGCACCTCGTTCGCCGGCAAGAAGATCCTCGGTGACGACGCCGGCGTCTACACCTTCCAGGTGGGGGCCAAGAGCGGCGACACCCTCGTGGTCGACCTCAACGCCGTCGACACCACGAACTTCGACGGCGTGGATCTGACCGCGATCGATGTCTCGAACGTGGGCGCTGACTTCGTGGCGATCCTGGACGACCTCGACACCGCCATCGCGCACGTGTCGACGGAGCGTTCGACGCTCGGTGCGAAGCAGAACCGGCTCGAGCACACCATCGCCAACCTGCAGGTCGCCAGCGAGAACCTGTCGGCGTCGGAGTCGCGGATCCGTGACACCGACATGGCGCAGGAGATGGTCGCCTTCACCCGGGCACAGATCCTGCAGCAGGCCGGTACGGCGATGCTCGCCCAGGCCAACCAGGTCCCGCAGTCGGTCCTGTCCCTGCTGCGCTGATCTGTCAGCGACGTGAGGTAGCACCGCCGCCGGGCTCGGGTCACACAGACCCGGGCCCGGCGCGGTTCGTTCCACCGGCACCACACCGAACGAGAGGCGACGGACCATGAGCGGGTTCTCCATCGGAGGCATCGCCTCGGGCCTGGACACGGCCGCGATCGTCAAGCAACTGATGGCGCTCGAACGTCAGCCGCTGCACGTGATGACCAACCGCCGGGCCGCCTGGCAGGCGGCCGACACCGCGTGGGGCCAGATCAACACGAAGCTGTCGAGCGTCCGCAGTGCGGTCGACGCGCTGAAGGACCCCGCAGCCCTGGCCAAGGCCGTCACGGCCAGCAGCTCCAACGACGGCATCGCCACCGTCCGGGTCACCGGGAGCCCGAGCGTCGGGGCCACCAGCGTGACCGTCGACGCCCTCGCCGCCGCGCACCGGACCTCGGTCGGCGGTTCCTTCGCGAGCGCGACCGAGCTGGTCGGGGAGGGCACGCTCACGGTCCGGGGCGCCGACGGTGTCACCGCCCTCGGATCGGTGACGTTCACCGAGAACACCACCCTCGAGGACGCCGCACGGCAGCTCGACGCGGTCGCTGGTGTCCGCGCACAGGTCGTCGACACCGGCACCGACGGGTACCGGATCGTGATGACCGCCGAGGGCACCGGTGCTGCGGCTGCCTTCTCGGTCGAGGCACCAGCCGGGCACCGGTTCGAGACCGCGCAGGTGCTCACCCAGGGCAGCGACGCCCAGCTGTCGATGGGCGGCCTCAGCATCACCCGGCCGACCAACATCATCTCCGACCTCTACGAGGGGATGGAGCTGCGCCTGACCGGCGTCGGCGAGGTGAACCTCAACGTCGAGCGCGACGTCGACGCCAGCGCCAAGCTCGTCAAGGACCTCGTCGATGCGGTCAACGGTGCGCTCTCGGAGCTGGCCAAGCACGGCAACACCAGCGCGACGGCGGGGGAGCGCGGCGTGCTGGCGGGCGACTCACTCGTGCGGTCCCTGAGCACCGAGCTCCGAGGGGTCGTTGCGGGCCTGAGCGTGGGCGGGGAGTTCGACACACCGAGCTCGATCGGGGTGTCGCTCACCCGTGAGGGCCGGCTCACCCTCGACGAGACCAAGCTGCGCGCCGCCATCACCAAGGATCCGGACGCGGTCGCGGCCCTCGTCGGCCGGGCGAGCAGCGCCACCGATCCCGGCGTGGCGATCACCGCGACGGGTCGCGCCACCGCAGGGACCTACCGGCTGGAACTCGACGTGGCCGCGACCGTCGCGCAGGTCACCGGGGCCGTCTACACGCCGCCGACCGGCGACCCGAAGACCTTCACCATCACCACCGCGTCGGGGAAGGTCGTCAGCATCACCCTGACGACGTCGGAGACCGACGCCGCGGCCGCGGTGTCGAGGATCAACCAGGCGCTGCGGGCAGCAGGCGACGAGAGCGTGACGGCGTCCGTCGAGGACGGGGCCATCAAGCTGACCGCCAGCCGGGCCGGCCCCGCGGGCAACTTCAGCGTGGAGGGTTCCGAGGACCTCGGACTCGACGTGGTGACCCCCGGTCAGAGCGCCGCGGGTCGCCTCATCGACGCCGACGGTGTGGAGCACGTCCTCACCGGTTCCGGCCGCACGCTCACCGGTCCGACGGGAAGTCCCGTGGCCGGCTTGGTCCTGACCGTGCCGCTCGGCACGACGGGCCCGACCGGCGAGGTGACCGTCGCGGACGGGCTGGCCGGGGCGTTCGACCGGATCCTGCGGACCACCGAGGGGACGACCGGCCGGATCGCGACCGCACGCAAGAACGTGCAGAGCCGCATCCAGTCGGCCAACGACCAGCTCGCCGCCGCCGAACGGCGCTTCGAGCTGCGCGAGATCACCATCCGGCGGCAGTTCACCGCGATGGAGACCGCCCTGGCGACCCTGCAGTCCCAGGGCAACTGGCTCGCTGGTCAGATCGGTTCGCTGGCTGGCGGCCAGTACTGACCGACCGGTCCTCGTGCGGCGCTGACGCCGGCCGACAGGTGCACGACACAGGAAGGAGACGGTGGTGGATCCGTACGCCCAGTACCGCCAGCAGGCCGCGACGACGGCTTCGCCGGCCCAGCTCGTGCTGATGCTCTTCGACGGCGCGCTGAACGAGGTGGCCCGGGCCGGCTACGCCTTCGAGGCGACGCCGGTGGACCTCGCCGAGGTCAACGACTGCCTCGGGCGGGCGCAGGCGATCGTCAGCCACCTGTCGGCCACCCTCGACCGTGAGCGTGGCGGCGCCGTCGCGGCCAGCTTGTCGTCGATCTACCGCTTCTGCCAGGAACAGCTCGTGGACGCCAACGTCCGCAAGACGGCCGACCCGCTGCCGGCGGTGACCGACTCGCTCACCGGGCTGCGCGACGCCTGGGAGCAGGCGTGCGTGAACGCCTCGCCGTCGGCGCTCGCCGGGGTCGCCGGGTGACGACGCCCGCCGCCCCCGACCCCGCCGCGTGGGGTGTGGTCCTCGACCAGCTCGAAGGCGACCTCGACCGGCTCGAGGCCGCCCTCGATGCAGGGGACACGATCGACCCCTCGCCGTGGACCCCTCCGACCGGCCTCGGTCCCCTCCCGGACGAACTGCGGGAGCGGGCCAGCGACGTCCTCGCACGGCTGCAGGACCTGAGCGACGAGGTCCGGGACGCGCGCACCGCCTCCCTCGGCGAGGCGCAGCGGACCCGACAGCGTCGCGACGCCACCGTCGCCTACCACGCGACGGGATGACCGTGTCCGCGATCGGCTGGCAGGACGCGCTCGCCCACCTCCAACGGGACCTGGATGCGCTCGATCGGGCCCTGGCCTCCGGTGCCGCCGTGGTCGATCTGCCGTGGACACCCTCGGTCGACCTCGGACCCGTCCCGCCGAGCCTGCGGCGTCGCGCGGACGAGTTGCTGACGCGACTCGGGCAGGCCAACCAGCGCCTGCGGGAGACCCAGGAGGAACTCGTCGGTCGACCCCAGGGAGCCGTCCGGCAGCCGGCGGCGTTCCACGGCGTGGTCCGCGGGACCGATCGGCACCACACCGCTTGAGCAGCACGGGTCGTGGCCGATGGGCTCGGCGACAACCTGGTACTGGACGCAACGGCTCACGGAGGAGGCGCTCGCCTCCTCCGTTCCCTTTTGTCCGGAAGCCACCCACCCAACCTCGGAGACCCAAGGTGATCTGGGACGTGACCGCGGTCACCGCCGTGCGAGCCCTCGACGGGCTCGCACAGCGGGGTCAGGTGCGAGCGAACAACATCGCCAACAGCGAGACGCCGAACTTCCGCGCCTCGCACGTCTCCTTCGAGGCGACGCTGCGGGACGCCCTCCGTCAGGGTCGGCCCGAGGCTGCCCGCACCGAGACGGTCGCTTCCCCGACCGTCATCGGCGCGAACGGCAACTCGGTCGACCTCGAGACCGAGATGATCGGTGCGATGCAGGACGGCGTCCACCGCGACGCGATGATCAACGGCTTCAACTTCAAGGCCGCCCAGCTGCGTGTGGCCTTCGGTGGCCGCCGATGAGCACCTTCTCGGCCATGCAGATCGGCCGCACCGGCGCTGGGTTCGCCCACCACTGGATCGACACCATCGCCCACAACATGGCGAACCTCGAGACCCGGACCGCGCCCGGCACCGAGCCGTTCCGGGCGGTCCAGCTCGTCGCACGCCCGAACACCGGCAACCACTTCGCCACGAACGGCTCGGGCGTCTACGTCGCGGCACAGGTCGAGATCGATGGTGACGTCGCGCTCGTCCACGACCCCGACAACCCCCTCGCCGACGAGGCCGGCTACGTCCAGGCCGCGCACGTCGACATGGGCGCTCAGATGACCGACCTGCTCATCGCCAACCGCGTCTACCAGGCCAACCTCCGGACGGTCGAGTCCGCCCGTGAGGCCTACCAGGCCGCGCTCCGCATCGGAGGCCAGTGATGGTCATACCCATCCCGCCGATCGCCGGCGCCGCGCCCATCGCCCCGATCGGCCCCCCTGGGGCCGCGAGAGCCACGGGTGCTGCGGCCCCCGGGTTCGGTGACGCGCTCGGTCGCGGCCTCCAGCAGGTGTCGTCGGCCGAGCACCGCGCCGACGCGCTCATGAACGACGTCGCCACGGGCGGCACCGCATCGGTGCACGACCTGATGATCGCCACGACGGAGGCGGGCCTCGCCACCGACGTGCTCGTGCAGGTGCGCGACCGTGCGCTCGAGGCCTACCACGAGGTGATGCGCATGCAGGTGTGACGCACACCTGCCCCGCCGCACCACCGTCGCCACACCCGACCCGCCCGGAGATCCGCCCGTGGAGCTCAAGGACCGACTCGCCGCCCTCGTCCGGGCGCTACCCCCCGCTCAGCGGGTGGGCATCGTCGTGGGCGTGGCCGTGCTGGTCATGGCCGCCGTGCCGTTCGTGCGGTGGGTCATGAGCCCGAGCTACAGCGTCCTGTACGCCGGTGTCGCCGACGCCGAGCTGGCGACGGTCCTCGGGGAGCTCGACAGCCTCGGTGTGCCCTACGAGCTCGACGGCTCGCGCATCATGGTCCCCCAGGAGCGGCTGCACACCGTCCGCGCCAGCCTCGCCCAGGCCGGCGTGTCCTCCAACCCGACCGTCCCCGGCTACGAGCTGCTCGACGACCAGGCGCTCGGCACCTCGGACCTGCGCCAACGGGTCGACCTGCAGCGTGCCGTCGAGGGCGAGCTCGCCCGGACGCTCGGTGCGATGGACGCCGTCGACACCGCCACCGTCCGGCTGGTCCTGCCCGAGGACAAGCTGTTCACCGACAACCAGGAGCCGGCCACCGCCTCGGTCCTCGTGCGGCCCGCCCGGCAGCTCGACGCCGGCGAGATCGAGGCCATCACCCTGCTGGTGTCCTCCGCCGTCGAGGGGCTGAACACCGACCAGATCACCGTCGCGGACACGTCCGGGACGGTGCTGCACGCCCCGGGCGACGGCAGCACCGGCGGTGTCACCGATCGTCAGCAGAAGCGGACCCAGGAGTTCGAGCGCCGGTTGGCCGCCGAGCTGTCGGTCCTGCTCGAGCGCGCGACGAACTCGCCGGCATCCGTGGTCGTGCGCGCCGACCTCGACTTCGACGAGGTCGAGACCCAGACCGACACCTACGACCCCAACGAGCGCGGCGGCATCCCCCTGCGCGAGGCGACCTCCGGCGAGCTGTACGAGGGCACCGCAGCCCCGGCCGGCGGCATCGTCGGCGTGGACGGCGGCCCCCTGGCCAACGCGGGGGCCGGGGACGGCTCCTACGAACGTGACGAGGCGACCCGCGAGTTCGGTGTCGACCGCATCACCACCCGTGAGGTGCGGGCCCCAGGCAGCGTCGAAGGCCTCTCGGTCGCCCTCGTGGTCGACGAGGCATCGCCGGTCCCGGACGGTGAGCTGCGCGAGCTCGTCACCGCCGCGGCGGGCCTCGACGTCGAGCGTGGCGACGCCGTGGCCATCTCGCGGGTGGTCATCCCTGCCCTCGAGGAGGTGCCGGAGGCGGCCGACGGGATGATGGACCTGGTCAAGCAGATTGTGGCGCTCGTCGTCCTGATCGTGGTGGCCGTCGGCCTGTTCCTGATGTCGCGTGCCCGTCGCCGCGAGGACCCCGAGCCCACGAAGGTCGTACCCGCCGCCGTGCGCCAGCCCGCCGCCCTGGCCGAGAACCCGACCGAGGTCCTGCCGTCCGGCCCGACCATCCAGGACGAGGTGTCCGAGCTGGTCGAACGTCAGCCCGAGGAGATCGCGGCGCTGCTGCGCGGGTGGCTCGCCGACCGCCGGACGGTGGCCCGATGAGCGCCGTCATGGGCGCCCTCGGCCGGGCGCAGAAGGCCGCAGCTGTCCTCCTGTCGGTCGGCACCGACCGTGCCGCCGGGGTGCTGTCCTACCTCGACGAGGAGGAGGTCGAGCAGCTCACGATGGAGATCGCGCAGCTCGGTAGCGTCCCACCGCACCAGCTCGAGTCGATCCTCGAGGAGTTCCACACCGAGGCGATGGCGCACCAGCACCTGATCAGCGGTGGGGAGCGGCACGCACGCGACATGCTGCGCAAGCTGCACGGTGACGATGGCGACGAGATCGTCGACCGTCTCCTGGCCACCACCGCCCAGGCGCCGTTCCACTTCCTGCGGCTCCACGAGCCGGCGGAGGTTCTCCAGCACCTGCGCGACGAGCACCCCCAGACGATCGCGCTCGTGCTGGCCCACCTGCCTGCGCGGGTCGGCGCCACCCTGCTCGCGGGTCTCGACCCGTCGATGCAGTCCGACGTGGCCTCGCGCCTCGCGACGCTCGACCGTGCCGACCCCGAGGTCGTCCGGCACGTGGAGCAGGCCCTGCGGGCCCGGCTCGGTGAGGTCCGCCGACGCAGCGGCCGGCGCGACGGGGTCAAGGAGCTCGCCGATCTGCTCAACCAGGTCGACCGCACCACCGAGCGCACCATCCTCAGTCAGCTCGAGGCCAGCGACCCGGCCCTCGCCGAGCGCGTCCGTGCCCTGATGTTCGTCTTCGAGGACCTGGTGTCCGTCGACGACCGTGCCCTCCAGGAGGTCCTGCGTCAGATCGACCCGCAACGGCTGGCGGTGGCGCTCAAGGGCGTCTCGGCCGAGCTGCAGGCCACGATCGAGCGCAACCTGTCCGAACGCGCCCGCATCACCCTCACCGAGGAGCTCGACCTGCTCGGTCAGGTGCGCCTGAAGGACGTCGAGGACGCCCAGTCCGAGGTCGTGCGCACCGTCCACGAGCTCGAGAAGGACGGCACGATCCAGCTCACCCGCGGCCAGGAGGAGTTCGTTGCCTGAGGTCCTGCGTGGCACGGTGGTCGGCGGCTCGACGCTGGTTGCTCCGGCCCCCGTCTGGGACGCGGTCACCGCCGCGGCCGTGGCCGCCGAGCGCGACGACGCCGAACGGCGCGGGTACCAGCGTGGCGTGGCAGACGGTCGTGCCGAGGCGTCGGCCGACGTCGCCCGGGTCGCCGCAGCCCTCGCCGGGCTGCTCGACCGGGTGTACGCCGAGGTCGCCGCGCAGCGCGACGCCGCGGTCGCGATCGACCTCGACCTGGTCCGGGCGACGGTCGACGCCGTCCTCGGCTCGGCGCCGCCTGCGGCCGCGACCGCCGTGCTCGATCGGGTCCGCGACGCGGCAGCCATGCTCGACGACCCCACCCTCGAGGTGCGCCTGCACCCGAGCGACCACGCCGCCGTGGCGGGTGCAGCGCTCGACCCTCGTCTCGACCTCGTCGCCGACGCGACCGTCGAACCCGGCGACGCGACGGTGACCGGTACGTGGGGGCAGGCCGATCTGCGGCGTGCCGCCCTCCGCGACGCGGCTCTCGCCCAGCTCACGGCCCCGGCGGACGACACCACGGGTGGCTTCGCCGCCGGCGAGGCGCTGTCGTGACCGGCCTCGTGCGTGGCACGGTGTCCGGCGGTGTGCGTCGTGTGATCGGCACCGAGGTGGAGTGCGCCGGCCTGCGCCTCGCCGTCGGTGACGCCGTCGACGTGCTCACCCGTGAGGGGCCGCGGCCCGCCGAGGTCATCGCCGTCCAGGACGGCGCCGCGTCGGCCCTGGTGCTGGGTTCGACCACGGGGATCGCTCGCGGTGATCGGGTCCGCCCACGCACCGGCCCGTTGACCTCGCCCGTCGGTCCGGCGCTCCTCGGCCGGGTCGTCGACGCGCTCGGCCGTCCTCTCGACGGCCGCGGACCGATCCTCGCCCCCGCCGTGCCGGTCGACGCACCCGCACCACCGGCCCTGGCCCGCCGCCGGATCGACGCGCCCCTGGCCACCGGCGTCCGGCTCCTCGACACCCTCTGTACCGTCGGCAGGGGCCAGCGCCTGGGCCTGTTCGCCGGCTCCGGCGTCGGCAAGTCGACCCTCCTGTCGATGATGGTGCGGGGGACCGACGCCGACATCTCGGTCATCGCCCTCGTCGGTGAGCGCGGCCGAGAGGTCCGAGAGTTCATCGAGGACGTCCTCGGCCCCGAGGGCCTGGCGCGCTCGGTGGTGGTGGTCGCGACCTCCGACGAGCCGGCGCTCCTGCGTCTGCGGGCAGCGACCTACGCGACCCGCATCGCCGAGGGGTTCGCGGACACCGGCGCGGACGTCCTGCTCACCGTCGACTCGCTCACGCGCCTGGCCACCGCCCAGCGTGAGGTGGGGCTCGCCGCCGGCGAGCCGCCGACCTCGCGCGGCTACCCGCCGAGCGTCTTCGCGCTGCTGCCCCGCCTGCTCGAGCGCGCCGGCCCCCGGGTGCACGGCACCATCACCGCCTTCTACACGATCCTGGTCGAGGGCGGCGATCACGACGAACCGGTCGCCGATGCGGCCCGCTCGATCCTCGACGGCCACGTCGTGCTCGACCGCCAGCTGACCACGATGGGACGCTTCCCCGCCGTCGACCCGCTGGCCTCCCTCAGCCGCCTCGCCACGACCGTGACCTCGCCCGAGCAGATCGCCGACGCGACCACGGTGCGGCGCGCCCTGGCCGCGGCGGCACGCGTCAAGGACCTGGTCGAGGTCGGGGCGTACGCCGCCGGCGCCGACCGGGCCGCCGACGCGGCGCTCGCGCTCGAGGAAGCCACCGTGGCGTTCCTCAGCCAGGCCGCCGACGACCGCGCCGACTACGACGCGTCGTGGTCGGAACTGTCGGCCCTCGCCGCCGCCCTGCGGCAGCTGGAGAGCGGGGTGGCAGCGTGAGCGCGCTGAAGGCCGTCCTGCGGGTCCGTTCGCTGCTGGAGCGACGCGCCCTCGCTGAGCACGCGATCGCCGAGCGCGAGGCCGCTGCCGCACGGGCCACCGTCGAACTCGCCCGAGCGGCGCGCTCGGCCCACCGACCCGACTCCGGGTCGATGACCACCGCCGGCCTGGCCGGGGCACGCGCCGGCGCCATGGCGCTGCACGACGACGTGCTCCGCGCGGACCAGCAGGAGCTCGCGACCGGTCGCGAGGCCGAGCTCGCCGGACAACGACGGGTCGAGGCGGCGATCGCACGCCGCAGCGTGGAACGGTTGGACGAGCGGCGCACCACCGCCGCCGCCATCGCGGCCGCCCAACGCGTGGAACGCCAACTCGACGATCTCGCCATCGACCGGTGGAGGCGCGCGTGAACGCGATCTCCGCCGGCGGGGGCATGGCCGACGCCCAGGCCCGTATCGCCTCGATCCGTGCACGGATCGACCAGCTCTCGCCCGCAGCCCCGACCGCCGCGTTCTCGCTGACGGCCGCCGTGGACCCGACCGTCGCGGCCGCGGGGACGCCCGTCGCGACCGGTGCGCCGGCGGTGTCGGGTGCGTCGGCGGTGTTGGGCGCGCCGGGTCCGTCGGTCACCGGTCCCGCACCGGGGACCACGGGCCCAGCGACCTCAGGTGGCACGTCGACCGCCGCGGCCCGCCTGGAGCAGGTCCTCCCGGATGCCGGCAAGCGCTGGGCCGGTCCGATCGCGGACGCGGCGGCCAAGCACGGCGTCGACGCCGGGCTGCTGGCCGCGCTGGTCCGACACGAGTCGAACTTCGACCCCGGCGTGCGCTCGCACGCCGGCGCGATCGGCCTCGGGCAGCTGATGCCGGGCACCGCCGTCGGTCTGGGTGTCGACCCCACCGACCCGGCGCAGAACCTCGATGGCGCCGCCCGCTACCTCAAGCAGCAGCTCGACCGGTTCGGCAGCGCTGACCTCGCGCTCGCCGCCTACAACGCCGGCCCGAACCGGGTCGCACAGGCCGGTGGCATCCCGAACATCACCGAGACCCGCACCTACGTGCAGCGCGTCCTCGCGACCTGGGAGCAGTACCGATGAACCTCGCCTCGATCGTGCCGCCGCCCGCGGCTCCGGCGGCCTCCGCCAAGGCCCCCGCTCCGAGCGGGAAGGCCCACGGAGCCGCCGGGTTCCTCGCCGTGCTGGCGACCCAGTTCGCCGCGACGGCCGCGTCCGCCTCCACGGCGCCGGCGGAGCCGGCGAGCGAGGAGGGGGACGGCATGGTCGCCCAGGACCTGCTGACCCTGGCCGCCCTGGCCTCGCGGACCGCGGGCGCTGTCCTGCCGCAGGCGGTCCCCGCCATCACGCTGCCGGTGGAGGGTGAGCCCGAGGATGCGGCGTCGTTCGAGCTCCTCGCCCCGATCGACGCCGCCTCGGAGGTGCCCTCGTCGTCCGGCGACGCTGCGGTGCCGTTGGCGGCCGACCTCGACGCGGGAACGACCCTCGCAGAGGACGCCGTCGCCCCACCGCAGGATGTCCTCCCCGACCTCGTCACCGGTGAGAGCCCGTCACCCGAGGCGACCGGTGCGCCGTCCGACGTCGCGACCGACGGACCGGTGATCGACGCCAGCGTCGACGCGCCAACGGCGCCTGGCGAGCCGATCGCCACGGAGCCGATCACCGAGGCGACGACCGATCCGACGACCGATCCGACGACCGATCCGACGACCGTGGAGCCGGCGGCGGCCACCGGACCCGTCACCGGAGCCGGGGACGCCGCCTCCACCGACCGGGACGCCGATGCCCCCGTGGGCCAGCGCGCCGAGCCGGCCGCACCAGCCCCCGTTCGCGGTCGCGGCCGGGCCGACGAAGCGGCCCCGCGGACCCGCGTCGACGGCAGCGCACCGGTGCGCACCGAGTCGATCGGTGGGCCGACGTCGGCCGCGCCTGGCAGCGCCGCCGGCGCCGTCCGGATCGACGCCGCCACGCCGAGCGCGGCCGGGCAGCGCGTCCTCGACCTCGTGACGCAGCTGGAGGACGCGCCGCCGCCGCGCGTGGTCGTGATCGACACCGGTGAGATCCGTGTCCGGCTGGGTCTGGACGCCGGCACCGTCCGGATGACCGTCCTCGGCCCCCTCGGCGAGACCGGTGAGGAGCTGCTGCGTGAGGCAGCCGATGCCCTCGAAGCGGGCGGTTTCGGGACGGAACTCGACCGTGGTGCCGACGGTGGCGAACGGGGAGGGCGATCCGCCCCCCGCGAGGACCGTCCGGCACCCCCCGCCCCCTCGTCCCGCCGACCGGCCGCCTCGGCGCGTGCCGGCCTCCAGCTGTGACCGTCAGGAGCACACCGTGACCACGATCGAACCCACCTCGGCGGGCATCACGACCACCACCACGGACGCGACCGGGCCGATGGGCCAGGCCAGCTCGCTCGGTGGCCTGGACAGTGAGGCGTTCCTGAAACTGATGGTCGCCCAGCTGCGCTACCAGAACCCGATGGAGCCGTCCGACCCCAGCCAGATGATGCTCCAGACCGCGACGTTCACCCAGCTCGAGTCGATGCAGGAGCTGGTCAAGCTCCAGCAGCGCGACCTCGGGCTGCAGGAGGCCGTGATGGCCGCCGGCCTCATCGGCGACGAGGTCACCGCGGCCCAGCCCGACGGGTCGCTGGTCACCGGCACCGTCCAGGGCGTCCGTTACACGACGGCCGGCCCGATCCTCGACCTCGGTGGCGACAACGAGGTCGCCCTCGGCCAGGTCACCGAGATCCGGCGTGTGCCGGCAGCGACGGCCGATGCCACCGCCTGAGCTGTCCCGCACCTGACCGTCCCATCCACCGTCCCACCCACCGCACCACCCGCGTCATCCCACCCGATCCGCCACCAGGAGGAACCACCGATGCTCCGTTCCATGTTCTCCGCGGTCTCCGGACTGCGCTCCCACCAGACCATGATGGACGTGACGGGCAACAACGTCGCCAACGTCAACACCGCGGGCTACAAGTCCACCCGCACGACCTTCCAGGAGACCCTGACCCAGCTCACCCGCGGCGGGACCGCCGGTGCCGTCGGCGCTGCCGGACAGGGTGGCATCAACCCGATGCAGCTCGGCCTCGGCTCCCAGGTGGCTTCGACCGACCTGGTCTTCACCCAGGGCGCGTCGCAGACCACGGGTCGCGCGACCGACGTCGCGATCCAGGGTGACGGCTTCTTCGTCGTCGACACCGTCAACGGGCAGCGCTTCATGCGTTCGGGAGCCTTCTCGCTCGACAACGCCGGGCAGCTGGTCGCGCCGGGCGGCGAGCGCGTCCAGGGCTACCCCGCCGGTGGTGGTGCGCTCGGCGACATCGTCGTCGACCCCACCCTCTACAACGACGTCGCCATCGGTGCTGACGGGACCGTGACGGCACGCCGCGCGGACAACGGCCAGCTCGAGGTCGTGGGGCAGCTCGCGCTCGCGCGCTTCCCCAACCCGGGCGGACTCGTCCGCGCCGGCAACGGCCTGTTCGCCGCGGCCCCAGCCGCCGGTGCAGCCGTCATCGACACCCCGGGCGAGCAGGGTCTCGGGTCGCTGCAGGCCGGCACCCTGGAGATGTCGAACGTCGACCTCGCCCAGGAGTTCACCAACCTGATCCTCGCCCAGCGCGGGTTCCAGGCCAACGCCCGGACCATCTCGACCTCGGACGAGCTGCTGCAGGAGCTGGTCAACCTCAAGCGCTGATCGGCACGTTCCTCGTCTGGACGCGTCGGTGGGTGACACCGGACGGCCGGTCCCTTCGGGGGCCGGCCGTCCGGCGCGTCCGAGCCCGCCTCGTTGCACGCTGTAGCGTCGGCGGTCCCCGCGCCGAGGAGGCCCCGTGCACCCGGAGGTGGTCGCCGCGCTGCGCTGCCCCATCGAGGGGGACGGGTTCGCGCTCGAGGGTCGCACCCTGCGGTGCCCGGTGGGCCACGCCTTCGACCTCGCCCGCCAGGGCTACGTCAACCTCGTGGTCGGGCGGCACCCCGGGACGGGGGACGATGCAGCCATGGTCGCCGCCCGGACGGCGGTCCAGGGCGAGGGGCGGTTCGCGGCCGTCACCGATGCCCTGGCGGACCTCGTGGCCGAGCTCGTCCCGCCGGACGGCGTGGTGGTGGACCTCGGCGCCGGGACCGGCCACCACCTGGCCGGTGTCCTCGATCGGGTGCCGGACCGGGCCGGGATCGCCGTGGACCTGTCCAAGCACGCGGCGCGGCGGGCGGCTCGGTGCCACCCGCGGGTCGGTGCCGTGGTGGCCGACGTCTGGCAGGACCTGCCGATCGGCAGCGGCACGGCGGCGGCGGTCCTGTGCGTCTTCGCGCCCCGGAACGCGGCCGAGATCGTCCGGATCCTGCGACCGGACGGTGTGGTCGTGGTGGTGACCCCGATGCGGCACCACCTCGGTGAGCTGATCGGCCCGCTCGGCCTCCTCGAGGTCGATCCGCGGAAGCAGGAACGCCTCCTCGCCACCCTCGATCCGGTGGCTGACGCGGTCGGCCCGGTCCGGACGGTCGAGACCACGTGGCGGCTCGATCACGAGCAGGTCCGCGCGCTGGTCGCGATGGGACCGAGCGCCGATCACCTCGACGCGGACGACCTCGCGGACCGCGTCGGGCGCTTGCCGGCGCCGGTCCGGGTCACCCTCGCCGTCGAGCTGCGCGCCTACCGCCGCCGCTGACCGGCCCGGTCTGCAGGGACCTTCAGCGGCCGCGCGGCCGGCCGATGGGGCACCTGAAGGAGCGCACGGACGTGCTCGCTTCGAGGCCCGGCACACGGAGGTGCGTGGTGATCCTCGTTCACCGACTGCGTGGCGAACCCCTGTTCGTCAACGCCGATCTGATCGAGACCATCGAGTCGACGCCCGACACCGCCCTGGTGCTCGTGGACGGTCGCCGCATCCTCGTCGACGAGGACGCCACCGTCGTGGTCGAGCGCGTCATCCACTTCCGCGCGTCGCTGCTGGTCTCGGCCGATCAGCTCCGCGCCCAGAGCCCCGGCCTGCACGTCGTCCCGGACGAGGGCTGAGCGATGGATCCCCTCTTCCTCGGCGGCCTCCTGGTCACCCTCATCGCGATCGTCGTCGCGACCCTGATGGACGGCAACTCCCTCGGGCCGCTGATCGGGCCGTCGTCGGCGTTCCTCGTCTTCTTCGCAGCGATGGGTGCGTCGGTCATGGCCTACCGCACCTCCGAGCTGGCGAGCCTGCCGAAGTCCGCGATCAGCGCGATCAAGGCCGACGTGCCCGACGTGGCCGAGACGATCACGAGCCTCGCGCGCCTGGCCGACACCGCCCGGCGTGACGGGATGCTCGCCCTCGAGGCCAAGATGGAGGAGCTCGAAGACCGCTACGTCAAGCTCGGGATCCAGCTGCTGGTCGACGGTGCCGACGAGGACGTCGTCAAGGAGACGTTGGAGATCGAGCTCGCCGCGACCGACGAGCGCCACCGCAACGCCATCGGGTTCTTCAAGACGCTGGCGGGCTACGCCCCGACGTTCGGGATGGTCGGCACCGTCATCGGCCTCATCAACATGCTGGGCAACCTCAGCGACCCGTCGCAGCTCGGTCGGGGCATGGCGATGGCGCTGCTCACCACCCTGTACGGGGTGCTGTTCGCCAACCTCCTCTTCGCACCCCTCGCCAACCGGCTCGAGCGGCTCAACGACATCGAGCTGGCGGCCATGGAGGTCACCCTCGACGGCATCCTGACCATCCGCCGCGGGTCGAGCCCGCGTGCGCTGATCGAGCGGCTCGAGTCCTACCTGCCGCCGTCGGCCCGCCTCGGCGCCACCGAGCGTCTGACCGCCGCCGCGGAGGCCGCCTGATGCCGGCCGCTCGCACCAGCGTCAGGCGTCGCGGCGCCAAGGACGAGGGCGGTGGCGCCGGGTGGCTGACCACCTACGGCGACCTCGTCACGCTGCTGATGTGCTTCTTCGTGCTGCTGTACGCGATGAGCGAGGTCGACATCGCCAAGTTCCAGGCGTTCGTGTCCGGCCTCGCCGTCCCCTTCGGCAACCAGGCGGGGGAGGGGCTGCTGCCCGAGAACGACGGGCTGGTCCCCGAGCCGTCGCCGAGCGTCGTCCCCCCGGTCGAGCTCACACCTGACGTGAGCCAACTGCTGGACCGCGCCGCCGCTGCCGAGGCCGCGATGGCCCGGCTCGACGAGGTCTCCGAGGCGCTGGACGAGGCGCTGACCGAGGCCGGGCTCGTCGACCTCGTCGACCAGCGTCGCGAGGAACGGGGCCTCGTGGTCTCGGTCGCCAGCGATGACGTCCTGTTCGCGCTCGGCTCGACCGACATCAGCAGCATCGGCGCCAAGGTCATCGCCACCGTGGCCGAGACCCTCGGCGACTTCCCCCACGAGGTGCTGGTCGAAGGCCACACCGACGACCTCCCGCTCCGGCGGGGCTCGTACACCAACTGGAACCTGTCCACGGACCGCTCCGTCGCCGTCCTCAGCCGGATGGTCGAGCGACACGACTTCCCGACGCACCGCATCGGTGCCGTGGGGTACGGCGAGTACCGCCCACTGGTCGAGAACAAGGGCTCCTCGAGCCGTGCCCGCAACCGCCGCGTCGACTTCGTCGTCCTGCGTGACGACGCTGCCTCGGAGACCGAACTATGAGCGCCACAACCGCACCCGCCCCGCCGGAGCTGTTCGAGGACGAGGAGTCGGCCTCGGGCGGCAAACGCAAGCTCCTGCTGATCCTCCTCGCCGTCCTGCTGGTCGGTGGCGCCGCGGCCTGGTTCCTGGTGATCGCCCCCGGCGGCGAGGCCGAGGCCGCCGAGGTGGTCGAAGGCACCGTCCTGCCCCTCGATCCGCTGACCACCACGACCGGGACCGCCGCCCTCCACCACGCCCGGGTGGCCCTCGCACTGGTGCTGGTCGAGGGGGCCGACGAGGAGGTCATCACGGCGCGCGCCCCGTTGCTCCAGGACGCGTTGCTTCGCGAGGTGGCCACCATGAACGCCGACGTGCTGCGCTCGGCGGACGGCTCCAACCAGCTGCGGGTCAACCTCACCAGCCACGCGCAGGAGATCTGGCCCGACGGCGAGGTCATGCGGGTCGTGCTCACCGAACTCCTCGTGCAGTGACCCGCAGGCGCCCCTGACCACCCGACCTGCGGCCACACGGCCGTTCGCTCCCCGCCCCGCCCTGCGTGCCGCTTCAGCGGCGCCTGGTCGTGCCGACTGGTGCAACCGTCCGGCCCGCGACCGCGGGTCGACCGGCTACCTGACGGAGCGCACGCGTGGGCCGCACGCTCGAGGATGTCCCCGCATCGGCGGTGAGCACGGTCGACTTCCGGCGCCCGAGCCGGATCGGCCGCGACGCCGTCGTGATGGTCGAGGCTGCCCACGAGGGGTTCTCCCGACGCCTCGGCACCGCGTGGGGCAACGTCGCGCACGCCGCGCTCGAGCTCGAGCACGTCTCGACCGAGCAGTGCTCGGTCGACGACTACGTGCGCGCACTGCCCAACCCGACCGTCCTGACCCAGCTGCGCGTCGATCGGCTCGGCGGAACCGTCGCGCTGCTCGAGATCGACCTGCCGCTCGGCCTGCTGCTCGTCGAGCGGGTCCTCGGCGGCGCCGGTGACGCCCGGATGGCTCCGGCGGTCCGCCGCCCGACCGACCTCGAGACCGCGCTCCTGCGGGCCGAGCTGATCGAGCCCGCGGTCGCGGCGATCGACGCCGCGCTCGGCGCCCTCGAGGGCGAGCCGACCACCATCCTCAGCTTCGAGACCACGCCCCAGCCCGTGCAGCTGCACGCCGCTGGTGAGCTGCTGATGCTGCTGACCTACCGCGTCGAGATCCGCGGCGACCTGCCGGGCCAGGGGCTCGTCACGGTGGCCTACCCGGTCTCGCCGCTGCTGGCCCACGTCGACGGGTTCCTCACCGGCGTCGTCGGCTCGGACGACGAGGTGGCCCCGGAGGTCGCGGCCGCGAACCGCTCGGCGCTCCTGGCCACCACCTCCGACGTCGCCGTGCAGCTCGGGTCGGTCCGCATGGACGCCGGCACGTTGGCCGCGCTGGCGCCGGGGGACGTGGTCCGGCTCGACCATCGGGTCGGCGACCCGGCCAGCGTCGTGCTCGAGGACCGGCAGATCGGCACCGCCCACCTCGGTCGGCGGGGCCGCCGCCTCGCCGTCCAGATCGCCACCCCGTTGACAGGGCTGTGACCGCCGCCCCACCCACCCACCGCAAGCGCCACATCCGGAGAGGACACGCTCGTGTCGACCGCTGAGACCGCAAGCCACGTCGAGCTCCCCGACCTCACGGCGGGGGCAGGTCTCGGCGCACCCGCGGACCTGCACCTGCTCGCCGACGTCGAGCTGACCGTGACCGTCGAGCTCGGACGTGTCCGCCTGCCGCTGCGCGACCTGCTGCGGCTGCAGGAGGGCACCGTCGTCGAGCTCGATCGGCTCGCCGGCGCCCCGGTCGACGTGCTGGCCAACGGCACCCCGGTGGCGCGTGGCGACGTGGTCGTGGTCGGCGACGAGCTGGGCGTGCGCATCTCCGAGCTGCTCGGTCGGGGTCTGGCCTGATGGACGTCCCCGTCCTCGGCGTCCTGGCGCTGCTCGCGGTCGTCACGGCCCCGTTCTGGGTCAAGCGGCTGCGGAACGTGGCGCCGGAGAGCGCGGTCACCGTGCTCGGCCGCACCGCCCTGTCCCGCTCGGCCGTCGTCGCGGTCGTCCGCGTCGGCGACCGTCGCCTGCTCGTCGGCGCCGGCGAGCACGGCGTCAACGTCCTCACCGAGCTCGACCCGGAGGCCCGCACGGACGCGGTCACCTCCACCGAGGTCCCCGACGTCCCGTCGGTCGCCTCCTCGTTCGAAGGGCCACGGATCGGCCTGCTGGACCGTCTGCGTGTGATGACGGTCCGCAGTACCCCATCCGGGAGGCCCTTCCGTGTGCCGACACGCCGTTAGGCGCGCGGCGCTCGGCCTCCTCGCGCTGATCGCCCTCCTCGCCCTGTCCGCTGCGCCCGCCACGGCGCAGGCGATCCCCACGCCCCCCGAGGGCGTCATCGAGGTCCCCGACCCCGACGCCGGCGGGCCGCTCGGCCCCACCGCCCCGACGGCGCCGCAGGCCCCGATCGGGCCCGAGATCAGCGTCTCGGTCGACGGTGAACTGGCTGGCGAGGGGCTGTCGCGGACGGTCACCTACGTCCTGATGCTGACCGTCGCAGCGGTGGCGCCCATCCTGCTGCTGCTGATGACCACCTTCACCCGCTTCATCGTGGTGCTCAGCCTCGCCAAGAACGGGCTCGGCCTCCAGACGGTGCCGCCCGCGCAGGTGCTGATCGGCCTGGCGTTGTTCCTGTCGATGTTCTCGATGGCCCCGACCTTCTCGCAGGTCAACGAGGTCGCGATCCAGCCGATGCTGGCTGGGGAGATCGAGACGCTGGAGGCCGCGCAGGCCGGCTTCGAACCGTTCCGCGAGTTCATGCTGGCCCAGACCCGGGAGGACGACCTCGCCCTGTTCGTCGGGATGTCGGGCGGCGACCAGCCCGCCGACCCGAGCGAGATCGCGCCCACCACCTTGATCCCCGCGTTCGTGATCTCCGAGCTGCGCACCGCCTTCACGATGGGGTTCGTCGTGATCGTGCCGTTCCTGGTGATCGACCTGGTCGTGGCCGCGGTCCTGATGGCGCTCGGCATGGTCATGTTGCCGCCGATCTTCGTCTCGCTGCCGCTCAAGCTCCTGCTGTTCGTGCTCGTCGACGGGTGGGCGTTGCTGTCGCGGGCGCTGGTCACCTCGGTGGCCGGCTGATGACCCGACCGACCGCGCCGAGGAGGTCCGCCGCGTGAACGACACCCAGGTCCTCGAGATGGTCACCGGCGCCATGTTCATGGTGGGCAAGCTGGCCGGTCCGCTGTTGATCTCCGCGCTCGTCATCGGTGTCGCGGTGTCGCTGCTGCAGACCGTGACCCAGATCCAGGAGATGACCCTCAGCTTCGTCCCGAAGCTGGTCGGCATGGGCGCGATCCTGCTCGTCGGCGGCAACTGGATGCTGCACGAGCTGACCGGCTGGACCATGGCGCTGTGGAACTCGCTGCCGTCCCTGGTCGGCTGACCGGCCGTGGTGACCCTCGACATCCCGATCGACGCCGCCTGGGCGGTGGGCTTGATGCTCGCCATCATCCGGGTCGGCTCGTTCGTGGTGGTCTCACCGATCATCGGCAAGACCGTCGGCACACCCGCCCGCCTGGCGTTCACCGTGGCCGTCGGCGCGGCGCTCAGCTACCCGATCCCGACCACGCTCGAGGTCCCGGGCCTCATCGGGGCGGCGGTCGTCAACGCCGTCATCGGTGGCGTCCTCGGGTTCCTCAGCGGGCTGATCATCAACCTGTTCTCGGTGGCCGGTGGCGTGATCGACTTCGTGTCCGGTCTGTCCGTCGCGACGGTCTTCGACCCCCTGTCGGGCACCCAGGGTGCGGTCTTCCAGCGGCTGTTCCACCTGACCGCCGTGGCCCTCTTCCTGGTGGCGGGCGGCCTCAGCGTGCTCGTCGGAGCGCTGTTCGCGTCGATCCGCGTCCTGCCGCTCGACGGCGGGCTCGCGCCGACGGCGCTCCTGCCCGAGACCGTCATGACCCTCGTCAGCACCCTCTTCCGCGCCGGGGTCGAGCTCGTCCTACCCATCATGGGCGTGCTGCTGATGCTCGAGCTGGCCCTCGGTCTGGCGGCCCGGTTCTCGCCGCAGGCCAACATCCTGATGCTCGGCCTGCCCATGAAGATCCTGGCGGCCATCACGGTGGTGGGTGCCGCCTTCATCCTCTTCCCGGACGCCATGGTCGACGTGCAGCGCACCGTGGGCGAGGCGAGCGAGGCAGCGCTGCGGGGCCTCGGTGGCCTCCCGGCCGCGACGGACGCCGGCGGCGCTTGAGCGCGCGGCTCCCTGGCCGACGGGGTGGACGCGCGGAGGGACCCGCGCACCACTCGGCCACGGATCGGCCGGCCACACGCCGTGTCCGAGGTCCCCGTGTCCGCAGCGAAGGACGGCCGCACCGAGAAGGCCACCCCGCAGCGCCGCAAGAAGGCGCGCGAGGACGGCCAGGTCGCGCGCTCCCAGGAGGTCGCCATCGCGACCTCGTTCGTGGCGCTGCTCGCCGCCTTCGCCGTGGCCGGACGCCCAGCCATCGACGCGGCCATGAACGCCCTGCGGACCAACTTCCTCGGTGCCGGACACCCGGATGCGCTGGCTGCCGTCGGCGCGTCGAGCCTGCGTCTCGGCCTCGTGATGGCCGGTCCCTTCCTGGTCATCACCTCCTTCTTCGCCCTGGCGTCGTCGATCGCCCAGGTGGGCTTCCGACTCAACATGAAGCTCGCCAAGCCGAAGCTCAAGAACCTCAACCCCAAGAAGGGGATGGAGAAGCTCAAGCCCGCGACGGCTGGTTGGGAGCTGGTGCGATCGACGGCCAAGCTCGCCGCCGTGGCGGTGGTCGTCTCGCCCATGCTGATGAGCTGGCGTGACCACCTCGGGACGGACCGCACCCTCGCCGGTGGGATCGACCGCCTCACGGGTGTCTACGGGACGATCATCATGCGGGCCGCCATGCTCGCCCTGGTCATCGCCATCGCCGACATCGTCTACCAGCGGCGCAAGTTCGAGAAGCAGATCCGCATGTCGAAGCACGACATCAAGCGGGAGTACAAGGACAGCGAGGGCGACCCACAGATCAAGGCCGCCCGCCGTCGCCGCCAGAGCGAGCTGTCCCGCAACCGGATGCTGCGCGATGCCGCCAGCGCCGACGTGCTGCTGGTCAACCCGACCCACCTCGCCGTGGCCCTGCGCTACGACCCCATCGACGGAGCTCCTCGCGTGATCGCCAAGGGGGCGGACAAGGTCGCCGACAAACTGCGTGCCATCGCTGGCCGCAACGGCATCCCGATCACCGCCGACAAGCCGCTCGCGCGGACCCTGTACAAGACGTGCAAGGTCGGCCACCACGTGCCGGCGTCGCTCTACGAGGCCGTCGCGGTCGTGCTCGCGGTGGCCTACCGCCGCAGCGGTCGCGGGCCCGCCAGCCGTCCGCTCGAGGGGCCGACCACCGGTCGTCGCACCGTCGTGCGGGCGGCAGCGTGAAGGGCCGCCTCGACACCCCCGTCCGCGGTGCCATGATGCGTCGAACGGTCGTGCCGTTCGTGATCATCGGCGCCGTCGTCACCATGGTGGTGCCGATCCCACCGGCGCTGCTCGACCTGCTGCTCGCGCTCAACCTCGCCTTCGCCATCCTGATCATGCTGGCCGTGCTCACGATGCGCGACACCCTCCAGCTGTCGAGCTTCCCGTCCCTGATCCTGATCACGACGCTGATGCGCCTCGCGCTGAACGTCTCCTCGACGCGCCTCATCCTCCTGGACGGCTACGCGGGCAAGGTCATCGCCACCTTCGGTGAGTTCGTCATCGGCGGTTCGATCGTCGTCGGCCTCGTGGTCTTCCTGATCCTGGTCGTCATCCAGTTCGCCGTCATCACCAGCGGTGCCGGCCGCGTCGCCGAGGTGGGGGCCCGCTTCGCCCTCGACGCGATGCCCGGCAAGCAGATGGCCATCGACGCCGACCTCGCCGCCGGCCTCATCGACGAGGAGGAGGCCAAGAGCCGCCGCAGCCGCATCGCCCGCGAGTCCGACTTCTACGGGGCGATGGACGGTGCGTCGAAGTTCGTCAAGGGCGACGCGATCGCCGGCATCGTGATCGTGATCATCAACCTCGTCGGTGGCCTCGTCATCGGCGCGGCGATGAACGGCATGGCCATCGGCGAGGCCGCCGCGACCTACTCGCTGCTGACCGTCGGCGACGGGCTGGTCAGCCAGATCCCCGCCCTCCTGGTCTCGGCCGCGACCGGTCTGCTGGTCTCGCGCGTCGACGACGAGGAGGACCTCGGACCGACCGTCGGACGCCAGCTCTTCCGCGACCCCCTCGTGCTGCGCATCGGTGCCGTGGTCACCGGCGCGCTGATGCTGCTGCCCGGTCTGCCCAAGCTCCCCTTCTTCGTGATCGTGGTCGCCCTGGCGTTCGCCAGCACCCGAGCGGCCGCCGCCGAGAAGGCTGCGCCCGCGACGACCGACGCGTCGGGCGGCGCCGTCCTGCCGCCACCCGACCCGGACGACCCCAAGGTGCTCATCGAGCAGCTGCGGGTCGAGCCGATCGAGCTCCACCTCGCCTACGACGTGCTCGACCTCACCGACCACGAGCGTGGCGGCGACCTGCTCCAGCGGGTGCGATCGCTGCGCCGCCAGGTGGCCGAGGAGCTCGGTGTCGTCCTGCCGCTGGTGCGGACCCTCGACGACGTCACCCTCGAGCCCTCGACCTACCGGATCCTGTTGCACGGCGTCGAGGTGGCCAGGGGCGGCGCGCCGCGCGACCGCGTGCTGGCCCTGCCTGCCGGTGACGACGCCGACCTCGGTGGGGTGCAGGGCGAGGAGACGGTCGAACCCGTCTTCGGACTGCGTGCCTTCTGGGTCCCCGTTGAGGCCCGCAGTCGGGTCACCGCCGCCGGCGCGACCGTGGTCGACCGTTCGTCGGTCATCGTCACCCACCTCGCCGAGGTCGCCCGCACCCACGCGGCCGACCTGCTGTCGCGCCAGCAGGTCCAGGAGCTGGTCGCCTCGCTGCGCTACGACGAGCCGCTCCTGGCCGACGAGGTCGGCACCGAGACCCTGCCGATCGCCCTGCTGCACGAGGTCCTCCGCGAGCTGCTGCGCGACCGCGTCCCGATCCGCGACCTCGGTCGCATCATCGAGGCCGTCGCAGGCAAGGCGCGTGAGACCCGGGCGATCGACCAGCTCGTGGCCGCGGCCCGGGTCGCCGTGGGTGGCGCGATCGTGGCGCGCATCGCCCCCCGTGGTGAGCTCGGTGTCATCACGCTGCTGCCGGAGCTGGAGGGTGAGCTCCACGAGCACGTCCGCGACATCGACGGGTGCATGCAGCTCCTGCTCGACCCGTCCCGCCTCGCGCCGTTGCTCGCCGAAGCGGCGCAGCTCGCGCAGGGCGGCGACGGCCGACCCGCCGTCGTCGTCTGCGGGCAGCTGCTCCGGGGGCCCCTGCGGGCCGCCTTCGGCGCGGCCGGCCTCGATCTACCTGTCCTCGCCTACCCGGAGCTGCCGGCGCACGCCCAGCTCGTCGTGATCGGATCCCTCGGTGCTGCGAACGTCGATGCCTGACCAGGCCCCCACCACCCCGCTCAGCCCGGCCGCGGACGGCCCGGTCGACGGTGCCACCGTCGTCATCGAGGCGGCGACCGCCGAGGCGGCGCTGACCGAGCTGCACCAGCAGCTCGGAGGCGACGCCCGCATCGTCGAGGTACGGCGCGTCGCCCGTGGTGGCATCGCCGGCTTCTTCGCCCGCGAGGTCGTCGAGCTGCACGCCGCGCCGGGTTCACCGACCCCGGCACCGGCCCCGCGGTCGGCGGCACCGTCGACCGCGCCGCGTCCTGCAGCTGCGGTGGCGACGACGTCTGCCACCACCTCGCCGATCGACCGGCTCCTCAGCGTCGACGCCGAGAGCGACGACACGGTCGACTTCGCCACGTTCCTGCGGGGCCAGCTCGGCGACGAGCCCGCGCCGCCGGCCCCCGCGGCTCCGGCACCTGCCCCGGTCACCCTCGGTGCTCACGAGGCGCTGCTCGAGCGGGCGACGGCCGCAGCACGCCTCGCGGTCCGCGCCGCGACCGGTGACCACGACGCGGGTGGCGTGGTCGACCCCGCTACGGACCGTGTGCTCGGGACGTCGCTCGCTGCGGCGCCGGTCCCCGTCGCCCCGGTCGCCGATGCCCCAGCCCCCGCCGCCGAGGTGCCGGTGGATGCCCAGGTGGCGCCGACCGCTCCGGCGGAGCAGCCGGCGCCGCAGGCCAGCGTGACCATGTCCGCCGAGCTGACCGAGCCCACCCCGGCGACCGAGGCGGGGCCAGCCTGGTCGGTCGCCAACCTCGTCAAGCTGGGCCTCCCCGCCGGCCTGGTCCGCAGTCTCGACGTGGCGGACCCCGCCGACGACGTCGCGTGGACGGCGGCGCTGGCTGGGGCGCTGCGCCCGGTGTGCCGCCCGCTGCCCACCGGCCGGAGCCTCCTGATCGGTCCGCGCGCCCGCTCCGTCGCGAACGCGCTCGGGGTCACGGCCACCGCCGTGGGGCAGCCGATCCGCTCCCGCGCCGCGACCGTCGCGGTCGCCGTCGGTAGCGGCGCCGCAGGGCGTCGTTGGCTCGAGCGCGCCCGTGGGACCCGGTGGCTCCACCTGGTCGTCGGTGGCAGCGGCTGGCGCGACCTGCTCCACCTCGACCCGCTCGCGGTCTCCTGGGCGACCACCGAGGACGTCCCCGAGGCGGTGCGTCTGGCGACCGAACTCGGCCTCGTGCTCGGCTCCGGGCCGACGGGCCGACAGGTGCAGCGGGCGCGGCCGCTCGACGTCGCCCTCGTGGTCCGCGACCTGCTGCCGGTCTCGACCGGGCCGTCCGCAGCTTCGGTCGCCGAGGGTGGTGAGCAGCTGTGAGCGCGGGACCGCTGCGCCGCATCATCGGGGTCCTCGGGTTGCTCGCCCTCGTCCCGATCGCCATCTCACTCGCCACGGGCTCGGTCGCCGTGGAGGACGCCGCGACGCGAGCGGTCGCGGTCGGCGTGGCCGTGGTGATCATCGGTCGGGTGGCGCGGGTGGTCCTGAGCGCCACCCTGCGCCACTTCGAGTCGGCCGTGCAGAGCACCGAGCCGGACGACCAGCTCGTCTCCTGACGGTCCCCGCAGCTGTCGAACGGCCGGACCAGGACCGGCCCGGCACCCGGCGGCGCGCGTAGCATCTGCCGCACGCCGAGGCAGGGAGCACCGTGTCCGCACCCGACGCTGTGATCACGGGGAGCACGCCCGACACCGACCTGACCGCGCGCCTGCGCCGCGTCCTCGATGGCCGATGGGCCGAGGTGCGCGAGGCCACGCGTGAGGAGCTGCGCCGTCCCGAGCTGGCCCCGGGCACCGGACTGCCGCCCGACGAGCACCGCGCGCGGGTGATGGACCAGCTGCGGCTGCTCGGCACGACCGAAGGGCCGCGCCTGCTGTTCCCCGAGGCGTACGGAGGTGGCGGTGATCTCGGCGGCGCCGTGACCTCGTTCGAGATGCTGGCGATGGGTGACCTGTCGCTGCTGGTGAAGGCCGGGGTGCAGTTCGGGCTCTTCGGCGGCGCGATCATGAACCTCGGCAACGAGGAGCACCGCTCCACGCTGCTGCCGCAGGTGATGACCGCCGAGCTGCCCGGCTGCTTCGCCATGACCGAGACGGGGCACGGCTCGGACGTGGCCTCCATCCGGACGAGCGCGACCTACGACGCGTCCACCGACGAGCTGATGATCCACACGCCCGACGAGGACGCCCGTAAGGACTACATCGGCAACGCCGCGCGGGACGGTCGGCTGGCGGTGGTGTTCTGCCAGCTCATCACGCCGTCGGGCAGCCACGGGGTGCACGGGGTCCTGGTCCCCATCCGCGACGAGGACGGCCAGCCGCTGCCCGGGGTGACCATCACCGACTGCGGCCACAAGGCGGGGCTGAACGGGGTCGACAACGGGCGGCTGTCGTTCTCCGGCGTCCGGGTACCGCGGACCAACCTCCTCGACCGCTACGGGCAGGTCGCGCCCGACGGCGCCTACACCTCGCGGATCGACGACGAGGCGCGCCGGTTCTTCACCACCCTCGGCACGCTCGTTCAGGGGCGCATCAGCGTGTCGGGTGCGGCGCTGTCGGCCGCCAAGGTGGGCCTCGCGATCGCGGTCCGCTACGGGCTCGTGCGGCGGCAGTTCAAGGCCCCGGGGGTCGACCGCGAGATCGTCCTCCTCGACTACCGCCAGCACCAGCGCCGCCTCCTGCCGCTGGTGGCCACGACCTACGCGCTGCACGCGGCCCAGGAGTCGCTCGTCGCGGACCTCGACGAGTCCTTCGACGGCGCGGCGCTCGCCGCCGGCGAGGACGACGAGATCCCCGATCGTCGGGTCCTCGAATCGATGGCCGCCGCGATCAAGACCGCGACGACCTGGCACGCCACCCAGGCGATCCAGACGGCCCGCGAGGCCTGCGGTGGTGCGGGCTACCTCTCGGAGAACCGCCTCCCCGAACTGAAGGCCGACACCGACGTCTTCACCACCTTCGAGGGCGACAACACCGTCCTGCTGCAGCTCGTGGCCAAGGGCCTGCTGACCGACTTCCGGGACGACTTCGGGTCGCTCGACACGCTCGGGACGGTCCGCTTCGTCGCGGATCAGGTCGTCGAGACGGTCGTGGAGCGGACCGCCGCGCGGCGCCTGTTCAAGGTCATCACCTCGGTGGTGCCCGGCCGTGACGAGGACGCCGCCCTCCGCGACCGCAACTGGCAACTCGAGCTGTTCGCGTGGCGTGAGGAGCACATCGTCAGCTCCGTGGCCCGACGCCTCCAGCGCGCCATGAAAGGGGGTGGTGACGCGTTCGCGGCGTTCAACGAGGTGCAGGATCACGTCCTGGCGGCGGCGCAGGCCCACATCGATCGGGTCGTCCTGGAACGGTTCTGTGCACGTATCGACGCGTGTCAGGACGCCGAGGTCGCCGCGTTGCTCTCGTCGGTTCGCGATCTGCACGCGCTGTCCCTGCTCGAGCGCGAGCGCGGATGGTTCCTCGAGCACGGCCGCCTCTCGAGCGCCCGCACCAAGGCCATCACCGCCGAGATCAACCGGCTCTGCGCCGAGCTCCGTCCCCACGCGGAGCGGTTGGTGGACGCCTGGGCCATCCCCGACGAGGTCCTCGCGGCCCCGATCGCGCTCGGCGCCGAGGCGGCCCGGCAGGACGCGAAGCACCACGGCACGTGAACGATGACTAACATCACGCGCACCCCCCGAACGAGGACGTGCGTGTGACCATCCTGGACCGCTTCCGGCTCGACGGGAAGGTCGCCATCGTCACGGGCGCCTCCTCCGGCCTCGGCGTCGCCTTCGCGCAGGCGCTGGCCGAGGCCGGCGCCGACGTGGCACTCGCCGCGCGGCGCGTGGAGAAGCTCGAGCAGACCCGCGCCCTGGTCGAGGCCACCGGTCGGCGGGCGCTGGTCGTCGCGACCGACGTCGCGATCCCCGAGGACGCGACCGAGCTCGTGGAGCGCACCGTCGCCGAGCTCGGCCGCGTCGACATCCTGGTCAACAACGCCGGGATCGGGACGGCCGTGCCGGCGACACGCGAGACGCCCGAACAGTTCCGGCAGGTCATCGACGTCAACCTGAACGGCTGCTACTGGATGGCGCAGGCGTGTGGCCGCGTCATGGGCGAGGGCAGCAGCATCATCAACATCTCCTCGGTCCTCGGCCTCACCACGGCCGGGCTCCCGCAGGCGGCGTATGCCGCGTCGAAGGCTGGTCTGATCGGCCTGACCCGCGACCTCGCCCAGCAGTGGACGGGCCGCAAGGGCATCCGGGTCAACGCGCTCGCCCCCGGGTTCTTCCCCTCGGAGATGACCGGCGAGTTGCCCGACGGCTACCTCGAGTCGCAGGCCCCTCGTCTGGTGAGCGGCCGCACCGGCGACCCGATGGAGCTCGCGGCGACCGCGGTGTTCCTCGCCAGCGACGCCGCCTCGTACATCACGGGGCAGACCCTGGCCGTCGATGGTGGTCTGACGATCACCTGAGGCAAGTACTCACGGGGCACCGTGATGCGCACAACTCAGTAGGCCGAGCCACGTGTCCGACGTGATGCCGAGTCGACCTCTCTCGCGTCGGGAGACGGCAGCGATCACGAAGCTCGTGCAGGCGGCACCTCCCGAGTTCGCACCCCTCCTCGCACAGCTGCCCCGCGCCACCGTGACGGCGCGATGCGCCTGCGGGTGCGCCACCATCGATATCTCCGTCCCGAGCGAGTGTCCGCGCGCCGCGGATGGCTTCACCGGCCTGCTGCCTACCGAAGGCACGGTTCCCCGGGGAGCGTCACCTGCGGACGGTCTGATCGTCTTCCTACGCGATGGCCTCGTCACTGGGCTCGAGGTCTATGGCGTGGCCGACGAACCCTTGAGGGAACTGCCGCCTGCCCAAGAGATCATCGTGCTCCCCGTGTCGGACGCGCGATAACCGGCGCGTTGCGACGGGCGCAGTCGATCTACGGCCGTTGCGGTGCGCTCACGTACAAGCGGGCGTGCCTCCGACGACAAGCCCGGGTGACCAGGCCTCCGTAGCGTGGAACGCGTCCCGACAAGACGCGATCGACTGGAGGCGCTCGATGAGCGGTCGACCCGAAGGCCACGAGCCCCGATTCCCGGCATTGACGGTCGACTGGCCGCCCGATGTCACCACCGTGACGTTCGCTCAGTTCGGGGTCCAGGCGGACGATGCCGAGCGGGCCATCGCCGAACGGGACCGCTTGATCGACCTGATGCGGGGCGACCACGGCCCGGTGATCGTCGATCGCGGCACGTTCACCGAGGTCGACGGCCAGCCCACCGCGGTCGCCCTGGCGTACTGGCTCGATCCCGAGACCTACGACCGGTGGTGGTCACAGGCGGAGGTCCGCCGGGCCTGGACCGACCTACCCGACGACGGCCCCGTGGGGTACTGGCGTGAGGTCGCCCAGATCCCTCGTACCCGCATCGAGACGCTGCACACGCACCCTGGGACCGACTACCCGACCACCGGGCTGTCCCAGCTGCTGCCGGTCGAGATCACCGAGACGCACGACTACTGGGGCGCCGCGCGTGACCGCATCCCGGCGTCGGTGACCGACGCGTTGACCGGGGAGCTCGTCGGGATGCCCGGAACCGAGCTCGTCGGTCGGGGTGGCCGCGTCGCGGTGACGCCTCCTGACAACCTGTGCCTGATCCGGACGGCCCAGGACTGGTCGCAGAGTTCCGCCTTCCGTGCGGCGTACGTCGACGATGTGAAGCCGGTCAAGGACGCGGGCGTGCAGTACCTGCGGGACGAACCCGCCGCGAGCGGATGTCTGGCCGCACGCAACATCGACGAGCAGGACGCGGCGGGACGACCGGAGGACAAGACCTCCACCGTTGCCTGGTTCGGGTCGCTGGAGGACCTGCTGGTCTGGTGCCGCAAGCACCCGACCCACCTGGCCATCTACGGGTCCTTCTTCAAGATGGTGGCCAGCCAGGAAGCGCCGCTCGACGTCGCCTTCTGGCACGAGATCTCCGTGCTCCCGGCCGGCAGCGTCGAAGCGGAGTACGTCAACTGCAGCACCGTCACCGGGCTGCTGCGCCTGTCGCGGCCGGCCGCGACCCTCTGATCTGGAAAGGGGATACCCATGTCGAACACCACGCGTGTCGTCCGCGCCGCGGCGATCCAGGCAGAACCCGTCTGGTTCGACGCCGACGCCACGGTCGAAAAGGCCGTGACGTTGATCGCGGAAGCCGCCGGCCAGGGCGCCGACGTGGTTGCCTTCCCGGAGACGTTCATCCCGGGGTATCCGTGGTGGATTTGGCTGGACTCCCCCGCTTGGGGCATGCAGTTCGTGCATCGCTACCACGAGGCCTCCATCCGCGTGGACGGGCCCGAACTGCAGCGGATCCAGGCCGCGGCGCGGGACCACGACATCACCGTGGTGGCCGGGTTCAGTGAACGCGACGGCGGCTCGCTGTACATGGCCCAGGCGATCATCGGGGCCGACGGGGAGCTCGTCGCAACGCGGCGCAAGCTCAAGCCCACCCACGTCGAACGCACCGTCTTCGGTGAGGGTGACGGCAGCGACCTTCAGGTCCACGAACTGCCGATCGGGCGCGTCGGTGCCCTCAACTGTTGGGAGCACTTCCAGCCGTTGACCAAGTACGCGATGTACAGCATGAACGAGCAGATCCACGTCGCGTCGTGGCCGAGCTTCTCCGTCTACCGCGGGGCGGCGTACGCACTGGGCCCCGAGATGAACAACGCCGCCAGCCAGATGTACGCCGCGGAGGGCCAGGTGTTCGTGCTCGCCCCCTGCGGTGTCGTCGGGGCGGCCGGCATCGAGCAGTTCTGCGACACCGATCTGAAGCAGCAACTGTTGCTGCCCGGCGGAGGTTTCGCACGGATCTACGGTCCGGATGGCAGCCCGCTAGCGGAGCCGCTCCCCGAGACCGAGGAAGGGATCCTCTACGCCGACCTCGATCTGTCGATGATCTCGATCGCCAAATCTGCCGCAGACCCAGTCGGCCACTACTCCCGGCCCGACGTGACCCGGCTGTTGCTGAACACGACACGGGCACCACGCGTGGAGGCCATGCGGACGCCGTTGATGGATGTCGCGGCAGCTGCGGTGCCGGACCCGGAGCCCGCTCCCGCCGGTATCGCCGATGGGGACGCACGTGTTGCAGCCCGGCATGGAAGCTGAGAGCCCCGACCACGACTGCCTGCGGCTGCAGCTGCACGTCGAGATCCATCCTCCCGGCCAGCTGCCGAGAACCGAGGTCGGCAAGGCCCAACGGGGTGGTGGAAGGTTCGCGTGACGACCGGATGCCTCTCGCACCCGCGGCGGTCCCGTCGACTTGACTCTCCGTGCACGGATGCGTTGACGCCAGATCCCGGTGTCGTCAAGCTCCCGGCCGGGAGGGCAGCGCTGATGACAGCAGTTCTGTCCACGGAGAACGTGGACCCATCCGAACGCTTCGCCTACTGGCGCGAGGCCGTCTGCGACCGCTTCGTCGACCTCGACGTCCACCGCCTCGGGGAGTCGGCCTTCGAAGGGCGCGTGGAGTCACACCAGATCGACCGCATCCGAGCCAATCGGGTGGGCGGAACGCCGATGCAGGTCGCCCGAACGCCGCGCCTCGTGTCACGCTCATCGGATGCGTACTTCAAGGTGGGTCTGCAGCTGCGCGGCACCGGCCTCCTGATCCAGGACGGCAGGGAGGCGGTCCTCCGCCCGGGACAGCTCGCCTTCTACGACAGCACCCGTCCGTTCACGTTCCACTACCAGGATCGGTTCGACCTGCTCGTGCTGCAGGTCCCGCACCCCGCGATCGCGGCGCGCGCCCCGGGCCTGACGTTGCTCACGGCTCGGCCGTTCTCGTGCGACGGTCCGCTGGGCCGGCTGCTTGCCATGTGCATGCGTGAGATCGGCATGGCATCCGGCGGCGCCGCCGACCACGCCGTCGCGGACGCGGCGATCGAGCTGATGGCCGCGGCGGCGGCAACGATGCAAGGGCGCGCCCCCGAGGATCCTCGCGCGCTGCTCCGGACCCGGGTGAAGCAGTTCGTCCGTGACCATCTCACCGATCACGACCTGTCGCCCGAGACCATCGCGAGGGCGCACGGCGTGTCAGTGCGGTACCTGCACAAGATCTTCGAGGAGGACCAGGCGACCGTGTGGGCACTCGTTCGCCAGCTCCGCCTCGAACGCGCCCGGCGTGACCTTGTAGACGCGGCATCGCAGCACCTGACCGTGGCAGCGATCGCTCATCGCTGGGCGTTCTGCGACGCCGCCCACTTCACCCGCAGCTTCAAGGCCGCCTACGGGGACACGCCTGCAGCCTTCCGCGCCCAAGCTCTGACCTGAGAACGCCGGCACCACGGCACCTCGTCAGCCAGGCGCCTGCGGTCCGACCTGATCCGACGGTGACACGTGGTCGGCGTTCCTGCAGGTCGAGGGCCGACCGCCGCGGCGCTGGTGGACATCCAGATCGGAGGTTGGGCCGTGGTGATTCCTTCCGGCCGGCTCGGCCGGCCCCGGCCGGCTCCGGTCAGCAGATGTGAGCAACATCGGGGAACGGGGTCCCGGCGGCGCGTCACCTCGGCGGCGACGACGCGGACCTGCTCCTACACCACCACGTGGGACTCACCCCACGGCATCGCCTGACCCGCCCACTACTCCCCGCTTCGCGCGGGTCCCGCCGAAGCACCGACGGTGCCGAAGCAGGCCATAGTCGCCTGCTGCCACGTCGGGGTCGCCGGCCCGAGCCGAACTGCGGCATGGTCGGTCGGGGACTCGGGAGGCCAGGTCCCGCGTCCCACAGACCGACATCAGGGTCGGCCGGCGAGCTCGCTGCAGCAGGGCCGTCGTAAGCATCAGCGCCTCGAACCCGCGGACCTGACCTCGCTCACCCAACACGTCCGTCCCGCCTCGCGAACCCGGTCAGGGCGACGCCACCGACATCCGGCCGACCGCGGCGACGGCGACGGAACGTCGCCGCGAGCGCTCCGCGGCGACGTCCCAGCCGATCAGCGTGGGCCGGTGATCCGCAACGGCTCGCGCGGGGTCTCGCAACTGCGAGGGTCGAGGCCCTCGACGCGGGCAACCGCCCATGGCAGACCGCACGGGGTCGTCTGCGTCGCAGACGTGGCGTCGGAGCCGTGGTCGGTAGGGGCCGGGGCCGTCGCCGTGCTGGTCGTCGAAAGCAACGATGCGAGCAGCACGGCGACCGTCACGGCGACGAGGACGAGCAGCGCGGTGCCCCACAGCTTGAAGGGGGCCGGATGGGGGATGGTCGCGTGTCCCACGATCGGTTCTCCTCGAAGATCCGCCTCGCCGTCCGGCGAGGACACGACCACCACACCCCGCAGCCGCAAGAGGAGCGTGCGCCGCCGACGTGTGGTCGTAAGGAGCGCGTAATCACCGGGAGCCCACGTGGTCCAACGGCTTGCCGTACGCTGGGGGCCGGCGGACGATGGAGCGGGACCGGGGCCGTGCCCGGTCGGGAGCGCCGTCGTGTCCGAGGTGTCGCTGGGTGGACGGATCGCCGTCCGCGCTGCAGGTACGGCCCTCGACGAACGCGCGCTGCCGGGACGGCAACCGCGCCTCGCGTTCTCGCTGCTCCTGCTGGAACGTCACCGAGTCGTCCCCAGGGACGAGCTCGCGGAGAACCTGTGGGTGGCGCGTCGTCCCGAGACCTGGGAAACGGCGATCCGCGGCGTGGTCAGCCGGGTGCGTGGATTCGTCGTGGCCTCCGGGCTCGGTGGACGCGATGCGCTGCGGACCTACCTCGGCGCGTACCGCATGGAGCTCGCGGATCCGGTCGCCGTGGACGTGGAGATCGCTACGGCGGCGCTCCGGCGGGCGGAGCGAGCCCTCGAGGCGGGCGACCCGCGTCTGGCCGCCGTTGAAGCCGCCCGTGCCCGGGGAGTCCTGGTCCGGCCGTTCCTCCCGGGCATCGAGGCTCCCTGGGTCGAGGACCGCCGGCGCGAGCTGCACCTGTGCCTCCTTCGGTCCCTCGAGCTGCTCGCCGAGGCACGCATCCTGCTCGGTGAGCACGGGTACGCGGCCCGGGCCGCGGCGGACGCCATCGCACTCGACCAGCTGCGGGAGTCTGCCCACCGGTCGCTGGTGCGTGCGCTGGCCGGCAGCGGGAACGGAGCCGCCGCCGTGCAGGCGTACGAGCGGTGCCGTCGCCTGCTGGCCGAGGAGCTGGGCGTCGACCCCTCCCAAGAGACGCAACGTCTCCAGCAGGAGCTCCTGCAGGGCATCCCCACCACCCCGGCACGGGCGGGCGGCGACGCCGGTACAGCGACCCTCTCCCGACCCCGGCCGGTTGCCCCGGCGACCGTGCCCCCCTACCTCGGGCTGCGGACCTTCGACGAGGAGCACGCCGCCTGGTTCTTCGGCCGCAGCGCCGACGTGGCGCGCTGCCTCGACGCCCTCACCCCACACCGCTTCCTCGCGGTCCTCGGTCCGTCGGGGAGCGGCAAGTCGTCGCTCGTACGGGCGGGGCTCGTGCCAGCGCTCCGGCACGGCGCGCTCCCCGGGTCCGACACCTGGGCCGTCCGGGTGTTCCGCCCCGGCCCCCGGCCCACCGAGGCGTTGGCGCGCGAGTTGGCCGCGCTCGACCCACGCGCGGCCGGCGTCGCGGAACCGCTCAAAGGCCCGCCCGCCGCGCTGCACGACCGCATCGAGCGGACGCACCGCGAGGGGCTGGCAGCCGAACGCATCCTGCTGGTGATCGACCAACTCGAGGAGGTCTTCACCAGCTGCCCGGACGAGGACGAGCGGACCACGTTCCTCGAGCTCCTGGCGACCGCCGCCGCCATCGCGGGCGGGCGCACCGTGGTCGTCGCGACGCTGCGCGCCGACTTCTACCCGCGCCTGGCCGAGCACCCGGCCTTCGGGGACCTGGCCGCGGCCCACCAGATCCTGGTCGCCGACATGGACGAGGTCGGCCTGGCCGAGGCCATCGAGGAGCCGGCCAAGGTCGCCGGACTCGTCCTCGAACCGGGCCTGACCAGCACCATCCTCCGCGACGTCGCACGCCGGCCCGGTGCGCTCCCGTTGCTCAGCCACGCCCTGTTCGAGCTGTGGCGCCGGCGCGTCGGATCGGCCCTGACCCTCGCGAGCTACCTCTCGTCCGGCGGCGTGGAGGGGGCGGTCGCCCAACGTGGCGAGGAAACCTACCTCGCGCTGCCCGCAGAGCAGCGCACCATGGCGCGGCGGGTCCTGCTCCGGCTGACCCAACCGGGCGACGGGACCCCGGACACGCGCCGGCGCGTGCCCCGGTCGGAGCTGGCACCAGGAGCGGACGGCGATCAGGTCGTCGACCACGCCGTCGAGGCGTTCGCGGCGGCTCGGCTCGTGACCATCGGGACCGTGGGCCCGGCCGACGAACCGCACGTGGAACTGTCGCACGAGGCCCTCCTGCGGTCGTGGCCACGGTTGCGGGGCTGGATCGACGAGAACCGTGCCGGGCTGCTAGTGCACCGGCGGGTGACCGCCGCCGCCGAGGAGTGGCAGCGGCTCGGCCGCGACGCCGGCGCCCTGTACCGCGGGGCCCACCTGGCGGAGGCGCTGGCGTGGGCCGAACGCGACCCCGAGGCCTGCAACCCGCTCGAGCGCGAGTTCCTCGGGGCGAGCCGGGCATCCGAGGCGGACGACCGGCGCCGCAGGGTCCGGCGGCTGCGGTGGACCGCCGCGACGCTCGGCGTCGGGCTGGTCGCGCTCGCCGCGCTCAGCCTGGTCGCGACCAGCCAAGCGAGCCGGCTGGCCGAGCAGGTCCGCGTCAGCACCGCCCGCGAGCTCGCGGCAGCTGCCGTCAACAGCCTCGACACGGACCCCGAGCGGTCCATCCTCCTCGCCCTCGAGTCGGTGGACCGCGTCACCGGTTCCTCGTCGGTCCCGCCGGAGGTCGAGGAGGCGTTGCACCGTGCCGTCCGTAGCTCGCGGGTCGTCCGCCGGGTCCCGCAGGGCGGACACGGCCTCGCCGTCGACCCCTCGGGCGACCGGTTCGTCACCGGCGGGCGCGACGGCACCGCCATCGTCTGGGACCTCGAGACCGGTGAGCGGCTGCTCATCCTGGAGGGTCACGCGGCTGCCGTGATGGCGACCGCGGTGTCACCGGACGGTTCGCTGATCGCCACGGCCGGGGCCGAGGGCACTGTCCGGCTGTGGGACGCCACGACCGGTGAGCAGCAGCGGGTCCTGGAGGGACACGACGGCGAGGTGAGCGGCGTCGCGTTCAGCCCCGACGGCACCGAGCTCGCCACGGCCGGCGTCGACGCCTCCGTCCGGACGTGGGACACCGCGACCGGTGAGCAGACCAGGTCGCTCGAGGGCCACGAGGAGTGGATCTTCGGTGTCAGCTACAGCCCCGACGGTCGACGGCTGGTCTCGACCTCCGAGATGGGCGGCGGACCGACGACCATCGTGTGGGACCTCGATGCCTCGGAGCGGGCCTACGACTTCTCCCACGGCAACTGGGGAGTGGTCGAGGGTGCCTTCTCGCCGGACGGCACGCTCCTGGTGACCGCGAGTGGCGACTCGACGGCGCGGGTCTGGGACGCCGAGACGGGCGCCCCGGGGCTGAACTTCAGCAGGCACGTCGGCAACGTGTTCTCCGTCGACGTCAGTCCCGACGGTCGTCGGGTCGTCTCCGGTGGGAGCGACGCGACCGCACGCGTGTGGGAGATCGCCACCGGCCGTGAGCTCATGGTCCTCTCCGGTCACGGGGCGGCGGTCCACCGGGTCCGGTTCACGCCCGACGGGCGGCACGTGCTGACCGGCGGGGGTGACGGGACCACGCGCGTCTGGGACGTCACGGTCGGAGGTGCCCGCGACCACGTCACCGTCCCCGCGGCGGCGTCGATCACCACCACGGTCGCGTTCAGTCCGGACGGGACGATGTTCGCCTCGCCGCGCGAGCCGTCCGGGGTCACCCTCTGGGACACCGCCACCGGCGACGAGGTACGCACGCTCGCCGGCCCCGAGATCAAGCTCGCGAACCTCGCCTTCAGCCCCGACGGCCGCCGGCTCGCCGCCGCCTCCGACCTGATCGACGTCATCCCCGTGTGGGACGTGGCGAGCGGCGAGCTGGAACGGACGCTGACCGGGCACGAGAAGACCGTCCACGCCGTCAGCTTCGCCCGAGATGGTCGACTGCTGTCGGCCGGTTGGGACGGGACGGCTCGGATCTGGGATGTGACGACCGGGGAGGAGGTCGGACGGCTCGACCATCCGGGCAAGTTCACGCTCGTCGCGATCGCGAGTCCCGATGGCGCCGACATCGTCACTGGTGACGAGGAGGGCAAGGTGACGATCCGGGACGCGGCGACGCTCGAGATCCGGCGTGAAATCGACGCGCACGACGACGCGCTCACCGCCGCGACCTTCGGTCCTGGACAGCTGCTGCTGACCGCCAGCGACGACGGCACGGTCCGGGGCTGGGACCGCCAGACGGGGGAGCAGCTGCTCGGGCTCGGCGGTGAGGATGCACCGTTCGAGGACGTGGCCGTGTCGCCTGACGAGACGCTGATAGCCGCGGCCGCCAGCGACGGGACCGTCAAGCTGTGGGACCTCGAGACCGGGCGACGCCGGCTGACGCTGCACGGGCACACCCTCAAAGCGACCGGCGTCGACTTCAGCCCCGACGGGAGGCTGATCGCGAGCGCGAGCCCGGACGGGACCGCCGCCCTGCACCTGCTCCGACTCGACGAGCTGGTCGAGGTGGCCCGGAACCGTCTCACGCGGACCCTGACCGACGCGGAGTGCGCCGAGTACCTGCGGGTCACGCCCTGCCCGTGACGCAGATCTTCAGCATCCGAGTCGAGCTCAAGCTGCCGGGAGCCGTGAGCTGACCGGGGTTCGACAGACACCTGCCGTCTGCGACGGTCCCGCACGGAAGAGGGTGCCGACGATGGCACCGCTACACCCCGAGGTTCCAGCAGCAAGCCGTCCGGCTCGTCGAAGAGTCCGGCCCGTCGATCCGCCAGGCAGCCGAGGATCCCGCGTGGCCGCCGAGTCGGTCCGCAACTGGATCAGGCAGGCCCGGATCGACGCGATCGATGTCGGCCTGCGTGAGTCAACGCTGGACCGAGTGCACCAAGATCTCGAAGGTGTCGGCGACCTGGGCGTAGGTGAGGCCCGAGGTGCAGGCCACAGCGACCCCGCCACTGTTGAACGCGGGCGGGGTAGCGCTTCGGCAGGGGACATCCTTCGTGCGGGCCGTCGGCCCACGGCCGACTCAACCAGAGTTGGGGCAGTCCCACCGACCTCGAAGGCCGATCGAAGTCACGGTGATGGTGCAGCCGGGGGTAACACGAGTGAGCGTGTCTCCCTGTCGTCCGGCGACGATCGCGGTCAGGGAGTCCCACGGTAAGGGGCGTACGAGTAAGTGATCTGCAGGTAGAGCAACCGGCGGAGAAGAGGGAGCGGTCGAGAGATCTCTCCAATCGAGCTCCAGCGACCCTCGGGGTCGTACCTGATCCGTCCCAAGCTGTTCGAGAGTTGCCCCGTCGACTTGGAGAACCAGGCCTCCTCGAGGAACCGTCCCGCGATGACCGCTTCGACCGCCTCGATGGTCCCGGCAGCAGCCTCGGTAGGCGACTGCTTCTTGGGATGGGTGAGCACCTCGACCCAGGTGTACCGGCCGAGGGCGAGGTAGGTCGAGTACGCGTCGGACTCGGTGACATGCCACTGGACCTCGGCCGCCTCAGGGTTGGCAGGCCGGAGGGACCAGTGCCCCACGGTGCCCTCGTAGTCCTGTTCGAACTTGTGGAGATCGAAGTCTTCCTCGACGAACTGCAACTCGGCGAGTTGGCCCAACTGTTCGGCCAGATGCTGGAAGTAGCTGAGGAGCGATGAGCGAACCTCGGCGTCGAACGCGTCCTCATCCACTCGTACACCTTGCTCCCGGTGACAGCGCAGCGTTCGCTCCAGCGGCCGGGGGACGGTAGCGCCAGGCGCCGAGCGTCCGCGACGGCGGATGTCGATCACCACTCTCTCGCCTCGCCAGACCACTCGCTCAACTGCGACTGCCGTTCATCGGCCGCCTGGAACCTCACCACAACGATCGTGTCACTATGTGCGACAGCGACCTGCGGACTGGGCGCGCATCATCACTGCGAGGATGACTGCAGCTGCTCGTCCTGCCAGGGTGGGTAGCAGCGGTGGCCGCCACCGGCCTGTCTCACATAATCACCGACCTCGTGTCTTCAAACCGATCCGTCGGCCGGTGCGCGGCCCCGCGAGGTGTGGCGAGAGCCGGGCCGCCGTGACTTGATAGAAGCCTGCCCTGCGGTCTCGTCGCAGTGCTGTCCGCACGACCCGACTCCGCCGCACCGTCCTGCCATCAACCGATGAGGAGACGGTGCATGTCCACGATGCCAGAGGCCGAGGTGTTCGTCACCCTCGGCATCGACACCCACAAGCACACCCATCTGGTGGTCGCGCTCGATCAACTGGGTCGCCGACTCGACCAGCTCGAGATCCCGACCACGACCGCCGGGTTCGTCGAGCTTTACGCATGGGCGAGCGAGCTCGGAACCATCGACACGGTCGGGATCGAGGGCACCGGCGCGTACGGCGCGGGCCTGTGCCGCTGGCTGCGCGAGCGTGGCCTGGTTGTGGTCGAGGTCGAACGCCCCGACCGCAAGCTGCGCCGCAACGCCGGCAAGTCGGATCCGATCGACGCTGAGGCTGCAGCCCGCAAGGTGCTCTCGGGCGAAGCGACGGTCACCCCGAAGTCGGGGGCCGGGAACGTCGAGATGATCCGGGTTCTGCGGCTCACCCGCCGATCTGCGGTCGTTTCCCGCAGCCAGGTCACCAACCAGCTGCACGCGCTGACCGTGACGTCACCGCCCGCGCTGCGCGAACAGCTCGAGGGCCGCACCACCCGCAAGCGAGTTGCGATCGCCGCCAAGTTCCGACCCGGCGACGAACCCGACACCGTGCTGGCCGCGACCCGCTACGCGATGAAGAAGCTCGCGCTGCGCTTCCGTGCGCTCGACGCCGAGATCAAGGACCTCGACCGCCAGCTGACCCGCCTGGTCACCACGACCGCACCCAAGGTGGTCGCGCTGCGCGGGGTGGGGATCCACACCACCGCCACGCTGCTGGTCACCGCCGGCGACAACGCCGAGCGGCTCCGTTCCGAAGGCGCGTTCGCCCGGCTCACCGGCACCGCCCCGATGCCCGCCTCATCCGGCCAGACCGACCGGTTCCGGCTCTCGCGCGGCGGAGACCGCCAGGCCAACGCCGCGCTGCACCTGATCGCCGTCAACCGGCTGCTCTGCGACCCCCGCTCCAAGGCCTACGTCAAGAAGCGAACCGGCGGCACCAAGGCCAACCTCGACATCCTCAGACGCCTCAAGCGCTACACCGCACGAGAGCTCTACCCCCTGATCGTCGAAGCCCTCACCGAGGCCGAACCCGACCTGGTCCCCGCCGCTTGACGGCTATAGAAGCATCGGCTTCGTACGGGTTCGCTCCGGCATTCGTGGGGGCACGGAGCCGTACGGTCCTTCGCCGCATGGTCCGCGGTCGACGCAGGGACTGATGTCGGGCAGTATTGAACCTGAGACATGCGCGGGCGGCCCAGCTTCAATGAGGAGCATTCGATGGCAGTGCTTTGCTCGGTGCCAGTCCCTGGCGGGTCACAGGCAGACGCCATCGCGCTTGAACAGCGAGTGGGTCAGCGGTTGCAGGAGTTGGGTGGCCCCCCGCCAGGGCTCATGTTTCTCGCCGTGCATCCTGACGATGCCGGCTTCACCATCACGATGGGGTTCCGCACGGCCGACCTCGCTCAGGCGGAGGTGGACACTGCTCGTGAGGACGCCGCTGCGGTGGGCCTGCAGATGGGAAGGGCATCCCTGGTGCCCATCTGGAGCATGGCGCTGCCGGGCACAGGTTGACGCGCATCGCGCCTGCGCGGGGTATGGCTGGAGCGGCGTGCAGAACGGGGATCAGCGCGCCATCTTGAGCAACAGCTTCGTCGGCGCTAGGGCGCGCGAGCAGGAGCTCTACGGTTTCCATAACCACTTCGACGCCGTCATGTACTCACACGAGGAAGGCATGGAGAAGCCGACTCAGGAGATCTACCTGCTCGCGTGCAACCGGCTTGCCGTAGCCCCCGAAGCAATGATCTTCGTCGACGATCTCCCCGCCAACATCCAGGCTGCCAAGAGCGTGGACATGACGGGTGTCCTATTCGCATCCACGGACCAAGTGATCGACGAACTGGACGCCCTGCTGTACGGGTCGAGGCACGGAAGTGGACGGGCACGGTAGGCCGCAGCACGAGTGCGGTCCTTGGCCCGAAGGGCCGCAGTCGCAGACAGCAGAGCAGGCTCGCCCTGCCGGCGGCTCACCCCGCGGGCTGACGGTTATGCGCGTCTGGCGTCGGACTGGCGGGGACGAAATCACGGTGATGGCGCGGCACAAGCTTGGACGAGTCGAGTGGATGGATCGATTCCGGCGTTCCCGGGGCATCGCCACCCGCAGCGCCACGGTGACGACCTCATCCCGATGCCCGATGGCACGGTGATCGATTCGACCGGCGAGAAGGTGTCCTTCGAGTCCGCCACCTGCTCGATACGCCGCGACGCGGCCTGGTAGGTGAGCAGGGCAGCCGTTTCGACGCCACCGGCATCGCGCTCGCGCTCGGCCTCGTAGGCTGGCGGGCGGCTCCCCGAGTGCTACGTGAACCGAGGAGGTCACTGGATGGCGCGCTTCGGGCTCGGGCTGATCGCGACGAGGTCGGCCGGCGAGCTGGTCGACCTGGTCCGCACGGCCGAGCAACTGGGTTTCGACTTCTGCAACCTCTCCGACGACCCGTCCGCCAGGGACCCGTACGCCGTCGTCGCCGCCGCGGCCACGGTCACGTCGACGATCCGGCTCGGATTCAGCGCGACCCACGTGTACCTGCGGGATCCCACGCTCATCGCCCAGTCGCTGGCCACGATCGACGAGCTCTCCGGCGGTCGGGTCGAAGCCGTCGTCAGTTTCGGTGACCCGTCGATCCTGGACACCTACCACGTCGAGTGGCGTGGCCGCCGTCCGCTGGACCGGGTACGCGAAGCGATCGAGGTGATGCGCGCCTACCTCGACGACGGTGTGGTCGACCACCAGGGAGCCTCGTTCCGCTACTCGGGTCTGCAGGCCGGCGTGCGGCCGATCCAGGCACACGTGCCGCTGTTCGTCGGGGCGCTTGGAGGGCCGCGTTCCTTCGAGCTGGCGGGTGAGGTCGCTGACGGCGTGCAGTGCGGTAGCACCTCCGCGGAGAACTCGGCCTACGTGGTCGATCACGTGCGCGCGGGTGCCAAGCGGGCCGGGCGTGACCCGGACACGCTGCAGATGGGCGCCTACTGCTTCATCGCAGTCAGCGCCGACGGCACCGCGGCGGTGGAGGCCGCGCGGAGGATGACGGCCGGCCTGCTGGGCTCATACCCCGAGTCCATGATCCTGCGCCACGGCTTGGACCCGGCGCAGGTGGCCCCGATCACCGCCGCGCTCGAGGATGGCGACATGGCGCGGGCGCTGGAGCTGACCACCCCGGAGATCGGCGAGGCACTCACCATCGCCGGCACGCCCGAGGTATGCGCCGAACGGATCCGCACCGACCTCGTCGAGCCCGGGATCGACCACGTCCAGCTCGCGATCCTGGAACCCGCTGCCGTCGAGGCCGACACAGGAAGCCGCGTCGACGGCCTCCCCGACATCCGGCGTCAGCTCCAACTCGTCCACGATGGGGTCATCGCCGCCGTGTGACGGGAATCACCCCGTACGACGTTGTGGAGGATATGGGGCACAGGCAGAGCCGGTATCCGCGGTGCTGCAGCCCACCCTTCCACGGGCGAGAACAGCTATGCGCGGATGGCTCGCTCGGACGATGCGCACATCATCACGGCGATGGCGCCTCACGTGAGACCCGATGCAGGAACTCGGCGATCGTTTCGGCGACGCGGCGGGTATGCGTTGCGGCCAGGGAGTGGCGCGCGCCTTCGATCTGGGCGTCCTCGGCGTGTGGGAACCAATCGTGGATGAGGTCGCGGACCTCGAGGAACCATCGGTGGGTGTCGCTCCCTCCGACGTGAAGGACCGGGCAGGTGATCCGTTGGGCGTCCCGATGATCGAACTGCCAGGTGAGCAGTCCGGGCAGGTCGGTGTCGAAGAACGTGAGCAGATCGCGCTGCATCTGCTCGCTCGCACCGGGCACGTCGTGCTCGATCTCTTGGCGCCAGTCCGGGCCGATGACGGCACCGAGGAGTTCGTCCAGCGCCGCGGTGGCACCCCGGCTGCGGCGGGTGGTGAGCAGCTCCTCGTTCGCCTGCCGGAACTCGCCGGCACTGGGGATGTGCACCGGCGGAGGTTCGATCAGGACGAGACTGTGCACGCGGTCGGGTGCGTCGGCCGCGAGCTGGAGGGCCACCGCGCCGCTGTAGGACAGGCCGACCACGTGGGCGCGTTCGATGCGAAGCGCAGTCAGGAGAGCCTCGCAGTCTGCAGCATCGCGTGCGATCGAGCCGGGCCCAGCGACCGGCGAGCTGCCGGCGTAGCCACGCCGGTGGTAGACGATCCTGCGGAAGCCGTCCGCGAGCGGCAGCTCCTTCGCCAGCGGCAGCAGCTCGTCGGCGATCAAGGCGGTCTGGATGAACACCACAGGCTCGCCGGTGCCCAGGTCATGGGCCTCGAGTACCAGGTCGCGAAGCTCGTGCTGCCGGATTGCCACGTGGGATCCTTCGCGAGGCCGACGCTTCAGCTCCCGAGTTCCGTGCGCGCGAGCGCGACCGCCTCGTCACGCGACATCGCCGCGCCGACGGTCACGAGCTCCTCGACACGGTCGCCGGGCAACGACGCGACGGCCCCCGCGCGTTGCTCCAGGAACGCGTCGTCACCAGGATCCGGCGTGAGGCCGGCCAACTCGTACTGGCGCTCGCCGGCGACGATGAGGGTCAGGCCCTCCTCCGGCCGTCCACAGAGGACGAGCAGGCGTCCGGCCTCGGTGAGCGCGGCCGGGAGGAGGTAGCTGCTGCCCAGGTCGGCGGCGACATCGATGCCACGGCGGAGGTACGAGGACGCTCGCTCGGTGTCACCGAGTTCCAGGGAGAGGCTCGCGAGGTTGAGCAGCTCGGACCCCTCGGTCGGTCGGTTCCCCACCGCCCGCGCCGTCAGGACGTTGTCCTCGAAGTGCTGCATCGCCGCTTCGATCTGGCCTGCCGTGTGCTCTGCCCACCCCAGCATGTGCACGGCGCCCAGCCGGGCCGCGGGGTCCTTGCCAGCCAGATCGAGCATCCGCTCCGCGTGCCGGCGGATGGCGTCGGCGTCACCGTCCCGCAGCGCGACCCGAGCGAGGTTCATCTCCGCGCGTCGCTCGACGTCCTGGTCGCCGGCCCCGCTGACCAGCCGGAGCGCAGCTTCGCTCGCGTCGATCGCGACCGGCTGGTCGCCTTGGCGGAAGGCCAGCTCGCCCAGGGTCAGGTGCACCCTCGCCCGGTCGCGCGCGTCCCCGACCTCTCCCACGGTCGTGAGCACGCGGGTCGCCAGATCGCGGCCGAGCGTGACCCGACCGGTGTCCTGGCAGAGGTAGCTGAGCGTGCCGACCAGGCGTAGAGCGGCGTCCTCCGCCCCGGCGTCGAGGAACGCGGTCACCGCCCCGTCGAGTTCGTCGGCACGCTCCTCGACCGCTGCCTGCCAGCGATCGGCGTCGACGTCGCGCTCGTGCTCCGCCATCGCCACAGCGAGCGCCAGGAGCTCCCGAGCGCGAGACAGCTCTCCGGTCATGGGACCTCCGACGTCGTCGGTAGCTGCTCGCGCCTAGGACCGACCGCGACCAGGCCACACGTAACCGTATGAGGTGCGCTACGGCAGAGCCAGACCTGTCAGGAGCAGCAGGTGTCCTCGAGGCTGTCGGCACGCCAGGTCCTGATGGTCTCGAACGTCGCGAACCCGGCGACGGCGAGCGCGGCGACGGGGTCGGCCCACCACCAGCCGAGCGCGGCGTTGAGCCCGAGACCGACGAGGACGACGGCGGACAGCCAGGCGCACAGCTCGGTCTGGCGCGACTCGGACACGACCGCCTGCGATCCCAGGACCGGTCCGAGCCGCTTCTTCGCCCGTGCGAGCAGGGGCATGACGATCACCGAGGCGGCGGCGAGCACGATGCCGGGGACGCTGACGTCGGGGGCGCGCTGTTCGACCAACTGCGCGATGGCCTCGTAGCTGACGTAGATCGCGAGGACCGCGAAGCAGGCCGCGATCAGCCGGGTGGCGCGGCGGTCGTAGCTGGCCATGCAGCCGCCCCGGCGTTCCTGGGCGAGCCGCCAGGCGAGCACGAGCGACGTCGAGACCTCGACCCCCGAGTCCAGCCCGAACGCGATCAGGCTGATCGAGCCGGCGACGATCCCCGCGCTGAGGGCCACCACGCCCTCGACGAGGTTCCAGCCGATGGTCAGGTCGTTGTACAACCGGACCCGCCGGACGGCCTCGGCGCTCGAGCGTCGGTGCAGGCGTCACGCTCGACGCTCCGGCTGGTGAGCGTGCTGGGGATCGACCGCGACGGTGAGTTCGACCAGATCCCGCAGCGCGGCGGCGAGCCGAGCGTCCACGAGCTCGTAGCGCATCCGCCGCCCCTCGGGCGAGGCGACGACCAGGCCACAGCCCCGCAGGCACGCGAGGTGGTTCGAGACGTTCTGCCGCGACTCGTCGAGCTCGACGGCGAGCTCGGCCGGGTAACCGGGGCCGCGGGCGAGGGCGACCAGCAACCGACGGCGGGTGTGATCCGACAGAGCAGCGCCCAGGCGACCGAGCCCATCGAGATCGATGTCACAGACGTTCACATCCATGCGTGAGATAGTACATCATGAGCTGTCGGATACAGCAGCGGATGTACTGATGCGCTCCGAGCGCTGACCGGCCCCAGACCCGATGTCAGGCGCCCGTCCGCAGCCGGTCGAGGACGCGGTCGAGGACCGCAGCGTTGTGGCCGTTCGGGCTGGCGCGTCGTGCCTCCTCGACCCACAGGTCCCACAGCTCGTCGTCGTAGGCCGAGCTGCGCAGCGTCTCCAGGGCCGCGTGTCGGCGTACGAGCTCGATGGCCCGATCCTTGGTGAGCGCCGGCGCGCCCGTGACGTCGCGCGCAGGTCCGCCGAGCACGGCGACGGCCGGATCGGCTGCCTCGTGATCGAGGTGTTCGATGCGACCATCGACCCCGGGGTAGATGAGCGTCTCCCGGCCGCTGTCGCTCCACCGCACCGCGTACGGGGGCTCGCCGTCGGGCCCACGGACGTCGATGATCTCCGCGTCCCGGTCGGGCTCGCCCACGCGGTGTCCCTTGATGACGAGCCGATCACCCACCTGTGCCTTCATCGCCGAGCTCCCTGTGCGTCTCACCACTTCAGGATGGGCCCTGCCAGGGGAACGGGTAGGGCCATCCGCCTCCTCGCGGACTGGTCAGTTCAGCAGCGGAGCGGGGTGAGCTCGCAGCAGGCGCGCCCTGCCCGGTCGGTCATGGCCGTTGCCGGCCGTGCGGCCGCTCGTCCACCCCGCTGCCGTTGCCGACCGGTCGCCACCACGTCACCGTCGTCGAGAGCACCCCGACCGGACCGCGTACCGACGAGGAGCACCGTGCCCGAGACGACGGAGACCACCGTGGTGGACGATCGAGATCAGGTGAAGGTGTTCCGCTACCTCGCTGACTTCGGCAACCTCGCCGACTGGGACCCGAGCTTCGACGACTCCCGCCGCCTCGATGACGGGCCCCTCGGGGTCGGCTCGCGGTTCGCGGCCACCATGTCCCTCGCCGGGCGGAGCATCGACGTCGAGTGGACGCTGACCCACTACGACGAGCCGAACCGCGTCGTACTCGACGGCGGGTCGGACCGCTTCTCGAGCCAGGAGGACATCCGGGTCGAGCCCGTCGACGACGGGACCCAGGTGACCTACACGGGCCGGTTCGACACCGACGCGCCCGATCTGCTCGACGCCGTCAGCAAGCCGGCCTTCCTCCTCGTCGGCAAGGCCGCGATCCGGGGGCTGCGACGCACGCTCGACGACTGACCGACCGAGGAGCCACACCCGTGTCCGACACCATCCGCCTCGATCAGCCGCCCGCCGAGGTCTTCGACCTCCTCACCGATCCGGAGGAGCTCGCGGTCTGGAGCCACGCCTTCGATCACGCCGAGCAGCTCGATCCCGGCCCGCTGCGCGTCGGATCGCGGGTCCGGGCCGGAGCTCGTGTCGACGGCCGCCCCGGTGACCTCGTGTTCGAGATCGTCGACCTGCGAGCCACGGAGGTCCTGGAGGTCGAGGGGCGTTCCGACGACGTACGCACCCGGGCGCGGCTGACGATCCGACCGTGCGACGGGGGCAGCGAGGTCACGGCCACCTCCCGCGCCGTCGTCGACGACGAGGACGATGACCTCGCCGTCGAGCCCGAGGCCAACCCGGCGTTCGCCGACGTCGCAGGCTCGCTGCTCCGCGGGCTCGAGGCGGCGCTCGGTGAACGTCCGAGCCAGGCCCCCTGACCCGGGCGGCCCCCGGACCGGACCGGCGGTCGCGTCGGGAGCCTGGCGGAGCGGCCGTGCGGCTGGACAGCGCCGGTGGGCGCCCACCGTGAGCGCGTGCCGCGAACGCTCGGCCGTTCGGTCGCGTCGCTACCGTGTCCGGGCGGCGCGGGGCAGGGGGCCCTGGTAGGTGCGAGGGAGGGAGCGCGGGGGTGCCGTCCCGCGTCCGGAGGCGACGCGTGCTCGACCTGGCCCTGGTGATGGCGGTCGCGGTTGGCTTCGCCGCCATGGCCGTCCTGGCCGTCGCACGCTACGTCGCCGACCGTCAGCCGGGCGCCCGAGAGTTGGTGGCGGTCCTCGGTACCTACGCGACCATCGCCGCGCTGGTGAGCGTCCAGGCTGCCGTGCCGGGACCGCGGTGGCTCCACCAGCTGACCGAGCTGTCGCTCGCGCCGCTGCTCGCGGTCCTGCCGCTGCTGGTGATCCGTTTCGCAGCCGTGTACGACGACCTGGCGCGACGCTTCCTGCCGGTCGCGCGGCTGGTCACCGTGCCGTTCTTCGTCGCGATGACCGTGGTCGTCACGGGTGTCCTGCCGGATCCGGTCGCCTCCGCCGTCATGGGCAGCTTCGTGGTGCTCTGGATCGTCGCGCACGCGCTCGCCGCCGCGAGCCTGTTCGTCGGAGCCCGCCGGACGGCCACGGCGGTCACCCGACGCCGATCTCAGCTGATGGCGGCGGGCACCGCGGGTCTCGGGTCGGTCCTCGTCGTCGCGGCCGCCGAGGGCAACCTCGTCGGCGGGCCGGAGGTCACCTGGACCCTCGCGTCGACGGCGCTGGCCGCGATGCTGTTCCTCGCCGGGTTCGCGCCGCCGAAGGTGCTGCGCTGGCACTGGTCGCGCAGCGACCGCGGGTCGCTCGAGGCCGCCGAGCTGCGGCTGGTCACCCTCGATGACCCGCACCACCTCGCGGCGGAACTGCTGCCACACCTGCTGCGCTTCACCGGCGGCGGTGCAGCCTGGCTCGTCGGCGAGAACGACGAGGTCGTCGCCTCGTCGGGGGCAGGGCAGGCAGGGCCGCCGCGGGTCGCGACCACCGACAGCCGCGGGGACGGCGAGGTGCGCGTCCTCCGTGATCCCGGGGGCGGGCCACCGGTCCTGGTGGTGGCCACGCCACACGCTCGCCTCGTGATGACGGCCGATCCGTACGCGCTGCTGTTCGGCGCCGGCGACCTCGATGCCGTGCGGTTGTTGGCCACCCGACTGGACCTGGCGGTCGATCGCGCGCGCCTCCGTGCCGACGAGGTCGAGCGGGTGCACGAGCTGGCTGACGCGCAGCGTGTCCTCGAGGTCGAACGGCTGCGGGAGGACGTGCTGGCGACGGTCTCCCACGAGCTGCGGACACCCCTCACCACGGTCTGCGGGGCGAGCGAACTGTTGCTGTCACGCTGGCACGAGGTGGACGACCGACAGCGGCTCGAGCTGGTGGCTCGTATCGCCGCGAACGCCGCGGACCTGCGCAGGGTGGTCCAGGAGGTGCTGGATCTGATCGCGCTCCGCCTCGCGTCGCCGGCCAACGCCCCGCGTCCCGTCGCGGTGGCGGCGTTCCTCGAGGAACTGATCGCGGGGCTCGGCGACACCGTCGCCCGGCACCACGTGGTGGTCGAGGCCACGGGCGACCTCGCCGCGGTCCTCGACACCGAGGTGCTGCGTCGCATGCTCGAGCACCTGGTGTCGAACGCCGCGAAGTTCTCCGCGCCCGGATCGGCCATCGAGCTGCAGGTGCGCGCGACGGCACGCGACCTGGAGATCGAGGTCGGCGATGTCGGCGTGGGCATGACCGGCGAAGACCTCGCCCGGGTGTTCGAACCCTTCTGCCGCAGCGGGAACGTGCTGGTCCGCGAGACGCGTGGCATCGGTCTCGGGCTGGCCCTCGTAGCCGCCTTGGCCGAGACGGCCGGCATCCGGCTGCACGTGGCCTCCGAGCCGGGAGCCGGGACCACCGTCACCCTCACGGTCCCCGGTGCCGTGGCCGCGGCGAGGAGACTGCACCTCGCCACCCGGTAGGTCGGCGTGCTCGCCGGCGGATCGGGACGCGGCGGTGCGCGCAGGCCGGCCACCAGGCGGAGCGACGGGAAGGTTGCGGGCGCAACCGTCGTTTCCCACGGCACCACCGCCTCCACGCGGGGCGCCCACTGAGGAGACCGCCGTGCCCGCCGTCACCGTCGCCGATCTGCTGACGCTTCCGCGCGTCCCGGAACCGAGCGGCGCCGCGGTGACCCGGCCGCTGCGTTCGCTCACCACGGCGCCACGCGGGTTCGAGGGGGAGGGCTTCCCCGTGCGGCGGGCCTTCCACGGCGTCAGCCTCACCGACCTCGACCCGTTCGTGCACCTCGATCAGATGGGCGAGGTCGAGTACGCGCCCGGCGAACCGAAGGGCACCTCGTGGCACCCGCACCGCGGGTTCGAGACCGTGACCTACATGCTCGACGGCGCGCTCGAGCACGGTGACTCGCACGGCGGTGGTGGCCTCATCACCGACGGCGCGACCCAGTGGATGACGGCCGGGTCGGGGATCCTCCACATCGAGGCCCCACCGGAGGAGGTCGTCGCCCGGGGCGGGTTGTTCCACGGGTTCCAGCTGTGGGTCAACCTCCCGCGTGCCCGCAAGTGGGAGGCCCCCCGCTACCAGGACCTCGATGCCGGCCGGGTCACGCTGCTGACCTCACCCGACGGCGGAGCGCTGCTGCGCCTGATCGCCGGCGACCTCGCCGGCCACGCTGGACCAGGTTCGACCTACACGCCGATGGCGATGGTCCACGCCACCCTCGAGCCCGGGGCGCGGCTGCGGTTGCCGTGGCGCCCCGACTTCAACGCCCTCGTCTACGACCTCGCGGGCCGCGGCACCGTCGGCGCCGAACGGCGGCCGATCGAGCTCGGTCAGCTGGCGGTGTTCGGGCCCGGCGATGTCGTCGAGGTCGCCGCTGCGCCGTCGCAGGAGAGCCGGGCGCCCAAGCTCGACCTGCTCATCCTCGGCGGTCAGCCGATCGGCGAGCCGGTCTTTCACTACGGCCCGTTCGTGATGAACACCCGCGCCGAGGTCCAGCAAGCGCTCCTCGACTTCCAGCAGGGTCGGTTCGGTCGTTCCCCCGCGGCCCACACCTGACCCGCGCCGACGAGGGCCCGACGTCTCCGAGCGTCGGGCCCTCGCCGTGCCGTGGGGGCACCCCTGGGACCCTGGTCACGGATGTCCTCGCGGTGCTGAAGTCGACGCGCCGGCGACCGACTGGCTGTGACGGCATCCGGCGCACGACGCGCCGACCGTGGATACCAACCTGGACCGGGAGTCGAGCGATGTCGCGCACGTTCACCTTGAAGCAACGGCTCATCGGGGCGTTCGCCGTCGTCGTCGTGCTGTTCGCAGGGGTGCTCACCTACAACGTCTGGACGATGGCCGCCATCAACGACAGCGTCGACGAGCTCGTCGATCAGACGGCGACCCTCGATGCAGTCCAGGCGGCCGAGAGCGCGGCGCTGAAGATCAACCGGCACGCCCTGCGCGTGGTCGCCATGGCCGACGCCGACCGGGTCGCGGATCAGCGCACCCAGGCCGCCGCGGAGAAGGAGAGGGCCGTCGCCGCCGTCGCGGCCCTGCGGGCCGCTGCGACCGCGGATGACCTCCCCCTGATCGAGACGTTCGAGGCGCGGTTCACCGAGGCGGACGAGCTGTTCGGCGTGCTGTTCGCCAGCGTCGAGGCAGGGGACGTCGGGGCGGCCCAGGATGTCGTGCGCGAGCGTTGCGTCGAGGTCTCTGCCGCGCTGAACGACGGCACCGTGGCGCTCGTGGAGCACTTCGAGGCGAAGACAGCCGCCACCGCTGCTGGTGCCGCGGAGGCCTACCGTCACGGCCGCAGCCTGGTCATCGGTGCCGCCCTGGCCGTCGCCCTGCTGGCGTTCCTGCTCGGTTGGTTCGTCTCCCGTGGCGTGGTCCGTCGGGTCAGCGACTCGGCCAGCCAGTTGACCCGGGCCTCCGAGCAGTTGACCGCGGTGTCGGACCGGCTCACCGTGGCCTCCGACGGGACGACCTCGCAGGCCAACGTCGTCGCGAGCGCCGGCGAGCAGGTGTCCTCCAACATCCAGACCGTCGCCACCGCCATCGAGGAGATGTCCGCGAGCGTCCACGAGATCGCAGGATCGGCCGGTTCGGCCTCCGAGGTCGCGGCCGACGCCGTGCGGCGCGCCGAAGCGACCAACCAGACCGTGCTCAAGCTCGGTGAATCCTCCGCGCGCATCAGTGCGGTCATCGAGTTGATCACCTCGATCGCGGAACAGACCAACCTCCTGGCCCTCAACGCCACCATCGAGGCGGCGCGCGCCGGGGAGGCCGGCAAGGGGTTCGCGGTGGTGGCCAACGAGGTCAAGGAGTTGGCCAAGGAGACGGCTGCGGCGACCGAGGAGATCTCGGCCCGCATCGCCACCATCCAGGAGGAGACCGGCGAGGCCGTCGCCGAGATCGAGCAGATCGGTGCGGTCATCGCGCGGATCGCCGACATCCAGACGACCATCGCCAGCGCGGTGGAGGAGCAGACCGCCACGACCAGCGAGATCTCGCGCAACGTCGCCGAGGCCGCTCAGGGATCGGCCGAGATCGCCGAGAACATCCTGACGGTGGCAGCTGCGGCGCAGGGCACCTCGGAGGATGCGGCGAACACGGCCGGCTCGGCCCGGGACCTGACCGACATCGTCGGGCACCTCGACGCCCTGGTCGGGCAACGTGGCACGGCGTCACCGGCGGCTGCCGGGGATCGTCCGACCGCTCCGGTCCCCGCCGGCGTCTGACGTCGCCGACCGTGACGTTCGGCACACGCGGCCGCGTGGCGTCGGCCCCTAGCGTCGGCGTGGACAAGCGTCGGCGCAGCCGCAGCCGACGCCGACGATCGACGGGGAGCACGAGGAACGTGTCGCTCTCGCTCGGCTCCGGGACGGCCGGGGCGACCCTCTTCGTCCTCACGTTCCTGATCGACGGCGCGACGCGAGCGGGGTACGACCCGGTGAGGCACACCGTCAGCGCCCTGGCCACGGGGCCGAGGGGTTGGCTGCAGACGATCAACTTCGTCGTCAGCGGCCTGCTCATCACCGCAGCAGGACCGGGCCTGTACGAAGCGGTTCCGGGCCCGTGGTTCGCTGCGGTGATCGCGGTGTTCGGGCTGGCGCTCGTCGCGTCAGGCGTCTTCCCCATGGACCCGATGCGGGGCTACCCACCGGGGACGCCCGAGGGCACACCCCCGACGACGAGCCGGCGGCACCAGCTCCACGACGCGGCCGGCGCCGTGGTCTTCACCTCGCTGCCGGTCGGTGCCGTGGTCGCGGCCCTGACGCTCGGTGACGTCGTCTGGTCGGCCTACTCGGCGGTCACCGCCGTCGTCTTCGGGGTGGCGGCCGGGCGGTTCGCCACGGCGTGGGAGGCCGACGATCCGCGGACCGGTCTCTTCCAGCGCGTGGCGATCGTCTCGGGGTGGACCTGGCTGGCGCTGCTCTGCTGGTCCCTGATCCCCTGACGCTGCCCGCGACGTGGCGAGGCCCGGCCGCCGTGCGGGCTCCGGGCCTCGGTGGAGCGGGTGAAGGGAATCGAACCCTCGTCACCAGTTTGGAAGACTGGAGCTCTACCATTGAGCTACACCCGCGGGTCGCGAGAGCCTACCGACCGGACGGCGGCGGTTCGGGCGCACGTTCCCGGGTCGCGTGACCGAGACTCGTGGCTCCCGCTACCCGCCTTCCCGAGGAGTTGCCCGTGTCCGAGTCCGAGTCGATCGTCGCCGAGCGCCTGCGCATCGTGTCCGAGTTCCGTGAGGACGAGCGCGAGTACATCCTCGCCCAGCTCGGGACCAAGCTCGACCGGCGGCTGGTGCGCTACGGCGCGGACAAGGTCGAGCTCGAGCTCTCCATCAAGGAGCGCGACACTCCGTCGCAGAAGGTCGTGCTCGAGTGCTGGATCACGGGCGAGCCGCGCATGGTGGCCACCTCCAACGAGACCGACCTGCAGTCCGCGCTGCACGACGTCCGGGAGGACCTGTTCAAGCAGATCGACAAGCACGTGAACAAACGGCAGGACCGCGCACGCCGGTGACCACCACCGACGGTCCGGTGGAACCGACCGAACGGTCGGTCTAGGCTCGAGGTGGCGGCCGGGAGCGGTCGCTGCCTCGACCTGGGAGCCGACCGTGTCCACCACCACCTCCGCTGCAACCTCCATCGACACCGGGGCGCTGGTCGACCGCCAGCTGCCGGACCTGCGTGACGCGGTCGCGGCAGCCCGGTCGCGCACCTACCTGTCGCGCTACTCCGAACGCATCACCGACCCGGCCTACGGAGACGACCCGATCGCGGCCGGCGCGGCAGCCTTCGAGGCGCTGCAGGAGCGGGGCCTCGACCTCGACCAGCCGACCACCGGCGAGACCGTGCCGGGGGAGCGGTCCCCCTACGGCCCGCAGCTGTCGATCAGCTACCCCGCCGTCGACCCAGCAGCGCTGGTCGCCGCGGCACGCGACGCCATGCCGGCCTGGCGTGACGCCGGCCCGGACGTGCGGGCCGCGTTGTGCGTGGAGATCCTCGACCGCCTCGGTGCCCGTGCGCACGAGCTCGGCCAGGCTGTGCACCACACCACCGGCCAGCCGTTGGTCATGGCGTTCCAGGCCGGCGCTCCGCACGCCCTCGACCGTGGCCTCGAGGCCGTGGCCTACGCGTGGGACGCGCAGATCCGCCACGCGGCGTCCGTCACCTGGGAGAAGCCCGGCAAGCGCCCGACGATCATGGAGAAGCGGTTCCACGTCGTCCCGCGTGGGGTCGAGGTCACCATCGGCTGCCGCACGTTCCCGACCTGGAACGGGCTGCCGGGTCTCATGGCGTCGCTGGCCACCGGCAACGCGGTCATCGCCAAGCCCCACCCGTCCTCGGTCCTCCCGCTCGGGATCGTCGTCGAGGTCGCCCAGCAGGTCCTGACCGCTGCCGGCTTCTCGGCCCACCTGGCCACGCTGGCCGCCGACACCCCGGACCGCCCCCTGGCGATCGAGCTGGCCACCCACGCGGACGTCAAGCTCGTCGACTTCACCGGCTCGACCACCTTCGGTGACTGGCTCGAGGCCAACGCCACCCAGGCCCGGGTCTTCACCGAGAAGGCGGGCCTGAACACCATCGTCATCGACGGCACCGAGCAGGCCGCGGCGATGTTCGCCAACCTCGCCTTCAGCCTGTCGCTCTACAGCGGACAGATGTGCACCACCCCGCAGGCGGTCTTCGTGCCCAGGGGCGGCATCGACACCGACGAGGGTCACCTCAGCTTCGAGCAGGTGGGTGAGCGCCTGGCGTCCGCCCTCGAGGACCTGCTGGAGCCGGCCAAGAAGGGGGTGGAGATCCTCGGCAGCATCGGCGACCCTGCCGTCGTCGAACGCATCGAGGAGGCGGCCGGTCTCGGGACCGTCGTCGCCGAGTCCCGCGCCCTCGAACACCCGGCCTGGCCGGACGCGGTCGTGCGCACGCCGCTGGTGGTCGCCGTCGACGCGGCCGACGCGGATGCGTGGGACACCGAGCGCTTCGGCCCCATCGGGTTCCTCGTGGCGACCGACGGCACCGACCACGCTCTCGAGCTCGTGCGTGACACCGTGGGTCGTCGTGGCGCGATCACCTTCGGGGTCTACGCCGGCAGCGACGAGGTCCGCGCGGCGGCGACCGAGGTCGCGTTGGACGCTGGTGTGTCGGCCTCCTTCGACCTGCACGGCACCGTGTTCGTCAACCAGACCACCGCCTTCAGCGACTTCCACGCCACCGGTGCGAACCCGGCGGCGAACGCCTCGCTGGTCGACGACGCCTTCGTGGCACCGCGCTTCGCGATCGTCGAGACCCGGTGGCACCCGGAGGGCTGATCGGTGCAGGAGTGGACCGGGAGGTCCGGGCGGGTCGGGCTGGAAGGCCCGCCCGGGCCGGACCTCCGGCACTAGGTGGCGGCGGGCGGGTGACGCAGGCTCAGGGCGCCCACAGGAGGAGCCCTGCGATGATCCACTCACCAGACATCACCACCCGTCCTGCTGCCACCGCCGGCTCGCTCCTGGGGGGGCCGATCGCCACGATCCGTCCGACGGCGACGCTGCGCGAAGCTGCGGAAGCCCTGACCGCCGACGAGGTCGGCCTGCTCGTGGTCACCGACGCCGGGGGCATGCGCGGCGTCCTGTCCGAACGGGACGTGGTCCGCGCCAGCGCGTCAGGCGCCGACCTCGATCTCGAACGGGTCCGGGACCACGCCTCGCACGAGGTGATCCAGGTCGACGAGAGCGCACCGGTGGTCGAGGCCGCCCGGATGATGCACGAGGCGGAAGTGCGCCACCTGGTGGTCTCGCGGGGGAGCCGGCCGGTCGGCGTGCTGTCGGTCCGGGACCTGCTGCCCGCCCTGCTCACCCTCGCCACCGAGCGGGCCTGACACCTCGCGCACGGTGGTGGTCGCGACCCGGCCACGACGCACCTAGCGTCGCGACCGGCGACCACCACCAGCGAGGAGCGAACGGTGAGCGACGGACTCCGGGTCGAACGTGCCGACCACGTCCTGACCCTGACCCTGGACCGGCCCGAGCGGCGCAACGCCTTGACCGGTGAGGTCCTCGCGGCGCTCGCCGCGGCCGTGGCCGATGTCGACGACGACGTGCGTTGCGTGGTGCTCACGGGTGCCGGGAAGGGCTTCAGCGCCGGCCAGGACCTGGCCGACGACGCGGTCTCGGCCGAGGGTGCCGACCTCGGGGCGACGGTCGAGCGTTGGAACGCGGTGGTCCGTGCGATCCGCGACACCCGGCCACCGGTCGTGGCGGCCGTCAACGGGGTGGCCGCTGGTGCCGGGGCGAACCTCGCCCTCGCCTGCGACCTGGTGATCGCCACCCGGTCGGCGCGGTTCCTCGAGCCGTTCGCCGGCCTCGGCCTGGTCCCGGACGGTGGTGGCACCTGGCTCCTGCCCCGCCTGATCGGAGCGCAACGCGCCGCAGCCCTGACCATGCTCGGAGGACCGCTCGACGCGACCACGGCGGCCGACTGGGGGCTGATCGCCGAGGTGGTCGACGACGACGGGTTCGAGCCACGGGTCGCCGAGGTCGCGGCGACGATCGCCGGGTTCCCCCCGCAGGGGATGGCGATGACCAAGACGCTCCTACGTGCCAGCATCGACCACGACCTCGACACCCAGCTCGATCTCGAACGGGACGCGCAGCGCACCGCCGGCGCGGGGCGCGAGTACCGCGACGCCCTGGCGGCCTTCCTCTCGCGCGGCAAGGCCTGACCGCCGGACCCTGCTACCGGTTGCAGCGGCGCGGTCTGGTGCGTGGGGTCGCTACCGGTTGCAGGGGCCCTTGTCCACGGTGGCGTCGTGCCGTACGCTACCGACCGAACGTTCGGGTGGGAGAGTGTCTCCCGGACGGCTGCCGTGCGTCGCACGGCGATGCGGACGAGGAGAACGCCGTGCACGAGGCCGACACCGACCCGGTCCGTGAGGCCGAGTTCCTGGCCCACCTCGATGCGGGTGGGAAGGTCGAGTCGGGCGACTGGATGCCCGAGACCTACCGCCGGCTGAACATCCGCTTCATCGAGATGCACGCCAACTCCGAGATCATGGGCGCGCTGCCCGAGCGGGAGTGGATCGCCCGAGCGCCGACGCTCCGGCGCAAACGCTCCCTGGCGGCCAAGGTCCAGGACGAGGTCGGCCACGCCCACCTCATCTACCGGGTGGCCGAGACGCTCGGCAAGCCCCGCCGGCAGATGTACGAGGACCTGATCGCCGGGCGCGGCAAGTTCCACAACGTCTTCCACTACCCGACCCACACCTGGGGCGACGTCGCCTGCATCGGCTTCCTGGTCGACGGCGCCGCGATCGTGACCCAACGGGCCCTGCTCGACACCTCCTACGCGCCCTACGTCCGCGTCATGAAGCGCGTGGTCGCCGAGGAGTCCCTGCACTACCGCCACGGCGAGGACATCCTCCTCGCGCTCGCCTCCGGCACGGACGAGCAGTTCGCGATGCTCCAGGAGGCCGTGGACCGCTGGTGGACGCCGATCCTGCACTTCTTCGGCACCGACGTGGCCCGCGAGGACGACCCGTCGATCCGCTGGGGCATCAAGCCGCGGACCAACGAGGAGTCCCGCCAGGAGTGGCTGTCGACCTACGTCCCCAAGCTCTGGGACGTCGGTATCGAGCTACCCGATCCGGACCTGCGCTACGACCCCGACGCGGGTCGCTGGGAGTACACCGAGCCCGACTGGGACGAGCTCGCCGCGCTGGTCAAGGGTGATCCGTCACCGAGCACCGCGATCCGGCTGGAGGCGCGCCAGCTGCTGCACCGCCACCACGCCTGGGTGCACGACATCATCACCGGCGACCGCGTCCCCGCCGCCGCCTGACCGACCGCCACGCGACGTCCACCCGCACCTCAACCACGCAGGTCCACACCCCGGCACCTCCCCCCACCATCCCCGGCACCTCCCCACCACCCCCCGGCACCTCCCCACCACCCCCCGGCACCTCCCCACCACCCCCCGGGAGCAGCACATGGCCACCTACGAGGTCTTCGGTCGACGCAAGTTCGACGACCCCCTGACGCACGTCGGGGCGCTGCACGCCGCCGACCCCGAGGCGGCCCTGCTGCTCGCGCGGGAGACCCACTTCCGCCACCACGAGGGCGTCGACTTCGCGGTCGTGGCCACCGAGGACATCCACCGCCTCCACGACCCGACGCTGCTCGAACGCAAGGTCGACGACAGCTACCGCCAGCAGAAGGGATACTCCGGCTTCCGCGACAAGCGCGAGGCCGCCCGTGCCGCCGCCGACGAGCGCGGTCTCGGCCACGTCCGCGAGCGGGACACCCCGCGATCATCGAGCGGCACGTGAGCGCCGTCGCCACTCCCGTCGACCTCGGCACGGTTCGGGCGCAGCTGCTGCTGGTCCTCGCCGATGACGAGCTGATCACCGGTCACCGTGCCTCGCACTGGACCGGCGTCGCGCCGTCGATGGAGGAGGACATGGCGTTCTCCACCATCGCCCAGGACGAGATCAACCACGCCGACCTCTGGTACCAGGTGCTCGTCGGGCTCGACGTGACCGGCGAGGCGCAGCGGACCGCGGTGGACGCCCTCGGCCTCGGCCGTGAGCCCGACGGCTACCGGCACGCCATCGTGTGCGAACGCCCGCCGCGGGACTTCGCGGCCACCCTCGCACGGCACTGGGCCTACGAGCGGTTCGACGCGGTGCGCCTGAACGCGCTGACCGAGAGCCGCGATCCGGACATCGCCGCCGTGGCCGGCAAGCTCCGCTTCGAGGAGCGCTACCACCTCGAGCACGCCGACCAGTGGTTCACCCGCCTCACCACCGGATCGGAGGACGCACGGGCGCGCTTCCGCGCGGCGCTGGCCGCCGAGCTGCCCGAGGCGCTCGGACTCGCCGAGCCGTTCCCCGCCGAGGAGGAGGCCCTCGCTGCGGGCCTGCTGCCCGTCGGCCACCAGGTGCTGGGGGAGCGGTGGCTGGAGATCATCGGCCCGCTGCTCGAGGCGGCCGGGTTCGGTGATCTGGTACCCACCGCCGTCCCCGCGGAGGCACGGGGCGGACGGCAGGGGCGACACACCGCGGACTTCACCGAGGACGTCTGGCCCGAGATGACCGCCCTCTACCGCGCCCACCCGGGAGCACGCTGGTGACCACCACCCGATACGCCAGCACGCCCCTCGCCGGCCCCACCGCGACCGGGCCGGACGTGGCGCGGGTCCGGGCCGCCATCGCCGACGTCCCCGACCCGGAGCTCCCCCCGGTCACCATCGGGATGCTCGGGATGCTCCACGAGCTGGACGTCGACGGCGGGCACGTCTACGTCGAGCTGCTGCCGACCTTCGCGGGCTGTCCGGCCACCGACATGATCGAACGCGACGTCGTGGCTGCTGCCTCGGCCGTCCCCGGCGTCGACGAGGTCACCGTCCGGTTCCGTTTCAATCCACCCTGGACGCCCGACCGCATCGACGCGGTCGGACGCGAGCGCCTGCGGGAGTTCGGGATCGCGCCACCCGGCGGCGCCACCGGCGCGCCCGCGCCCGACGGTCGCGTGACCCTGCCGCTGATGCTCGGACCGGCATCCGATCCGCGGCCCTGCCCGTACTGCGGGTCCGCGGACACCGTCCGGGAGTCGAACTTCGGCCCCACACCGTGTCGCGACGTACGGTTCTGCGACGCGTGTCAGCAACCGTTCGAGGCGTTCAAAGCGTGACCCCACCCGACGAAGCGACCGGCGCCGCATCCGACGAGGCGACCGGCGCCACCTCTGGCGAGGCGACCGGCGAGCCGGTGCAGCTCGATCCTGCCGTGGCCATGATGGCCGACGATCAGGCCTCCGCGGACCTCGGCATCGAGGTGCTCGAGGTGCGCGAGGGCTACGCCCGCGTGACCATGCGGGTCGGCGATCGGCACCTCAACGGGCACGGCATCGCCCACGGGGGGCACGTCTTCCTGCTCGCCGACACGGCGTTCGCCTGCGCCTGCAACAGCGGACGGCCGACGACCGTGGCCGCCACCGCCGAGATCGACTTCATCGCCGCGGCCCACGGTGGGGACGTGCTCGTCGCCGAGGCGGTCGAGCGCGCCCGCTTCGGGCGGAGCGGGATCACCGACGTCACCGTGCGCCGGACCGCGCCCGACGAGGCGCTGATCGCCGAGTTCCGTGGTCGCAGCCGCACCCTACGGGAGACCACCTGACGTGCTGGATCTGACACCCGACCCCGCGACCCTGGAGCCGATCGAGACCGCGTCGATCGACGAGCTGCGGGGGCTCCAGCTCGAACGGCTGCGCTGGTCGCTCGGGCACGCGTACACCAACGTGCCGCGCTACCGGCGGGCCTTCGACGAGGCCGGCGTGCACCCGGACGACCTGCGCGACCTCGCCGACCTGGCTCGGTTCCCGTTCACCACCAAGCAGGACCTGCGTGAGGAGTACCCGTTCGGGATGTTCGCCGTCCCGCGCGAGCAGGTGGTCCGGCTGCACGCCTCGTCGGGCACGACCGGTAAGCCCACCGTGGTCGGCTACACCCAGCGTGACGTCGACACCTGGGCCCAGGTCGTGGCCCGGTCCCTGCGGGCCAGCGGCGTCCGCCCCGGGTGGGTGGTCCACGTCGCCTACGGCTACGGGCTGTTCACCGGTGGCCTCGGCGCGCACTACGGGGCCGAACGGCTCGGGTGCACGGTCGTGCCGGTCTCGGGCGGCATGACCGAACGCCAGGTCCAGCTCCTCGTCGACTTCGGCGCCGACGCCATCATGGTCACGCCGTCCTACGCGCTGTCGATCCTCGACGAGATGCGCGAGCAGGGTCTCGACCCCCGAGGCACCAACCTGAAGGTCGGCGTCTTCGGCGCCGAGCCCTGGACGGAGGCGATGCGCGCCGAGGTCGAGGACGCCTTCGACATGCACGCGGTCGACATCTACGGGCTGTCGGAGGTCATCGGCCCGGGTGTGGCCAACGAGTGCGTGGAGACCAAGGACGGCTTGCACGTCTGGGAGGACCACTTCTTCCCCGAGATCGTCGACCCGGACACCGGTGAGGTGCTGCCCGACGGCGAGCAGGGCGAGCTGGTGTTCACCTCCCTGACCAAGGAGGCGATGCCGGTCGTCCGCTACCGCACCCGCGACCTCACCCGGCTGCTGCCCGGCTCGGCGCGCACCATGCGGCGCATCGAGAAGATCACCGGGCGCAGCGACGACCTGATCATCCTGCGCGGCGTCAACCTGTTCCCCTCGCAGGTCGAAGAGCTGCTGCTCGAGGTCGACGGGCTCGCACCCCACTTCGAGTGCGTGCTGACCCGGCCCGACCGGATGGACAGCATGACGGTCCGGGTCGAGGCGCGGGAGGGCCAACTGCTCGGCGACGACCGCGGGCGGGCGGCAGCGACGCTGCAGCAGCGCATCAAGGCCCGCATCGGGGTCAGCGTCGACGTCGAAGTGGTCGAGCCGGCGGCGGTGACCCGCTCGATCGGCAAGGCCAAGCGCATCGTCGACCGGCGCTGATCGACCGGCGCTGTTCGACCGCCGCTGTTCGACGGCGGCTCAGCGCGGGTCGAGGCCCTCGAAGAGCAGCGCGACGAGGCCGTCGGCGACCTCCTCGGCGGTCGCCCCGTGCCCCGGCCGGTACCACTCGACGAGGGAGTTGACGGTGCCGAACAGCAGGCGGGTGACCAGCGCGGGGTCGAGGTCGGCACGCACATCGCCCTCGGCGACCGCCTGCTCGACCAGCTCGGTGACGCGCCGGTCGAACTCGCGTCGGCGTTCCAGGGCGTCGAGCTCGGTCGCGGTGTTGCCGCGGACCCGCAGCAGCAGGGTCACGGCGGGCAGCTCGGCCGCCAGGACCTCGACGCTGCGGCGCAGGACGTGCTCGAGCCGGTCCCGGGCCGGTCCCTCCGTCGACGCGGCCTCGTCGAGCGCGTCGAACAACGCGCCGAGCGCGGTGTCGAGCGCCATCCCGAGGAGGGCCTCCTTGCCACGGACGTGGTGGTAGATCGAGGACTTGGTGATGCCCGCCGCCCGCGCGAGGTCCTCCATCGAGGTCCCGTCGTAGCCGCGCTCGTTGAAGACCCGGACGGCGACCTCGAGCAACGACGCGACCGTGTGAGTCGCGCGGCGCGGCGAGAGGTCGGAGGTGACGGTCGTACCTGTCCTCGAAGTCAGCGGGGGACGCTAGTCCACCTGGCCCGGCGGTCGGTCCCGGCCGCGACGGCTTGGGCCGGGCGCGCAGGCCTGCTTAGGCTCGGCCCGCCCGAGTCGACGGAGCCGAGCCAGTGGACGAGCGCACCCGCCAGCTGGTCGCCGACGACCACCGGTACGTGTGGCACCCCTTCACCCAGCAGCAGCAGTGGGTCACCGAGGACGCCCTCGTCGTCGAACGGGGTGAGGGCTGCTGGTTGACCACGACCGACGGCCGCCGCTTCCTGGACGGCAACTCCTCGCTGTGGGTCGACCTCTGGGGCCACGATCGGCGTGAGCTGGTCGATGCCCTGCACGCGCAGGCCGACGCGCTCCCGCACGCGACCTTCCTCGGCCTGACCAACCCCCCGGCGATCGAGACCGCTCGTCGGCTGGTGGACCTCGCTCCCGACGGCATCTCGCGGGCGTTCTTCTCCGAGAACGGCTCGTCCGCCGTCGAGGTCGCCCTCAAGATCGCCTTCGCCTACCACCGCCACCTGGGTGACGACCGGCGCGACCTGTTCGTGTGCCTCGACAACGCCTACCACGGGGACACCCTCGGGTCGGTCTCGGTCGGCGGGTTCGACCCGTTCCACGCGCTGTACGGCCCCCTGCTGTTCGAGACCCGCCGCATCCCCTCGCCCTACTGCTACCGCTGCCCGCTCGAGCGCAGCCCCGAGGAGTGCGACCTCGCGTGCGCGGACGCCCTCGACGAGGTGCTCGCCGCTGAGGGCCACCGGGTCGCCGCGGTCGTGACCGAGCCGCTGGTCCAGGGGGCAGCCGGCATCATCACCGCTCCCGACGGACACCTGCGACGTCTGCGTGAGATCTGCGACCGGCACGGGGTGCTGCTCATCGTCGACGAGGTCGCGACGGGCTTCGGGCGCACCGGTGCCACCTGGGCGTCCGAGCTGGAGGGCATCACCCCGGACCTGATGGCCGTCGGCAAGGCCCTGACGGGCGGCTACATCCCGATGTCGGCGACCCTGACCACCGAGGCGGTCTACGAGGCGTTCCTCGGCGCGCCCGACTCCGGCCGGACCCTCTACCACGGCCACAGCTACGCCGGGAACCCGCTGGCGGCAGCCGTGGCGTCTGCCAACCTCGAGCTGTTCGTCGCCGAGGACGTGCCGGCGATGGCCCGCGCGAAGGCCGAGGTCCTGGCGGACGCGCTGACCGCGTTCGACGGGCAACCGCACGTCGGCGAGGTGCGGCGGCGCGGGCTGATGTGCGGCATCGAACTGGTCGCCGACCGGGGGACCAAGGAGCCGTTCCCGGCCGGGCTGCAGGCCGCCAAGCGGGTGTGCGACGCCGTGCGTGACGACGGGATCATCGTGCGCCCGCTCGGGGACACCATCGTGCTGATGCCGGCGCCGGCGATGTCCGACGAGGACCTGCGCTTCCTGGTGACCACGATCGCCGCGGCGACCGACCGGGTGACGCGCGAGCTGGCCGCGCCACCGGCGTCACCGTGACCGGCCCTCCCGCAGGTGACGGGCCGCTCGACTGGTTGGGAGCGGCGCTCGCCGACCTCGAACGCGCCGATCTGTCGCGCAGCCTGCGCCACCACACCTCCGGCGCCGAGCCGTGGATCGACCTGGAGACACCCGAGGGCCTCCGGCGGCTGCTGCACCTGTGCTCCAACGGCTACCTCGGGCTGGCGACTCACCCCGAGGTCGTGGCCGCCGCCGTCGAGGCTGCGCAGCGGCTCGGGACCGGCAGCGGGTCGGCGCGGCTGGTCACCGGTGGACAGACGCCGCACCGCGAACTGGAGGAGACGCTCGCCGACTGGAAGGGCACCGATGACGCGCTGCTGTTCTCCTCGGGGTACCTGGCCAACCTCGGCGTGGTGACCGCACTGGCGGGTCGCGGCGACGTGGTGGTGTCCGACGAGCTCAACCACGCGTCGATCGTCGACGCGTGCCGCCTCGCCCGCGCCGAGGTCCGCGTCTACCGCCACGGGGACGCCGATCACGCCGCCGCGCTGCTGGCCGACGCGCCCGATGGCGCCCGACGGCTGCTGGTCACCGACGGGGTGTTCTCGATGGACGGGGACGTGGCACCCCTGCCCGCCCTCTGCGACGTGGCCGAGCGGCACGGTGCGGCGGTCATCGTCGACGACGCGCACGGCAGCGGTGTCCTCGGCCCGGAGGGGCGCGGGACCGCGGCCGCGCTCGGCTGCGAGGATCGGATCCACGCGGTGGTCGCGACCCTGTCGAAGGCGCTCGGCAGCGTGGGCGGCTACGTGGCGGGCAGCGCCGACCTGACGGCTTGGCTGCGCAACCGTGCCCGCCCGTTCGTGTTCGACACCGCCCTGCCACCCCCGGCGGTCGCCGCCGCACGTGCGGCCATCACCGTCGTACGTCGTGAACCCGAGCGCCGCGAGCGGGCCCTGCGCCTCGCCCGTGACCTCGCGGACGGGCTGCGTGCCGCCGGTCACGCCGTCGCCGCGCCCGACGCCTGCATCGTCCCGGTGGTCGTCGGCTCGAACCGCGCCGCCCTCGACGGGATGGCGCGGCTCCTCGAGCACGACGTCCTGGCCGTGGCGATCCGACCGCCGTCCGTGGCACCGGGGTCGGCGCGTCTGCGCGCCACGGTCATGGCGACCCACACCGACGACGACATCGACCGTGCGGTCGGCGCCTTCCGGGACGCGCTGGCCACGGCCGACGCGTCGTGAACGCCCGGGGCGCGCTGGCGGGCCGGACCGGCTTCTTCGTCACGGGCACGGACACCGGCATCGGCAAGACCGTCGTGGCCGCCGCGCTGTGCCGGCTGCGGGCCGACCTCGGCCGCGAGGTGGTCTACGTCAAGCCGGTCCAGTCCGGTGCGGCCGACGGGGACGACGACGCCGCGGACGTCGGGGCGCTGGCCGACGTGACGACCGTGGTCGGTCCGGTCGTCGGACCGTCCCTGGCGCCGGGCGTCGCGGTCCGCCTCGGCGGGGCCGAGCTGACCGGCGCCGAGCTGCTGGAGGTCGTCGTCGACGCGGCCGCAGCCCACCCCGACGCCGACCTGGTCGTCGAGGGGGCGGGCGGGTTGCTGGTCGAGCTGGGCTCGGACGGCACCACCTGCGCCGACCTCGCCGCGGCGCTGGGACTGCCGATGGTCGTGGTCGCGCGCTCGGGCCTCGGCACGCTCAACCACACCGCGCTCACCCTGGAGGCGGCGGCCCACCGGGACCTCGAGGTGGCCGGCGTGGTCGTCTCGGGCTACCCGACCGATCCGGACGAGGCCACGCGCACCAACCTCGCCGAGCTGCAGCGGGCCTCGGGACGCCTCATCGGGGTCCTGCCCGTCCTGGACCTGGCGGGGCCGCAGCCGCTGGCCGACGTGGCGGCCCACCTCGGCCCCGAACTCGGTGGGCGACGCGCCCGGCCGTAGGCTTCACGCACCGAGACCCGCGTGCCCACCGCCGCGGGCGGGCCCCCCGGAAGGTGTCACCGTGTCCGCTCCCGAGCACCCCGTGGCCCCACCCACCGCCGACGCTGCCGGTCCGGGCGACGTGCTGCCCGCGACCCCGGTCCGTGACGCCGCTGCCGTGGCCGCGCTGGTCGCCGACCCGGCAGGGCTGCTCGCCGACTGCGAGGCGATCCTCCTCGGCCGCCGCGAGACGCTGCCGGCCAGCCACGCGTACGCCCTGGCGGAGCTCGACATCGACGCCCCACACGGTGACGGCGCCGTCCTCGACGCGATGCTCGACCTCGCCCACCGGGTCCGGGTGACGTGGACCAGCGAGGAGGTCGCGCTCGAGTCGATCGTGTCGGGCAAGACCGGTGGCTGCCCCGAGGACTGCTCGTTCTGCTCGCAGTCGTCGGTGTTCGCCACCGACGTCAAGCCGCAACCGCTGCTGACCGGTCCCGAGGTCCTCGAGGCGGCCCGCAGCGCCCAGGAGGCTGGCGCCAGCGAGTTCTGCATCGTCTACGCCGTCCGAGGTCCCGACGAACGGCTGATGGAGAACATCCTCGAGTTGACCGCCACCGTCCACGAGCACACCGAGATGCACGTCGCCGTCTCGGCCGGGATCCTCACCGCCGAGCAGGCACAGCGCCTGTCCGACGCCGGGGTGGTCAAGTACAACCACAACCTCGAGGCAGCACGCTCCCACTTCCCGCAGGTCGCCTCGACCCACACCTGGGACGAGCGTTGGGCGACCCTCAACCTCGTGCGCGAGCACGGGATGGAGGTCTGTTCGGGCGGCATCGTCGGGATGGGCGAGACCCGCGTGCAGCGGGCCGAGCTCGCGCTCGAGCTGGCCGAGTTCCGCCCGACCGAGACCCCGCTCAACTTCTTGAACCCCCGCCCGGGCACGCCGCTCCAGCTGCGCGAGCCGCTCGAGCCGCGCGAGGCGCTGCACGCCATCGCGCTGTTCCGGCTGATCCTGCCGTGGACCCTGCTGCGCCTCGCGGGGGGCCGGGAGGTGGCGCTCAAGGACCTGCAGGGCGCCGGCATCCTCGGTGGCGTCAACGGCCTGATCGTCGGCAACTACCTGACGACGCTCGGACGCACGCCGCAGGAGGACCTCAAGATGCTCGAGGACCTCGACGTGCCGGTCCGTGCCCTCCAGGACGTGCTCTAGCTGTGGCCGGGTTCTGCCCCGCCTGCGGCGCGGAGCCGGGGGAGACCCACGACGCGGCGCGTTGCGCGGCGCGGCTCGAGCTCGACCCGCCGCGCTACTGCGCCCGGTGCGGCCGGCGGCTCGACGTGCAGGTCTTCCCGCTCGGGGTGCGTGCGACCTGCCGCCGCTGCGACGGGGTGCACCCCGCCCACCGCTGAACTGACGCGAGTTCCGTCGGGATGGCCGGATTCGAACCGACGACCCCCTGCTCCCAAAGCAGGTGCGCTACCAAGCTGCGCCACATCCCGGAACGGCGCAGGCTAGCTGCTGGCCGGGCGGGCTCCGTGCGGACGGGTGGGGCCCCACCGGATCGGCGGGGCCCCACGGGTGGTGCGGTGTCGCCTACCGGCCGCGACGATTCACGAGCGGCTCCTGGTGCTGGGCGTTGAGCTCGTCGACCTTCGAGCTGTTCAGCTCACCCTGCGCCTTCGAGCCGATGGCCCGCGGGTCGACGCGGAACACGTCCAGGCCTTCCTGGATGTCGTTGGAGTAGATGTAGCCGTTGTAGAAGTAGGCGCTCCACGACCCGGCGATGCCGAGGTTGTCCTCGTCGAACGGGCCACGGTCGAACCACGCCAGCTCCTGCGGGTCGTACGGGTCGGTCCAGTCCAGCAGCACCACGCCGCCCTGGTACCAGGACTGCGACATCACGGTGCGGTCCTGCAGCGGCAGCAGGCTGCCGTTGTGAGCCACGCAGTTCTCGGTGTTGGACTGCACGCGGGGCAGCTTCCAGTACGAGGCGAACTCGAGGTCACCGTCCTCGATGACGTAGATGGCGTTCGCGCCCTGCTCGTCCGGGATCGTGGGGTTGCAGGTCGCCGCCCCGCCGCCGCCGAGTTCGTCGGTGAACAGCACCGCCGTCCCGTCGTGGTTGAACGTGGCGCTGTGCCAGAACGCGAAGTTGTCGTCGAGCACCTGGGCGGTCACGACGGGGGACTCCGGCTCGGTGATGTCCATCAGCACGCCCTCACCCATGCACGCGCCGGCAGCGAGGCCGATGGCCGGGTAGGTCGTGATGTCGTGGCAGCCGTTGGTCGTGCGGGTGCCGGGGAAGCCCTCGGCGGGCCAGTTCGGTGACCGCGCGGTGCCCGGGTTGGGTGTGAAACCGCTGCCTTCCCACGGGTCCGGGGTCCCGATGACGGATGCGGACGCCGGGTCGGACAGCGGCACCGCCACCACCGAGATGTTGGTCCACGGGGTCCCGCAGTTCCAGTAGTTGGTCGCCACGTCGTAGGAGGAGACGTAGACCAGCAGGCGGTCGTTCGCATCGTCGGGCAGGATCGTGTGGGTGTGCGAGCCGCAGAAGGTCAGCACGCTGGTCAGCAGCTGCGGGTCGGTCGGGTCGGACCAGTCGAAGATCCGGATGCCCTCCCAGGTGTCGGGGTCGGCGCGGCGCGCCGCGGGCTGGGGGGCGTTGTCGCAGGTGTCGTTGGTGCGCGGCGAGTCGGTCGAGGTGATGATCAGGTCGCCGTACACCGACACGTCGTTCTGCGACCCCGGGCAGTCGACCTGGCTGACCACCTGGGGGGCCGCCGGGTCGGAGATGTCGGTGATCTGGAAGCCCTGGTAGTTGCCCTGGATGGCGTAGTCGCCCTGGAAGGCGATGTCGGAGTTGAAGTTGCTGGTGCCGACGAACGGGCCGGACTTGGGCAGGTTCGCCACGTGGATCAGGCCCTCGCCGTCGACCTCGCCGGCACCGAGGACGGCGTCCGAGTCGTCGAGGCTGGCGGCGATCTCCTCGCTGAAGCACTCCTCGGCGTCGTCGGCGTGGTCGGTGTCATCGGTCGCTCCCGGCAGGAAGGCGGCGAAGACGTTGACGATGCCGAGCAGGCGCTGGCCGAAGCCCGAGGCAGACGTGGCCGACTTCTCGCAGGCGTCCGGGTGCGCGAGCCCCGGACTGGGGGTGACGACCGCCAGGGCGGCCGCCAGCACGAGGACGCCGAGGGCGGCGGTCCAACGTGCCGGTGCGGTGGGTGACGTGGTGGTCACTCCGGTTCCTCCCGTTACCGCCGACGGACCACTCCGCGTGGGGTGCGGAGGTGCATCCGGCGAGCACGCTCCGTCAGCGGGCGCCTACGCTAGGTGGCGATGTCAACCGTGACTAGGCCGATGTGCACGGCCCGACCGGGGGGTGGCGAGGTGGCTGACGACGTGCTCGGACGTTCCCTGCGGGGTGGCCGGCTGGTGCGGCGGATCACCGCGACGGCGATGGTGCTGCTCGGGCTCGGCAACGCCGTGCTCGGTGTCCTGGTGGTCATCGGCGTCGGCTCGCTGCTCGAGGTCGCCCCGGCGACGGGGTGGGGGCTGCTGGTCGCCGGACCGCTGCTGGCCGCGCTCGGTGTGTGGATCTGGGTCGGCGGCGTGGCCGCGGCCCGGGTCGGCCTCGCCGTGGTGGTCGCCCTGCTGCTCGCCAGCGCCGCGGCCGGGACCCAGGCCGAGGGCGCCCCCGCCCGGACCCTGTTGCTCATCCTCCTGGCGGTCGGCTGCGCGATCGCGGGCGCCTCAGAGCGGACCGTTGCCGAGGAGGGCGCCGCCACCGAAGGTGACCAGCATCGCCGCCGTGCCGCCGACCAGGATGCGTAGCACGGCACGTCCCCGACGGGCGCCACCGGCCGTCGCTGACAGGACACCGAGCAGCAGCAGCGCCAGCAGCGTCGCGGTCACCACCGCGGGCACGATCGCGCCCGTGGGGGAGAGGAGGACGGCGAGCAGCGGGATGGCGCCACCGGTGGCGAAGGAGGCGGCCGAGGCCAGCCCGGCCTGCAACGGCCGGGCGGACAGCGTCTCGGTGATGCCCAGCTCGTCCCGGGCGTGGGCGCCGAGGGCGTCCGCGGCCGAGAGCTCGGCCGCCACCGCCCGTGCCGTCGCCGGCGAGACCCCCCGGTCCTCGTAGATCCGCGCCAGCTCCACCAGCTCACCCTCCGGGTCGGTGGCGTGCTCCTCGGCCTCGCGGCGGACGTCGGCCTGCTGGGCGTCCTTGGCCGCGGCGACCGACACGTACTCACCGACGGCCATGGAGGCGCCGCCGGCCAGCAACCCCGCGATCGCGGCGATCACGACCGGGTCGCGGGTCGTGGTCGCCGCCGCGACGCCGACCACCAGGGCGGCGGTGGACACGATGCCGTCGTTGGCGCCGAGCACCGCTGCGCGCAGCCAGTTGCTGCGAGCTGCCGCGTGCTCCTCGGGCTCGAGCTCGGGCACGGCGTGACCTCCAGGTGGACGGTCCGAGCAGCCTGCCATGGCTGGGCGCCCGCACGCTGGATGGACACCGGGGGGCGGACCTGGAACCATCGCGCCCGCTCCGTTCGTCGGAGCTCCCACCTGTGTGCCGCGGATCGTCCGCCCCTGCCCTCCTGAAGGCGTCCGCCGGCCCGCTCCCGTCGACCGAGGATCCACCGCCCGTGAAGACGTCCGTCGAGACCCTCGACCCGGTCAAGGTCAAGCTCACCGTCGAGGTCGAGCCCAAGCGCGTCAAGCAGGCCTTCGACAAGGCCGCCCGCGAGCTCGCCAAGCAGGTGAACGTCCCCGGGTTCCGACCGGGGAAGGCGCCGCGTCGCCTCATCGAGCAGCGGTTCGGTGACGGCGTCATCGCCCAGCAGGCCCTGGAGGCCTCGCTGACCGACTACTACCTCGAGGCGGTGCAGTCCGAGGAGCTGGTCCCGGTCGGTCAGCCCGAGGTTGACGTCGAGTCCTTCACCGAGGCCGACGGCTGCACCTTCACCGCCACCATCGAGATCCGGCCCGAGGTCGACCTGCCCGACCACACGGGCATCTCGGTGAGCTTCCCGCAGTGGGACGTGGACGACGCCAAGGTCGACGAGCAGCTCGAGCAGATGCGTGAGCGTTTCGCCGAGGTGGAGGTCGTCGAGCGTGCGGCCAAGAAGGGTGACCTCGTCACCCTCGACCTCGCGGTCGCGGTCGACGGCACCGAGCTCGAGTCGGCCCGAGTCGAGGACGCCCTCTACGAGATCGGGTCGGCCGGGGTGACCCCGAAGCTCGACGAGGAGGCCGTGGGCAAGGCCGCCGGTGACGAGTTCACCTACGAGGACGCGCTGCCCGAGGGCTACCCCGAGCACGGCGGCGAGGACGCCACCTTCACGGTGACCGTCAAGGACGTGCGCGAGAAGCAGCTGCCGGCCCTCGACGACGACTTCGCGATGACCGCGTCCGAGTTCGACTCCATCCAGGAGCTGCGCAAGGACATCCGCGACGCGCTGCTCAAGCGCAGCATCCTCCAGGCCCAGCACGACCTGCGTGGTCAGACCCTGGAGGCCTACCTGGCGACCGTCGAGGTGCCTCTGCCACCGGCGATGGTCGAGGCCGACGCCGAGCAGCGCATCCACCAGCTCGAGCACCAGGCCGAGCGGTTCGGCGCCGAGGTCGAGCAGCTCCTCGAGCTCGAGGGCACCACGCGCGAGGAGTTCGAGAGCAACGCTCGCGAGCAGGCCGAGGGCACCGTCAAGGCCCAGCTCGTGCTCGACCAGCTCGCCTCGAAGCTCGAGGTCCCGGTCGAGTCGGCCGACATCGACCGCGAGATCGTCCGGCACGCGCAGACCAACGAGATGCCGCCGCAGGAGATCGCCCGCATCATCCAGCAGCAGGGCAGCCTCCCGGCCCTGCTCGGTGACATCATGCGCCGCAAGGCCATCGACGCGATCGTCGCGGCCGCCGAGGTCGACGGGGCGCCGTCGCAGGCCGTGCTCGAGGACGTCGGTCTCACCGTGGTCGACGGCCTCATCGTCGAGGCGCCGCCGGAGGTCGTCGACGTCCCTCAGCCGGAGGCCCCGGTCGAGGAGCCCGCCGAGGCCCCGGTCGAGCAGGACGCGGAGGGCAGCTCCGAGGAGGAGTGAGCCGGCGGCGACCTGCGTGGCCAGCACCGTGGGGCGGTAGCGGGTGCGGAACGTCGGCTCAGCCCGACGATCCGCACCCGGTACCGGCCGTGGCCGTGGTGATCGGGCTACGAGCGGCGCGGCGGAAGGTGGTCGACGCCGATGCCACGGCGACGCTGCGCGGCGATGGCCGCGTCGATCGCGTCGAGGACGTGGTCGCGATCCTCGAGCCAGTCGCGCCAGTCGATCGGGACCGGGACCCAGTCGGTACCGGCGTACGCCGCGATGCGGCGCCGGTCGAGTCGCCGCTGGTGGCGTGAGCGGTGGAAGGCGTCACCCTCCGGTTCGAGGGCGATGCGCCACGGCAGGAGCGCGACGTCGCAGGTGAGACCCATGCCGTCCACGGTGTCGATGCGGTGGGTCGAGTTCTCGGCGGGGTAGCCGAGCCCGGCGAGCGTCCGAGCGACGTCGTCCTGGAAGATGGACTCGATCAGCAGTGGTCCGAGCTCCTCGCAGAGACGACGGAGCGTGTCCTTGCCCGGCACCGGTCCGGTGGCGTCGAGCAGCGCGAGGATCTCGGCCGGCGTGACCAGACCCAGGTGCAACACGTCGATGAGCCGTGCGCGCTGCCGGTCCGCCGGTGCGCGGACCGAGCTGAGCAGCATCGCCCGGATCGACAGGGTCGGGACCCGCTGTACCTCGACGATGTCGTCAGCCGTCAGCCACCGGGCGCGATGGACGGACACGTCGCGGTACGAGGTGGCACGACAGCTGTGGACGACCGCCACGCTGGGGCGGTCCGGTGGGTACCGCTGGAGGCCGTGGAGCCACGCCGCGGTGTCACGGCTGGCCGCGGCCAGCCCGCCGGTGCTCACCGTGACGACCAGGAGCCGCTGCTGGACCGAGTCGTTCACGTGGGGGTGGAGCCGGATCCCGGGCCTGGCACGGCTCCAGCCTTCCCGGGCGGTCCGGTCGTGGAACCGTTGCACGGCGACCCCGTGCGCGAGCGCGAGCTCTGGGTCGGCGACGCCGTGGCGCTCGCGGCAGGCGTGGTCGAAGCCCGGCCACGGGTCGGGCAGGTGCAGGCCGCTGGGGGCGCCACCGGGGGCGTCGTCGGGTTCCATTCGGCGAGGCTGCCATCGCGCACACCCTGCACCGCCGGGGGCCTCCTCCAGCCTGTGGATACCGGGCCCGAGGGCTGCCTGAGGGACCTACCGGGTGCGGATCGTCGGCTCAGCCCGACGATCTGCACCCGCTACCGCCACGGGGCCTGGTCCGGGTCACGGGGGAGAGGTGAGCCGAGGCGACCTGCGTGGCCAGGGCGCAAGCCCCCCGGGTGCCCTGGGGCCCTCGGTACGCTCCGGCGACGTGGCACGCACGTGCCCGCCGCCCCCTTCGCGACAAGGACCCGCCGTGGACGTCACCGGCCTCGGGCTGCAGAGCCCGACCAACTACCTGGTCCCGACCGTCATCGAGCAGACGAACCGGGGCGAGCGCGCCTTCGACATCTACTCGCGGTTGCTCCAGCAGCGCATCGTGTTCCTCGGGACGCCCGTCAACGACGAGATCGCCAACCTCGTCATGGCACAGCTGCTCCACCTCGAGTCCGAGGACCCCGACAAGGACATCGCGATCTACATCAACTCGCCGGGGGGCTCCATCACGGCGTTGTTCGCGATCTACGACACCATGGAGTACATCAAGTGCGACGTGCAGACCATCTGCATGGGCCAGGCGGCGTCGGCCGCGGCGGTCCTGCTGGCGGCCGGCACGCCGGGCAAGCGGTTCGCGCTGCCGCACTCGCGGATCCTGATGCACCAGCCGTCCGGCGGGGCTGAGGGCCAGTCGGTCGACATCGAGATCCAGGCGCGCGAGATCCTGCGCATGCGGGACCTGCTCAACGAGATCCTCGCCGAGAAGACCGGTCAGACCGTCGAGCGCATCGCCACCGACACCGACCGCGACTTCATCCTCGAGGCCCAGGCGGCCAAGGAGTACGGCGTGGTCGACGAGATCATCGACAGCCGCAAGGTCCAGGAGCGGGCGCTGCGCTGACGTTCCCGCCGGTGGGGGTGACGCAGCGTCATCCCTCACGCCGACCGCCCGCCTCGGTCGAGGGGGGTCCGGTCTGGGTGGCCGGCACCTTGACTGCGGGCGCCGCGCCCCGCCGTTACCATCGGCGAGCGCGGTCGGTCGAGACGGTGCTGCACGCGAGCTGGAGGGCGAGCGATGGCCAAGTTCGGTGAGGGAGACGCCCTCCTGAAGTGCTCGTTCTGCGGCAAGTCGCAGAAGCAGGTCAAGAAGCTCATCGCGGGCCCGGGTGTCTACATCTGCGACGAGTGCATCGACCTGTGCAACGAGATCATCGAGGAGGAGCTCGCCGAGCCGGCCGACCTCCAGCTCGACGAGCTGCCGAAGCCGAAGGAGATCTACGGCTTCCTCAACGACTACGTGGTGGGGCAGGACGCGGCCAAGAAGTCCCTCGCGGTCGCGGTCTACAACCACTACAAGCGCATCCAGGTGGGTCCGTCCACCGGTGACGACGTCGAGCTGCAGAAGTCGAACATCCTGCTGCTCGGCCCCACCGGGTCGGGTAAGACCCTGCTCGCCCAGACCCTCGCCAAGCTGCTGAACGTGCCGTTCGCGATCGCGGACGCCACCGCCCTGACCGAGGCCGGGTACGTCGGTGAGGACGTCGAGAACATCCTCCTCAAGCTCATCCAGGCGGCGGACTTCGACGTCAAGAAGGCCGAGACGGGCATCATCTACATCGACGAGGTCGACAAGATCGCCCGCAAGTCGGACAACCCGTCGATCACGCGCGACGTGTCCGGCGAGGGCGTCCAGCAGGCGCTGCTGAAGATCCTGGAGGGGTCGGTCGCCTCCGTGCCGCCGCAGGGCGGGCGCAAGCACCCCCACCAGGAGTTCATCCAGATCGACACGGGCAACATCCTGTTCATCTGCGGTGGGGCGTTCGCCGGCCTCGAACAGGTGGTCGAGCAGCGGCAGGGCAAGCGCGGGGTCGGCTTCGGCGCGGACGTGGCCGCCAAGCGCGACGAGGACCTGGCCGAGCTGCTCGGCAACGTGCTGCCCGAGGACCTGGTCAAGTACGGCCTCATCCCCGAGTTCATCGGCCGTCTGCCGATCGTGACCTCGGTCGACCCGCTGGACCGCGAAGCGCTGGTGGACATCCTCACCCGCCCCAAGAACGCGCTCACGCGGCAGTACATGCGCTTCTTCGAGTTCGACGGGGTCGAGCTCGAGTTCGAGGACGACGCGCTCGAGGCGATCGCCGACCTGGCCATCCTGCGCCAGACCGGAGCCCGCGGCCTCCGCGCCATCCTGGAGGAGGTGCTGCTCAACACGATGTACGAGCTGCCCTCCCGGAGCGACGTCGGCACGTGCGTCATCACGGCCGACACCGTGCGCGAGAAGGTCAACCCGACCCTCGTACCGCACGGCACCCGGCGTGACCTCGACGAGCCCCATGAGCGCTCCGCCTGAGCGCGACCGCGCTGGGTCCTGACGACGTCGCGGCGGCCGCGGACCGGATCGTCGGTCACGTCCGCCGCACGCCCCTGCTCACGCTGGAGGGTGGTGCCCTCGGGGTGCCGGGCCGTCTGGCGTTGAAGCTCGACCTGCTGCAACCGACGGGGTCGTTCAAGGTCCGTGGGGCGACCAGCCTGTTGGCGGGAGCCCGCGTCCCACCAGCCGGGGTCGTGGCCGCGTCGGGAGGCAACTTCGGTCTGGCCGTGGCGTGGGCGGCGCGAGCGCTCGGGCACCGGGCGACCATCGTCGTGCCGGACTCCTCGCCCGCGTCTAAACGCGACCCGCTGGCCGCCCTCGGCGCCGAGGTCGAGGTCGTCCCGGGGGTCTACGCCGATGCGCTCGATCGCGCCGACCACCTGGTGGCCACCACCGGCGCACTGCGAGCCCACGCCTACGACGACCCGCTCGTGGTCGCCGGCCAGGGCACCGCGGCGGCGGAGGTCCTGGAGGACCTCGGCACGGTCGACACCGTCGTCGTCGCCGTCGGCGGCGGAGGCCTGCTCGCGGGGACCTGCGCGGCGCTCCGCGGGCGTGGTCGCCGGGTCGTGGCGGTCGAGACCGACGGCTGCCCGACGCTGCGGGTCGCCCTCGACGCGGGGGAGCCGGTCGACACCGAGGTCGGCGGTCTGGCGGTCTCGGCGCTCGGGGCCCGCCGCCTCGGGGACCACGCCTGGGCCGTCCGGGACGAGATCCACGTCGCGCTCACGGTCCCCGACGAGGCGGTGGCGGACGCCCAGGCCCGGCTGTGGGGCGCCTGCCGGCTGCGCGCGGAACCCGCGGGCGCGACCGCGTTGGCGGCCCTGACCTCCGGCGCCTACGTGCCGGACCCGGGCGAGACGGTCGCGATCTGGGTGTGCGGCGCGAACTGATCTCCCGGTGCCCCCCAGGCGGCGGTAGGGCCTTCCCCTCCTTCCGGTGGTGTGGCGCTGGCCCCATCCTGTGGGCGACCGAGGAGGGACACCGTGATCGACCGGATCGACGCGCTGCTCGAGCGGCTGGCCGACTGGGAACGCAGGGGGCTGATCAGCGCCCACCAGGTCGCCGCGATCGCGGCCTACGAACGGGGGCGCGTCGACGCCGACGTGGGCCGCGCGACGGGACGCGACGCCACCGGACGCGGCGCCGCCCGGCGCGACCGCACGACGGCTGCCGAGGCGATCGGGTACGTGGGTGCCGCCCTCGTGCTCGGTGCTGTGGGGCTGTTCGTCGGCGAGTTCTGGGACGGCCTGACGGCGGGTGGGCAGCTCGCGCTCGCGCTGCTGGTCACCCTGTCGCTGGGGGCGGCCGCGGCCGTGCTCCGTGGCGCCGCCTCACCGGCCATCGGTCGGCTCACCTCGGTGCTGTCCGTCGGGGTGGTCGCCGGGCTCGCCTGGTCCACCTCGATCGCGACCGGCGCGATGCTGGGCTGGCACCGGGACGACGTGTCCCTGACGGTGGGGCTGGTCGCGGTCGCGGCGGCACTGCCGCTGTACCTGGCGCGTCGACGGGCGTTGCCCCAGCTGACCCTCCTCGTCGCGGGGCTGACCCTGCTCGCCGCCCTCCTCGACCGGCCCGACCTCAGCCTCGACACGTTCTGGCACGCCCTGCCGTTCGCCGTGGTCGGGGCAGTGTGGGTCCTGCTGGGGGAGGGCGGCTACCTCGCGCCGCGGACCGCGGCGACCTCGTCCGGTTCGGTCCTCGCCCTCCTCTCCCTCCAGGTGGCCTCGTTCGACGACGCGCGGGCCCTCGCGCTCGTGCTGGCGCTGATGGTGGCCGGGGGCCTGGTGGCCGCGGCGGTCACCATCGGTGGGCTCCACCACCTCGGCATCGGCGCGGCGGGCCTGTTCGTGATCGTGCCGCAGCTGGTGTTCGAGCTGTTCGGCGATGCCATCGGCGCACCGGCCACCTTGCTGCTGGTCGGGGTGCTCCTGGTGCTGCTCGCCGTGGGGCTCGGACGGGCCAAGCGTGAGGTCGCCGCGTCCGAGGTCGCCGGGTCCGGGGGTGTCGCGTGACCGCCGGGACCGACCGCCGGCCGGTCGCCCTGGTGGCCGCGGCGGTGCTCGCCACCGTCGTGGTCGGCCTCGTCCTGACCGTCGGTGTCGTCCGCCCGCCGTCGCTGGCGACGATCGCGGACGACCCTGCCGTCACGCCGCCCGGGCGCGCGGCGCTCTACGGTCGGACCGGCGGCGAGAGCTGCCTGACCATCGTGACGCCGGGTGGCGCCAGCGACCAGCCGTGGTGCAGCCAGGACGGCGCCGACCTCGTCGGCTGGACCGACGACGGCGTGGTGCTCCGGACCTACGGCGCCGCCGGAGACCTCGAGCTGGTGATCGACCCCGAGGACGGAGAGGTGCTCGCCAGCGGAGGCGCGACCGGCGACCGCCGCAGCAGCCACGAGTCGGTCGTCACCACCTCCCGGCTCGGCGGCAACGACCTCGAGGTCCGGCTCCGTGACGGGACGGTGCTCTGGCGCACCCGAGCGCCGGACGGCTACCGGATCAGTGGTGGGTGGATCAGCCCCGACGGCCGGTCCGTGGCGTTGACCGACAACGCCGGTCGTCTGCTGATCGTGCCGGCTGACGGATCCGACGAGCCGCGGATCTGGGTCGGGGACGTCGACGGCTGGCACCAGTTCGCGTGGCAGGGCAGCGGGCGCGGCTGACCGGCCTCCCAGCATCGCGCCGGGTGGCGCGGCGACATCACTTCTCGCGGTTGATGGAGAAGCCGGCGAGGAACTGCTTCTGGAGCAGGACGAACACCAGCGTCGGTGGGATCGAGGCGATCAACGCGCCGAGCATGAGGGGACCGTAGGTCTGGCCGCCGCCGGTGTTGCGCAGGGTGCCGAGGCCGATCTGGACCACCTGCGCGGACTGCTCGTTGATGACCAGCAGCGGCCACAGGTACATGTTCCAGCTGTAGATGAACGAGATGACCGCGAGGGCACCGATCACGTTCCACGACAGCGGGAGCAGGATGCGCCACAGGAACTGCAGCGGGGACGCCCCGTCGATCTGCGCCGCCTCCGACAGTTCGCTCGGCAGGTTCGCGAAGTGCTGCCGGAACAGGAACGCCCCCGTGGCCGAGGCCAGGAACGGGATCGTCAGCGCGTACATGGAGTTGCCCCACCCGAACCCCGACACGATCTGGAACAGCGCGATGACCAGGATCTCGGTCGGCATCATCAAGGTCACGAGCACGAACCAGAACACCGCCCACTTGGCGGGGAAGCGCAGGTGGACGAAGGCCAGCCCACACAGCAGTGCCGTCACGGTCTTGCCCACCGTGATGATGACGGCCTGGACGGTCGAGTTCCACAGGTAGGTCCCGAGGTTCCGGGTGTTCCAGACCACGTCCCAGTTGTCGGCGAGGCGGTCGCCCGGGGTCAGCCGGAAGGCGAAGAAGTCGGCGTTGCCCTGCGTGGCGACGAGGGCCGCGTACAGGACCGGGAACCCGATGACGAAGCAGGCCACGACGAGGGCGAGGTGGGTGTACCAGCGGTCGGCGCGAGACTTCGGCCCCCCGAGGAACCCCCGGCCCGCCACCTTCGGCGGGGGCACGGGTGCGGTCGCGGGGGGCTGCTCGGGGGCGTCGGTGGTGGCCATCGTTCGTCTCCTCAGCGCCCGTAGCTGACGCGCCGGCCCGTGGACCGGAACTGCCACACGGTCAGCGCGATCACGCCGGCGAACAGGACCATCGACTGGGCGGCACCCCGGCCGAGGTCGCGGCCTGGGATCGCGACGCGGTAGATCTCGTACATCAGCACGCTGGTCTGGCCTGCGGGCCCGCCGGCGGTGAGGTAGTCGATGGTCCCGAAGGTGTCGAAGAAGGCGTAGGTCAGGTTGGTCACGATGAGGAAGAAGGTGATGGGCGAGAGGGCGGGGATGACCACGAAGCGGAACCGTTGCCACCCGTTCGCGCCGTCGAGCTCGGCTGCTTCGAGCTGGTCACCCGGGACGGTCTGCAACCCCGCGATGTAGAACAGCAGGTTGTAGCCGAGGGTCTTCCACACGCTGGCGACGATGACCACGAGCTGGGCCAACGTCGCGCTCTGGCGGTAGTTGGGCAGCGTGACGCCGAAGAGCTGGTTGAGCCAGTGCTCGATGATGCCGGCGTTGGGGTCGAAGATCACGAAGAAGATCAGACCGGCGATCGGGGGGCTGACCGCGTACGGCCACACCAGGAAGGTGCGGTAGATGTTGGCGCCGCGGATCGGTCGGTACGCGAGGTAGGCCACGGCCAGCGACAGCGTCAGGCCGATGACGACCGTGCCGGCGGAGATGATGAGCGTGACGACGTAGACCCGCTGGAAGCCGGTGGTCCACAGCAGGTAGAGCAGCCAGAGCGCTGCGGCGACCCCGAGCGTGGACAGGTAGCCGCCGTACCGCTCGCCGTTGGCGTCGCCCCGGCGCTTGAGCAGCGAGGAGCCCGCGAACGCGGCCACGGTGAGCACCAGCGCGATCAGCACCATCGTCGGTGAGGTCGGACCGATGAGCTCGGTGAAGTTTGTCACGCACCGGTCCGCCGTGCGGGGTGCGCCGAGCCGGGCGTTCAGGGTCGACAGGCGCATGGTGCGCACCGCCGGCCAGTAGAGGAACAGGACGAGGACGGTCAGGGTCGGTGCGAGCAGCAGCCACGGCAGGAACGGGTGACCGCGGAACACCCCGTGCGTGGTGGTGTCGCTGCGCTTGACCCGTTCCCGGGCCGCCTCGGGGTCGAGCGCCGTCCACGCCAGGCGCAGACCGAGCAGGGCACCGACGACCATCAGGCCGACGCCGAAGCTGAGGTCCACCAGCGTGGCCTCGGGTGCGAAGGTGCAGAACCCCAGCGGGACCTGGAACAGGGCTGCACCCGCCGCGCAGGCCACCGCCCCGATCCCGGCTGCGACGGTGGGGTTGCGGCCGCTGCGCGTCGCCGCGGTCCGTAGTGCCGCCGCCCCGATGGCCGCGGCCGCACCCAGCGCCGCCAGGGCGCTCAGGCTGAGCTCCACACCTGCACCTCCTCGCCGTCACCGCCGTCGGGACGCGACGTGGGGAGGGCCGGAGCGCCGCTCCCCACGTCACCGTCTCCGGCGTCCACCGGCCGGGGCCGGTGGACGCCGGAGGATCACTCGACGTAGAGCTGGTTGTAGTCCTCGAGCAGGCGCTGGGCCTCCCCGTCGGCCTGACCCATCCGCTCGGCAGGGTCGAGGTCGTTGACGAGTACGTCCTCGATGGCGCCGGTGATGGCGTCGCGGATGGCTACGAAGTTGCCCATCAGCACGCCGGCGGTGGCCGGTGAGTCCGGTGCCGCGTCGAGCTGCTCACCCGCGACGGCCGAGTTCGGGTTCTCGCTGAACCAACCCTCGCTCTCGAGCAGGTCGATGGATGCGTTGGTGATCGGGATGTAGCCGGTCGTCTGGTGCCACGAAGCAGCGTTCTCGGGGTTGTTGAGGAAGTTGAGGAAGGCGAGCGCCGCGTCCTCGGTGCCCTCGTCGAGCCCGTCGATGAGCCACAGCGTCGCGCCGCCGATGATGTTGCCGCCGTCGGCGCGGTCGGCGTTGTGCGGCATGAAGGACGCCTCGACGGTGTAGCCACCGCTCTCGCCTTCGTCGGTCAGCAGCGTGGTGTCCGAGGAGGAGTAGATGAGGAACGGCAGCTGCTGCGACGCGAAGGCGTTGTAGGTGCCGTCCCAGTCGCGCTGGACGCCGGTGTAGACGTAGTGCCCGGCGTCCTGCATGTCCTTCCACCAGGTGACGTAGTCGATCATCGCGTCGGAGTCGATGTTGACCTCGTCCGCACGGTCGGCCCGTCCGTTGTCGTTGTTGGCCAGGACCTCACCCTGCTGGGCGATGGTCTGCTCGATGAACCACGAGTGGTTCGGCCACGTGACGCAGTTCTCAGGCGCGGCGTCGGAACCCATGATGGTGTCGCAGGCGGCCTGGAGGTCCTGCCAGGTCTCGGGGATCTGGTCCACCCCGCCGGCCTCCATGAGGTCGCGGTTGGTGAACATGATCGCGGACGAGGTGTTCCAGGGCATCGACGTCAGCTCACCGTCGATCTGGTAGTAGCTGGCCGCTGCGTCGACGATGTCGTCGATGACGACGGGGACACCGAGGATCTCGTCGCGACCGCCGATGGCCGCCGTGACGCTGGCGAACAGCGGGTCACCGCTGCCGCTGACCGCGTCGTTGGCTTCGGTGGTGGCCGCTTCGAAGTACTGCACCACCGCTGGCGGGTCGCCCTGGTCGACGGCGAGGAGCGCGGCGTCGAACAGCGCCTCGTAGTTGTCGTAGCCCTGGACGGTGATCTCGTAGCCGTCGAGCTGCTCGTTGAACGCCGCGGCGACGTCCCGGGTCCAGTCGAGGCGCGCGTCGGTGAACGCGATCCAGATGGGGACCTCGATCGCATCAGCGTCGACCGGGTCCGGCTCGTCGACCTCACCGTCGTCGGCAGCAGCAGGCGGATCCTCGCCGTCCCCGTCGCCGTCGTCGCCCCCGCCGGCGCACGCGCTGAGCGTGAGCGCCACGGCGGCGGACAGCGCGATGGTTCGAGCCCCTCGTCGCATGTTCAGCATGTCGTCTCCTGGTGGTCCTGGTGGTCCTGGTGCCGTCGGGTTGAGGTCGGGTCGGGACGCGCTCGACGGTACGAACGCCGTGTGACGAGCCGGTCGCCTCCCGGGGGCCCGCAGGTGCACGCTAGGCCGCCAGGAGGTGTTCCGTCGCCGATACGGCGACGAGGTCGTCGGTCGGGGCGGATCCGTCGCCTCCCGCCCCTGCCACGGAGGGTGGTGCGTTCGCGCTGGTGGCTACGCTCGGCGGCCGGAACCCACCTGTGTGGTCCACGCCGATCTCCCCCGCCCTCGTCCCTGCGAGCCTCCCGTGACCGAGCTGCCGAAGGCCTACGACCCGGCCGCGACCGAACCGGATCTCTACCGGGACTGGGAGTCGGCCGGCCTGTTCCACGCCGAACCGGACGATGCCGGCGAACCGTTCTCGATCGTCATCCCGCCGCCGAACGTGACCGGGTCGCTGCACGTCGGGCACGCCCTCGACAACACCATCCAGGACGTTCTGATCCGTCAGGCCCGCATGCAGGGCAGGAACGCGGTCTGGGTCCCGGGCACCGACCACGCCGGCATCGCGACCCAGAACGTGGTCGAGAAGCAGCTCGCCGCCGAGGGCACCGACCGTCACGCGCTCGGACGCGAGGCCTTCCTGGAGCGCGTCTGGGCGTGGCGCGAGGAGTCCGGTGGCCAGATCCTCCGTCAGCTGCGCAACCTCGGCGCCTCCTGTGACTGGGACCGCGAGGCCTTCACCTTCGACGAGCCGCGCTCCGCCGCGGTCCGTGACGTGTTCGTTTCCCTGTACGAGCAGGGGCTGATCTACCGCGGCAACCGCCTCATCAACTGGTGCCCCCGCTGCCGCACGGCCATCTCCGAGATCGAGGTCGACCACGAGGACGCGCGTGGCGAGCTCGCCCGCTTCCGCTACCCGTACGCCGACGACCCCGAGTCAGGGGTCGCCGGTGGCGCGGAGGCGGAGCCGAGCACGCACGGTGCAGCAGGTATCGAGGTGGCGACCACCCGGGCCGAGACGATGCTGGGGGACACCGCCATCGCCGTGCACCCGGACGACCCCCGGTACGCCGACCTCGTCGGACGCGAGGTCCGCCACCCGTTCCAGGACCGCACCATCCCGGTGATCGCGGACGACTACGTCGATCCCGAGTTCGGCTCCGGTGCGGTCAAGATCACGCCCGCCCACGATCCCAACGACCACGCCATCGGGCTCCGGCACGACCTCGACGTCATGGACATCATGGACGACGACGCGATCCTCACCGACGTCGTCGGGGCACCGTTCGCGGGGCTCGACCGGTTCGAGGCCCGACGGCGGGTCAAGGAGGAGCTCGACGCGCTCGGGTTGCTCGTCGAGGTCGAGGAGCACACCCACGCCGTCGGGCACTGCTCGCGCTGCCACACCGTGATCGAACCCCGCCTGTCGGACCAGTGGTTCGTCGCCGTGCGCCAGCTCGCCGACAAGGCCGCGAAGGCCGTCCGCGACGGTGACGTGGTCTTCGTGCCCGAGTCGCAGGCCAAGCCCTTCCTCGACTGGCTCGACAACCTCCACGACTGGACCATCTCGCGCCAGATCTGGTGGGGGCACCGCATCCCGGCGTGGTACGGCCCGGACGGGCAGGTGGAGGTCTCACGGACCGACATCGACCGTGAGGGCTGGGCCCAGGACGAGGATGTCCTCGACACCTGGTTCTCCTCGCAGCTGTGGCCCTTCACCACCCTCGGCTGGGAGGGGGCGGGGTCGTCGACGCCCGAGCTCGACACCTGGTTCCCGACGTCCGTGCTGGTCACGGGCTACGACATCAACACCTTCTGGGTGTCGCGGATGCTGATGATCAGCGTCTGGCTGCACGACCGGGTGCCCTTCCACGTGGTCCACAACCACGGGCTCGTGCGTGACGAGCACGGCAAGAAGATGTCGAAGTCGTTCGGCAACGTGATCGACCCGCTCGACCTGGTGCACGCGTACGGCGCCGACGCGACCCGGTTCGCCCTGCTGCGCTCGGCTGCGCCCGGGACCGACGTGCCGCTGGCCGAGGAGTGGGTCGAGGGCACCAAGCGCTTCGCCAACAAGCTCTGGAACGTCGGCCGGTTCGCCCTGTCGATCCTCGGGGACACCCGACCCGGCGACCTGCCACCAGTCGAGGACCTGGCGCTCGAGGACCGCTGGATCCTGTCGCGCCTCGAGGCCACCCGCGCGTTGGTCGACGCCGGGTACGTCGCCTACGACTGGCCGGTGGTGTGCCGGGGCCTGTACCACTTCGCGTGGGACGAGCTGGCCGACTGGTACCTCGAGGCGGTCAAGGTCCGCGCCTACGGCGATGACGAGGCTGCCGCCGCCGTGGCCAGGCGGGTGCTGGCCGTGGTGCTCGACGACCTGCTGCGGCTGCTCAGCCCGGTCATGCCGTTCGTCAGCGAGGCCCTGTGGCGTGCGCTCACCGGTGCACCGGGTGGGCGCGAGTCGCTCATGGTGGCCGCCTGGCCGGAGGGCCGCCCGGCCGACCTCGACGCCGATGCGGTCGCGGCGTTCGACGCGATGCGGGACCTGGTCACCGAGGTCCGCCGGTTCCGGTCACAGAACGGCATCGCGCCGTCGGCACGCTTCGAACTCGCCGTCACGTCCGTCGCGCGGGACGTGCTCGAGGCCAACACGCCCCTCGTGCTCAGCCTCGCCGGGCTGTCGGGGGTCTCCTTCGTCGACGGCCTCGAGGAACGTCCGGGCACCTCGACCATCGTGCTCGACGGCGGACAGGCGCAGGTGGAGCTCGCCGGTCTGATCGACGTCGCCGCCGAGCGGGCCCGCATCACCAAGGAGATCGAGAAGGCTCGCGGCGACCTCGCGAAGGTCGATGGCAAGCTCGGCAACGCCGGGTTCGTCGACCGGGCGCCGGCCGAGGTCGTCCAGCAGCAGCGGGACCGACGGTCCGAGCTGGCGCACACCCTCGACGAGCTCACCACGCAGCTCGACGCGCTCGCGGCCCTCGAGAGCTGACGGTCGCCGTGACCGCCTCGCTGCCGCCGCCGCCGGAGCACGCGCTCGGCGCCGGTGACTGCGAGGCGTGGCGGCCCGGCCCCGTCGGCCAGCCGACCAACACGGTGACCTCGGCCGCCTACCTGGTCGCGGCGGGTTGGCTCTGGCACCGCGCGTCCCGGGTCCGACCCGACCAACGTTGGCGGGTGCGTCTGGCCGCCGGGGTCAGCGCCGCGACGGGGGCGGGCTCGATGGCCTTCCACGGGCTCGGAGGTCGGGGTAGCCACGTGCTGCACGACGCCTCGATGGCACTGCTCCTCGCGTGGTCGCCGGTCGGGTCGCGACGCTGGCCTGCCGACGCGCCGCGCACCGCCGTCGCCCGCCGTCGTGGCATCGCGGCCGTCGCCACGGTGGTCGGTGCAGGGGCGTACGCCCTCGGCCGGACCGGTGCCCCGACCTGCCGGCCGACCTCGCGGTGGCAGTGGCACGGGCTCTGGCACGTGGCCGGAGCGGTCGCCACGGCGGCGTGGTCCGACGCGGTCGACGTCCTGCCGCACCTCACCGATGCGGCCGCCACCGAGACTGCCACCGCTACGCGTCGGCCGGGGTCGCGCGAGCTGCCTCGGCGAGGGCGGTCAGGCGTGCCGCGGTCGCCTCGTCGAGGGGGTAGAACAGCTCGAGGGCCAGCTCGGACACCGTGACGTCGGCCGGCGTGCCGAACGTGGTCACCGTCGTGAACAGGTTCAGCTGCCCCTGCGGGTGACGCAGTCGGAACGGGACCACCACGCCGGTCGGCACGTCGATGTGGGTCGGCAGGCTGGACACCGTCGGGTAGCGGCGGACCTCGTCGTGGAGGGCGGCGAGGTCGGGGTCACCGGTCGCCTCGAGGTCACGGCTCAGCCGGTCGAGGAGGTGGTGGGCCACCTCCTCGAGGTTGACGATCAGGGGGGCCAGCCCACCGGGGTGCAGGGTCAGCCGGTAGACGTTGGTGGGAGGACCCAGCACCTCGGCGGAGACGCCTGCGGTGAGCGCGGCGACCGGCGCGTTGGCCGCCACCAGGTCCCACCGGCGGTCGACGGCCACGGCGGGCAGGGGCTCGTGGCCGTGCAGGATGCGGTCCACGGCGGCCCGGACCGCGGACATCTCGGGGGCGTCCAGCGGGCGGTGCGGGTACGCGGGGGCGTGCCCGGCGGCGAGCAGCAGGTCGTTGCGCTCCCGCAGCGGCACGGCGAGGTGCTCGGCCAGCGCGAGCACCATGGCACGGCTCGGTCGTGACCGGCCGGTCTCCAGGAAGCTCAGGTGACGGGTCGACACCTCGGCGAGCAGCGACAGGTCCTGCTGTGACAGGCGCCGGCGGGTCCGCCAGCTGCGCAGCTGCGCGCCGAAGCCGGCCGTGGTCGGGGTCGTCGGTGCCGTGGTCTCGTCCATGGGCCAGAACCTACGCGGCAGAGGGCACCGCAGCCCTTACCTCCCAGGTCATCGACCTGCCTCGTCGGGGTGGCGAAGGTGGCCGCAGTCGACCGGCGAACCCGCCGGCACTGGCCAGGAGGTCCACCGTGACCAGCATCACCACCCCCTCGTCCGCTCCCGTGCGTCCCGCCGATCGAACCGTCTGGCACCGCCCGGTCCTCACCCTCGACGCGGTCGGTTGCGCGGCCATCGGTGCAGGGCTGCTCCTCGCCCCCACCGCGCTCGTGGACGGGTTCGGTCTGGCGACCCCGACGCCGCTCCGGCTGATCGGCGTCGCCTTCCTGGTGGCCGCTGCGGCCAACGGTGTGGCCGCCCGGGCTGCCGGCCCGGGCGCGACCCACCTCGCCATCGCCCTCGACGTCGGCTTCATCGGTCTGCTGGTCGGGCTGCTGCCCGCGACGGCCGGGGACGCGATGGGGTGGGCGCGCCTGTCGATGGTGGCCGGCATCGTGGTGTGTGTCGGCTTCGCCGCGGCCAAGTACGTCGGGCAGCACCGCGCAGCCGCTGATCGACCGGGCCGCTGAGCGTGCACCGCTAGCCTCGGCCCGATCGCTCCCGCCACCCCGATGCCGAGGCCAGCCCGCTTTGTCCGACTACGACGCCGCACAGGCTGCGCTGACCGCTCGCGGCCCCGGCCGGATGGTGCCCGATCTCGAGCGGATCACCACGCTGCTCGGCCTCCTCGGGGACCCGCAGCTGGCCTACCCGACGGTCCACGTCACCGGGACCAACGGCAAGGGTTCCATCGTGCGCATGGTCGGGGCCCTGTGCAGCGCGGCCGGCCTGTCGGCCGGCACCTACACCTCGCCGGACCTCCAGTCGGTGCGGGAACGGTTGTCCCTCGCCGGCCGCCCGATCGGCACGGCGCGGTTCGCCGCCCTGCACGAGGAGGTCGACGCGCTCGCGCAGCTGGTCGACGAACGCGGGCCCGACCAGGTCACCTACTTCGAGATGCTGACCGCGATGGCGCTGGCGTGGTTCGCCGACGTGCCCGTCGACGTCGGGGTCATCGAGGTCGGCATGGGTGGTCGCTGGGACGCGACCAACCTCGTGCGTGGCGACGTGGCGGTCCTGGCTGAGATCGACGTCGACCACCCCCAGCTCGGCGGTACCCCCGTCGAGGTCGCCTCCGAGAAGGTCGGCATCGTCAAGCCCGGCAGCATCGTGGTGAACGCCGAGCAGGCCAGCGAGGTGCAGGCCCTCGTCGAGCGAGCCGTCACCGACAACGACGGCTCCCTCCAGCAGCTCGGACGCGACCTCGAAGTCGTCGACCGACGGGTAGCAGTCGGCGGCCAGCTCGTGACCCTGCGGGTGGGGGAGCGGGTCGTCGACGACATCCTGCTGCCCCTCCACGGCGCGCACCAGGCCCGCAACGCCGTGCTCGCCCTCGGTGCGTTCGCCGCCCTGACGGGAGCGTCGTTCGATGTGATGGAGGATGACGTGGTGCGGCACGGTCTCGGTGCCGTGCAGGTGCCCGGACGCCTCGAGGTCGTGCAGCGCGATCCCACCGTCGTCCTCGACGGCGCGCACAACCCGCACGGGGCGCGCGCCGTCGTTGCCGCGCTCACGGAGGCCTTCGAGTTCCGTGACCTGATCCTGGTCGTCGGCATCCTCGACGACAAGGACGTCACCGGCATCCTGCGCGAGCTGCGCGACGCGGTCAGCCACGTCATCGTCACGACCTCGCCCTCCCCGCGGGCGGCGCCGCTCGAGCGCATCACCGCCGCCGCCGAGGAGGTCTGGAAGGACCGCGGGGTGCCCATCGACGCGATCGCCGACCTGGACGCCGCGCTGGCGGTGGCCGAGGGGCTCGCCGCCGTCGGCGACGGGGTCCTCGTCGCCGGGTCGTTGATCACCGTCGGAGCGGCCCGTGACCGGTACCTGCCGCTGGCCGACGACGAGGGCGGCGACGACGTGGTGTTCGCGCCCGACGACGAGGACGAGCTCGACGAGGACGACCTGGCGGAGGCCACCGAGCTGCTGTCCGACGAGGCGGCGTTCAGTTCGGCGCTCGACACCCTGCTCGACGACGTCGACCTCGACGCCGACCCCTACGAACCCGACGACGTCAGTGACGGCGACCACGACGCTGACGACGAGGGTGTCGACGACCGGTAGCGGGAACCCTGGAGGTCAGGCTTCCGGCAGCTCGGCGAGGTCGGCGAGATCCTTCGGCCTACCGGCAGCGGCCTTGTTCGTCCGAAGGTCGGCCAGCGACACGACCGGCACGTCGACGCCGTCGATCGAGATCACCTCCGCGCGCGCTCGGGCGGTGGTGAAGTCCAAACCTGAGACCGAGGTGAGCACCTCCAACCTCAGCGGAGGCTGCCCCATCCGCACGATCCGGTCGGGCGCGAGGAAGAGGTCGGCGGTGACGCCATCGTCGAAGCCGAAGGCCCGCAACACAGCAGCCAACCGCTCGGCGTTCACGGGGTCGACCGCCACCCAGACATCCAGGTCCTGGGTGGCGCGCGGGTACCCGTGGACCGCCACGGCGTACCCACCAACGAGGAGGTACTCAACCTCGTGTGAGTTGAGCAACCTCAAGAACGCGCTGAAGTCGTCCGGCAGCTGCATCGTCGCCATAGTTGGTCCTACGCAGCTCGTCGAGGTGCCGTAGCCGGTCGTGGGGCGAGAGCGCGTGCCAGTAGTCGCGGTCGCGGCGATCCGCCTCGACGAAGTCGTCGAGGACGGTCAGGGTGCGTTGCAGGCGTCGAGGCTCCACGGTCGGAGGCTACCGCCGAGATCCATCGGCAGCCCGGACGCGGAGCTGCTGGACGACGAGGATGACGAGGAGCGGTAGCGTTCGCCGCTCGCCGGTGTGCGTCCCTCGACGCCGCCAGCTCCCACCTCGCCCCCACACCTCTCACCGACACCCGGAGTTCCACCGTGGCCGCAGAGCAGACCCTCATCCTCGTCAAGCCCGACGCCGTCGCCCGCGGCCTGATCGGCGAGGTCCTGTCCCGCATCGAGCGCAAGGGCTACCGCATCGAGGCGCTCGAGATGCGCACTCTGGAGCGCACCGTCGCCGAGGAGCACTACGCCGAGCACGTCGAGCGTCCGTTCTTCGGCGAGCTGGTCGACTTCATCACCGGGGGGCCGCTGGTCGCCCTGTGCGTGGCGGGTGAGGACGCGGTCGTCGGGATGCGCAGCATCATCGGTGCGACCAACCCGATCGAGGCCGCTCCGGGCTCGATCCGCGGCGACTTCGCCACCGTCATCGGCGAGAACCTGGTGCACGGCTCGGACTCGGCGGAGTCCGCGAAGCGCGAGCTCGGCATCTTCTTCCCCGGCCGCTTCTGAGCCGGCAGCTGCTCGCCGCGGCCGGATCTCACGGCCGCGGCGTCAGCTCCACCGACTCGACGACCTCGTCGATCCGGGAGCGGATCCCTGCGATCAGGCCGGCGCCCTCGACCCGCGGCCACAGCTCGCGGAGCGCGGCGTGGGCAGCGTCGGCCTGCTCACGCGTGTCGAACTCGAGGTCGATCCCGACCAGGAGCGGATCGTCGCTGTCGCGGAGGATCCGGTACCGCCGGACGCCCGACCCCGCACGGTCGATCGGGTCGGCATCGAAGGCCTGTTTCCACCCCTCGTAGCTCGCCACGTGGTGCTCGATCCGCAGGACGTGCACGGCGTCTCCTCGCGTCTCTTCAGAACACCAGGTGGTGTCGCTCCACGATAGGTCCAGTCCCCGCCATGTCGACCTCGCAGCCGTAGGTCGCAGCCAGCCGCGCCAGCTGCTCGGGCTCGGGTGGCTCGTCGAGGCCGTCCAGCGTGCGGAAGAGGACCTCGAGCCCCCCGGGTGAGATGATCTCGAGGACTCGCGCCGGCACGTCCCCGGCGTTCCAGAAGGTGTGCCACTGCCCGCGCGGCTTGCAGACCAGGGTGCCGGCGCCGGCGACGAGCTCGTGCCCACCGAGCCAGGCCCCGACCTCGCCCTCGAGCACGTAGCTGTACTCGTCCTCGGCGGTGTGCAGGTGCAGTGGCGCCGCGAGCGCTCGCGGGGCGAGCAGGTGCTCGACCAGGCTGAAGGCGCCGCCAACGTCCGTGGCGTCGAGGATGAACCGGTCGCCGGTCCCCTCGGGCGTGACGAACAGGTCGCCGCCGTCCGGTGGGACGATGCGTGGTTCGCTCTGGATCGGTGCGGCGTGCACGTGGGCCCCTTCCGTGGCTCGGTCACCGACGCTACGTAGGAGCACCAGCCGGGCACATACCAGCAAGCTGGCAGGTTCCTCCCCGGCCGACCGCGGCTACCGTGTTCCGGTGGACGGGCGCGCGAGGGAGCAGGCGGTCCGGCGGGTCGCGGAGCTGGCCGGTCGGGGTGACGACCTGGTGACCTTCTGGCAAGGCTGCACGGAGGTGCTCGCCCGGGTGGTCCCGCACTACCTCGGCCCGTGCTGGTACACGCTCGACCCCGCGTCCCTGCTGGTGACCAGCCACCACCAGGACGGGCTGCCCGAGATCCCCCGGGAGTGGCTGGCGCAGGAGTACTACGCCGACGACGTCAACAAGCTCGCCGACGTGGCGAGCTCGACGCGCGGCGTCGCGACCCTGCACGAGGCCACCGACGGCGATCCGACGAGCAGCGCGCGGTGGCACCAGAACATGGCGTACGGCGGCGACCAGGAGCTGATCGCCGGGCTGCGCACCTCGAGCGGCGAGGTGTGGGGTGCCCTCGGCCTGTACCGCGAACCGGGTCAGCCGGTCTTCGACGACGAGGATCTCGAACTCGTGCGGGCCGTGGCACCATCGCTCGCCGAGGGCGCCCGGCGTGGTCTGCTGATCGGTGAGGCCACGGAGCCCGAGGGGCCGGACGCGCCGGGTCTGGTGGTCCTCGGAGCCGACTGGGAACTCGAGTCGATGACGCCGGGTGTCGAACGGTGGCTCGCCGAGCTGCCGGACGGGGACGTCGACCGCGGCCTGCTGCCGTCCGCCGTCTACTCGGTCGCCGGCCGGGCGATGCGGTCCGACGGTGACGGGCCACGGGAGGTCGCGGTGGCCCGGGTGCGATCCCGAGCCGGGCGTTGGGTCGTGCTGCACGGTGCCGCGCTGGTGGGTGAGGGGGCTCGCCGAGCAGCCGTGATCGTGGAGCCGGCCCACCCGGCCCGGATCTCCCCGCTGCTGATGGCGGCCTACCGGCTGACCGAGCGGGAGCGGGACGTCACCCGGCTCGTCCTGCAGGGACGTGCGACCGCCGAGATCGCGACCGAGCTGTTCATCTCGCCGCACACCGTGCAGGAGCACCTCAAGCACATCTTCGAGAAGACGGGGGTCCACACCCGCAGGGACCTGGTCGGGACGGTCTTCTTCGCCCACTACGAGCCTCGCGTCCGGGACAACGAGGCCAGAGCGGTGCGTGAGGCTCCCCTCCGCGGGGGACCGTTCCCTCCGGCCTGAACGTCGTGGTCATCCACAGCGGCGAGGCAGCCCGTCCGGCGGTCGCGCTCCGAGTGCGGCAGGCTGCGTCCCGTCCGGGGGCGGACGATGCGGCGACGAGGTGTTCGATGGGTGCGGTCTGGCTCGACGGTCCCGTGACCGGTACGGCGGTCCTGGACGCGCCACCCCGGTGCGGGGCGTGCGACCGCGTGGTCTACCGCCCTGGTCCCGCCGACCGACTCGAGGTCACCTCGCCGGAAGCGGCCGCCGAGCTGCTCGTGCCGCACCTGGTCGAGGCCGACCGCGAACGGTGCGTCGCCGCCCTGGTCGACACCAAGCACCGCCTCCTGGAGGTCGTGGTCGTCAGCGTCGGCTCGCTGTCCCACACGTTCATGGCCCCGCGGGAGGTCTTCCGCGACGCGTTGCTGGCCAACGCCGCCGCGCTGGTGTTGGCCCACAACCACCCGAGCGGCGACCCGGAACCGTCCCGCGACGACGAGCTGCTGACCCGCCGCCTGGTGCGTGCCGGTGAACTCGTCGGCGTGGACCTGCTCGACCACCTGGTGGTCGGTGGCCACCGGTGGGTCAGCCTGGCTCGCCGGGGGACGATGGGGTGAGGTGTGCGCGGACCGCTTCGGCGAGGCCGTCCGGATCCTCGACGGTGACCGTCAGCGCCGGGTGTACGCGCTTGGCGCCGAACAGCCCCGTGACCGGCCGGTGGAAACTGATGCACACGCCGCGGTCGGTCGCCGTGCCGTAGGTCACGCCGCGGTCCTTCAGTGAGAGGCGCGGTCCGATGGCGCGGTACCAGCGGTAGGGGCCGGTCACGGTCGCCTCGACCACGTTGTCCCACGCGGTGGTGGTCAGGAACGGCCCGTAGCGGACGCTGAGCGCCAGATCGCTGACCTCGACCGCGGCTCGGTCCGGTTCGTGGAACGTGGTCGGGAGCAGCGTGCTCCACGGCTGCTGACGGGCGAAGGGGAACCGCTGCGTGGGCACGTGTCGGGCTCCTCGGGAGGTGTCGCGTCGACCGTACGCGGCCGCGGCGGGGCTGTGGTCGCCACCTCCGAGCCGGACGAACCGGGCCGTCGCCGAGTTCCCGGCCGCGAGCAGCGGCCGGGGTCCGTCCGGCGGGGGCGCTCGGTTCCACCCCACCGAGCAAGGCGAGGTAGCCTGCCGAGGTCCGCACGGGTCTGGTGCTGCGTTCTGCCGGGTCGGCGCCTCCCGCACGTGTCCGCACGGAGCGGTGCTCTGTGTCCACTCGACGCAGCGCGCTCGTCGGCGTAGCGTCACCTCCCTCGCTCGGCTTCCTCACATCTCGGTAGGTCCTCGTGGCTGCGAACATCGGTAACACCTTCCAGTTCCTCGGTCGCGACATGGCCGTCGACCTCGGCACCGCCAACACGCTCGTCTACGTGCGTGGACGCGGCATCGTCCTGAACGAACCGTCGGTGGTGGCCATCAACACCAAGAACGGCGCGATCCTCGCCGTCGGTGCCGAGGCCAAGCGCATGATCGGCCGTACCCCCGGCCACATCATGGCGATCCGGCCCCTCAAGGACGGCGTCATCGCCGACTTCGACGTCACCGAGAAGATGCTGCGCTACTTCATCCAGGCGGTGCACAAGCGGCGCTTCCTGGCCAAGCCGCGCGTGGTGGTCTGCGTCCCGTCGGGCATCACCGGTGTCGAGCAGCGGGCCGTCGAGGAGGCCACGATCCAGGCCGGCGCTCGCGCCGCCTACATCATCGAGGAGCCGATGGCCGCCGCCATCGGTTCGGGTCTGCCCGTCCACGAGCCGGCCGGCAACATGGTCGTCGACATCGGTGGTGGCACCACCGAGGTCGCCGTCATCTCCCTCGGTGGCATCGTGACCTCGCAGTCGATCCGCATCGGCGGTGACGAGCTCGACGACGCGATCATCTCCTACATCAAGAAGGAGTACTCGCTGATGCTGGGCGAGCGCACCTCCGAGGAGATCAAGATGGCCATCGGGTCGGCGTTCCCGCTGCCCGACGAGCCTCACGCCGAGATCCGCGGCCGCGACCTGGTCTCCGGGCTGCCGAAGACGATCATCGTCTCGGCCGAGGAGGTCCGCAAGGCCATCGAGGAGCCGGTCAACGCCATCATCGACGCGGTCAAGAACACCCTCGACAAGACCCCGCCGGAGCTCGCCGCCGACATCATGGACAAGGGCATCGTCCTGACCGGTGGTGGCGGGCTGCTCAAGGGCCTCGACGAGCGCCTCAAGCACGAGACCGGCATGCCGATCCACATCACCGAGAACCCGCTGTCCTCGGTCGCGATCGGGTCCGGCAAGTGCCTCGAGGAGTTCGAGGCGCTCAAGAAGGTGCTCATCTCCAGCTCACGTCACTGATGTACCAGCGTCGCAAGGCGCGCGTCCTCCTCGTCGTCCTGATCCTCATCGCGCTGGTGCTGATCACGGTCGACTTCCGTAGCGGCGACGGCGGGGACGGGCCGCTCGATCGGCTGCGCGGGGGCGTGACGGCGGTGGTCCGTCCCATCCAGGACGGCATCGCCACGCTGGTGCGGCCGATCGGCGACGCGGTCGGCGGCGTCACCGACATCTTCTCGGTCCGCTCCGAGAACGAGCGGCTCCAGGCGCGCCTCGACGTCCTCGAGGAGCGCTTCCGGTCCCTGGAGGACCTCGAGCGCGAGAACGAGGAGCTGCGCCAACTGCTCGGCATCCGCGAGCGGGCCGAGCTCGTGACCGTCGGCGCCCGCACGGTCGCCTTCGGGGCCAGCGACTTCGAGTGGGTCATCACGATCGACGCCGGCAGCGAGGACGGCATCGAGCGGGGCATGCCGGTGATCAACGGCGACGGCCTCGTCGGGCGGATCGTCCAGGTCACCCCGAACGCGTCGCGGGTCCTGCTGACCATCGACCCGACCTTCCAGGTCGCCGTGCGGACCGCGTCGACGGGCGAGACCGGGACGGTCGCGGGGCGCGGTGGCGAGCCGCTGGTGTTCTCGGTCCTCGACCCTGAAGCTGACCTCGAGGTCGGCGACGAGCTGGTGACGTCCTCGTACGACAGCGGTCAGTACCCGGAGGGGATCCCGATCGGGATCGTCGCCGAGGTCGGCGAGGCGACCACCTCGCTGGTGCGGGAGGTCACGGTCCGACCGTTCGTCGACTTCACCCGCCTCCACCAGGTCCTGGTGGTGATCGACGCGCCGCTCGATCCGCTGCCCGCGTTCCGTGACTCCGACGACCTCGAGGTCAACATCCCCGACGTCGATCCCTTCGTGGACCAGGACGACCTCCAGCGCCAGGCGGAGGAGGACGCCGCGGCGGAGCGCGAAGAGGACGACGACTCTGACCCTGAAGGTGAGGGTGAGGGTTCCGAGGACGGCGACGGTGGCGGGGACGACCCGTGATCGTGCGGACCGTGGCGCTCGGGCTGACGCTCGTGACCGCGGCGGTGCTGCAGACCGCGTTGTTCCCCGCGCTGGCGCTCGGTGGCTTCCGCCCCAACCTCCTGCTGTTGGTCGTGCTCGGGGTGGCCCTGCGCGACGGGGCGCTCCCGGGGATGCGTGTCGGCTTCGCGGCGGGGCTCCTCGCCGATCTGCTGACGACCCAGGCGCCGGTGGGCTTGGCGACCGTGGTGCTCACCGGCCTCGGCTACACCGTCGGGGTGGCCCGGCCCTACCTGGCACCGGGGTCGTTCACGGCCCCGGTCCTGCTGGCGTTCGTCTCCGGTCTGATCGGCACGGCGGGCTTCGGGATCCTGGCCGGTCTCCTCGGCGAGTCCGGGGTCACCTTCGAGCTGCTGCTCGCGGCCTCCCTCGGGGTCGCGCTGTTCAACACCCTCTTGGCGCCGGTCGTGCTCGGCCTCGTCCGTCGCCTGTCGGACCGCTTCCCGATCGAAGGGGTGGCCGGTCTGCCGTGACGGCCGCCGTGGCGCTCGCCGCCGCCAACCGGTCCGGCGCGAACGGGGAGATGTCGAGGGTGGTCGCACCATCGGCGACCAGCTCGGCGCCGGCCTCCCCGAACGCTGGGGCGTACTTGAACCCGTGGCCGGAGAAGCCGCCGAGCACCACGATCCGCTCGGCGCCCGGCAGACGTCCGATGATCGGCTGGTGGTCGGGGGTGTAGCCGTCCATGTACGCCGCGGCCCGGAGGGGGTCGGGGTGGAGGCCAGGGAGGCGGCGTCGGACCCGCTCGCTGATGTGCGCCACCTCGGCGTGGTCGACCGAGCGGTCGAGGCGATCGGGGTCGGCGACGTGGCGGTTGTGCTCCCCGCCCACGCCGACCTTGACGGACGCGCCGTCGAGGCTCGGGAACACGTAGAGCGCGTCCGGCCCGAGCCGCAGCCCCGTGGGGAACCGCTCGGGGGCGTAGCGGGCCGGATCGTCGACCGCGAACCACGCCTGGATCGGGCGCCGCACCTCGATGGCAGCGGCGAGGTCCGGCGCGAGGTGGGAGGTCCAGGGGCCCGCGGCGACGATGGCCTGCTCGAACCGGAGGTGTCGGCCTCCCCAGGCCACCGTGACGCCCTCGCCGTCCGCGGCCACATCGGTGACGGGCGCGCCGGTGTGCAGCACCGCGCCGAGGCGCGTGGCGCGCTCAGCCGCGGCGAGCACGGCGAGCTCGGAGCGCAGGAACCCCGCGTTCAGGTCCAGGATCCCCCGGTCATCGGGGTCCACGCGGTGGGGCGGGAACCGCGCACGGATCTGGCGCGCGTCGAGCAGTTCGTGGTCGAGCTCGTACGTGCGGATGGACGCCAGGATGCTGCCGAAGGTCGCGTCGTCGGGCGGGCTGATCACCAGCTCCCCGCCCCGTGTCAGCAGCTGACGGCCGCTGTCGGTCTCGAGCTGCCCCCAGCGTTCGAGCGCGGTGACGGCGAACGGGACGTAGTGCGGCTCCCGCGGGCTGGTCGTGCGGAACATCCGCGTCTCGCCGCCGGCTGCGCTGCGGTCGTGCGGGACGCCGAACCGTTCGAAGCCGTGCACCGAGAGGCCCGCCGCTGCCAGCCGCCACAGGGCCATGCTGCCGATCGAGCCGACCCCGATCACCGCGACGTCACCGCCGGATCCCACGGGTCCTCCTGACGCCGACACGCGGCCGGCTCCGGGCCGTGACGACCGGGGCCGACGCGGTCGACATCTTGGCTGTAGGAACGACTCTCAGTAAAGTTCCCGGAAGTGACCCTAGCTTCGGTTGCGAACCGTTCGCAACGACTGGACCTGAGAAGGAGCCCATCAGATGAGACGCCTCGCTCTGCGCCACGCGGCCGTGGTCGCACTGGCGCTCGCGGCCACCGCCTGTGCCGGCGCGGGAGGGACCGCCGACGGTGGTGCCTCGGGCACCGATGCCGACCCCGCCCACGCCGAGGGATCGGCGGGTGACGAGCGGGACGGGGCCAGTTCCGACGAGCTGCGGATCGCGATGCGGGTCCTGCCAGCCACGCTCGATCCTGCAGGTGAGCTGAGCGCCAGCTACCTGCGGTCCGTTGGCGCCAACGAGTCGCTGCTCAAGGTGCAGGCGGACGGATCCGTCGCGCCGGCGCTGGCCGCAGGTATCGAGCAGGTCGACGCCACCACCTGGGAGGTCGCGCTCCGCGACGATGTCACCTTCTGGAGCGGTGCGCCGGTCGACGCCGACGCGGTGGTCGCCTCGCTGGAACGCACGCGTGAGCTCAGTCCGCTGGCCGCGGGGTTGCTGGACGGCGTGCTGATCGAGGCGGCTGACGACGCCACCGTCGTGCTGACCACCCCCGGTCTCAGCCCCGACCTGCCCTTCGCGCTGAGCCACTACATGTTCGGCATCCACAACGTCGAGCGCCACGCCGACGCGCCCGAGACCACCGACGTGGCGGTCGCGGACATGACCGGGCCGTTCCGCATCGTGACCTTCGACACCGGGCGCCAGTTGGTGCTCGAGCGCAACGACGCCTGGTGGGGCCAGCCACCGTCCATCGAGCGCATCGTGGCCCGCGAGGTCGACGACGCCGACGCCCGCGCACAGCTCGCGCTGGCGGGCCAGGCCCACATCGTCCAGGACGCGCCGGCTGACCGTGCTGACGAACTCGAGGCCGCGGAGGGCATGACCCTGGTCGCCGCTGCAGCGGCCAACACCGTCGCCGTCTACCTCAACCCGGACTCGGACGCGAGCCCGGCGCTCGGTGACCAACGCGTGCGTGAGGCGCTGGCCTGGGCGCTCGACCGTGAGGAGGTGGTCCAGCTGGCGACCGCCGGGCTCAGCGTCCCCGCCTCCAGCTGGCTGTCCTCGTCGCCCGCCTACCCCGACGCCGCGGAGCAGGGCTTCCGCCAGCACGATCAGGCACGGGCCGAAGCGCTGCTCGACGCGGCGGGCTGGGAGCTCGATGACGCGGGTCACCGCCAGAAGGACGGCGAACGACTCAGCTTCCGGCTGCTGACCTTCGGCAACGAGGAGCGCACCGGCGAGGTCCTCCAGGCCCAGTGGGCCCGGCTCGGTGTCGACGTGCAGGTCAACAACGTCGACAGCACCCTGATCACCCAGGCCATCGAGGACGGCGACTGGGACGCGGTGACCCAGGCGTGGACCACGCTGGGGGCGACCGCCGAGCTGATCGCGGCGCAGATCGGACCCGACGGGTCCGGCAACCACGGCCGCTACCAGCTGCCGGAGGTCCCCGAGCTGCTCGAACGCGCCCGGACCGTCGAGGACCAGGACGAGCGGACGGCCGCCATCTACGCGCTCAACCAGGCCATGGTGGACCACGTCCCCTCCATCCCGGTCCACCCCCGTGTCCAGGCGACCGCGGTCGCGTCGAACCTCCGGGGCTTCGTCGCGCACCCGCTGCAGTACGAGAACCTCGTGCAGCCGGACATGACGCTCGAGTGAGGGGCCAGGGCAGGGGGCCGTCGGGGCCTGCCCGGACGGTGCTGGCGAGCATCGCCAGCACCGTCACGCTGTTGCTGCTGGCGTCGGTCCTGATCTTCGTGCTCGTCCGGTCCTCACCGGGCGACCCGATCGACATCCAGTTCGGCGAGTCCGGGGCGTCGGCCTACCTGACCCCGGAGCAGGAGGAGGAGCTGCGCGAGGACCTACGGCGACAGCTCGGCCTCGACGGGTCCCTGGGGGAGCAGTACGGGCGCTGGCTGGCGCTCGTGGTGCGCGGCGACCTCGGGACCTCGTTCCGCAGCGGCCGTCCGGTGGTCGACGAGCTCGGTGAGCGCCTGCCCGCCACCCTCATGCTGGGTGGTGCGGGCTTCGTCGTCGCGCTGGTCCTCGGCACGGCGTTGGCGGTCACCGCCTCGCGCCGTGCCGATGGCGTGGTCGATCACGGGCTGCGGGTGTTCACCTTGACCAGCATCTCGCTGCCGACCTTCCTGTCGGGCAGCCTCGCGCTGGCCGTGGCGGCCAACCAGCTCGGCTACGAGGTGGCCGGCCCGGCCCGTCTCGGCAAGGTCTGGCTCCCCGCCCTGGTGCTGGGTCTGTCCGGGGCCCCGACCTTCTCGCGCGTGCTGCGGGCATCGCTGCTCGCGGAGCGGTCGCAGCTGTACGCCCACGCCGCGCGGATCCGCGGCGCGTCCGAGTCGCACGTCATCGCGCGCCACACGCTGCGCCCCGCGCTCAGCCCGGTGCTGACCCTGGCCGGGCTGGCGCTCGCGAGCCTGCTCGGCGGGGCGGTGATCACCGAGGCGATCTTCTCCTGGCCGGGCGTCGCCGCGTACGCCGTCGGTGCCATCCGGGCGCAGGACTACCCGGTGGTGCAGGGCTACATCCTGCTGATGACGCTGGTCGTGGTGCTCGTCAACCGGGCCATCGATCTGACCCAGCGGGTGGTCGATCCGCGCACCCGGGTCGTCGGGGTGGCCGGGTGAGCGCGGTCGTCGCGACCCGCACCCGGCAGGCCCGCCGGGGCCAGGCCCTGATCCGGTCGGGCGTCGTGATCCTGGTCGTCGTGATCGCCGCCACGCTCCTGGCACCGTGGGTGTCCCCGCACGATCCCGCCGCGCAGCTGGTCGGGGAACCGTTCGGACACCCGAGCCGGGAGCACCTGTTCGGCACCGACCGGTTCGGTCGCGACGTGCTGTCCCGGGTGCTGCACGGTGGCCGCGAGACCCTGCTGCTGACCGGGGGCACGATGGTGGCCATCATCGGCCTCGGGGTGGTGATCGGCGCGAGCCTCGCCGGGGCCGGGCGACGGCTCGACAACGCCGCCTGCCACGTCATCGACATGCTGATCGGGTTCCCGGCGGTGGTCGTCGCGCTGGCGTTCGTCGGCCTGCGGGGGCCGGGCCTCACGACCGTGCTGACCGGGGTGCTGCTGGTGTGGTGGGCGCCGTTCGCTCGGCTGTCGCGGTCGCTCGTGCGGTCGGCGCTGAGCGAACCGTCGGCCGTGACGATGCGCGCGCTCGGTGCCGGCCGTGCCCGCATCCTGCGCACGGAGGTGTGGCCTCGGCTGCGGGGTCCGCTGCTCGTGCTCGGCGCCATCGAGGCCGGCCAGCTGATCTCGGTCGTCGCCGGCCTGAGCTTCCTCGGCCTCGGTGCACAGCCCCCGAGCGCGGAGTGGGGTGCGATGCTGCAGGACGGCCGCAGCCACCTCGTGACGAAGCCGTACCTGGTGCTCGCGCCGGGAGCGGCGGTGTTCGTGACCGTGCTCGGTCTCAGCGCCCTCGGCGAGGGGCTGCGCGACCGGATGGGTCACGACGACCTGGGGGGACGCTCGTGACGGGCCCACCGCTGCGAACTGACGGCCCGGTGCTGCGTCTGGAGGGCCTGCGCGTCGCCTACGGCGCTCGTCCCGTGCTGACCGACCTCGACGTGACCGTCGGGCGTGGCCGGATCCACGTGGTGATGGGGCCGAGCGGTGTGGGCAAGACCACGCTGTTGCGGGCCATGACCGGCCTCGTCCCCCGGGCCGGGACGGTGACGGTCGATCGCCACGAGCTGCGCACCGCCGACGGCACCATCGACCTCGCCGGGGCGCCCCCGGAGCGGTGGCAGCAGGTCCGAGCGAGGCACCTCGGTGTCATCTTCCAGGACGCCGCGCTCGCGCTCACCCCGCTCCGGCGTGTCGGTTCGCTGGTCGGTGAGGTCGCCAGGCTCCGTGGTGGTGCCGCCGGCCAGGACGCCGAAGCGCAGCGGCGGTCGGTTCGGGCGGCGCTGCGCTGGGCGGGGTTCGCCGACCCCGACGAGGTGGTGACTCGACGCTGCTTCGAGCTGAGCGGGGGGATGGCCCAGCGGGTGGGGCTGGCGCTCGCCGTCGCCGGGCGACCGGCCCTGCTGCTGGCGGACGAGCCGACCTCGGCGCTGGACGGTCTGGCTCGCGCCGAGTTCCTGGCCCGCCTGCGGGAGTACGCGCAGGAGGGCGGGTCGGTCGTGGTGGTCACCCACGACCGGTACGTCGCGGACGCGGTCGCCGACGGGCTGGTGACCCTCGGCCCTGCCGGGCAGCTACCGACGCCGATGCCCGGTGGCCGGTCCGCTCACCCGGTCCCTGCCGCGCAACGGGACCCGCGTCCCGACGCGCCGGCCGCGCTCGACCTCGTGGCCGCACGCAAGAGCTACCCGGGCAGTGGTCCGGTGCTGCGCGGGGTCGATCTGCGGGTGGGCCCGGGCGAGATCGTCGGTCTGGCGGGCCGCAGCGGTGCCGGCAAGTCGACGCTGGTGCGGTGCGTCGTCGGCCTGGAACCGCTCGACGGCGGTCGCCTGAGGATCGCCGGTCACCGTCCCGAGGAGGTCGGCTGGCGGACCGTGCGCCGCCAGGTCCAGCTGGTGCCGCAGGACCCCCGGGCGTCGCTCAACCCGTGGCGGACGGCGATCCAGCTGGTGGCCGACCCCCTCGACGCCCACCGCATCGGTCCACGCCGCTGGCGGCGCGAACGCGCCGAGCAGTTGCTGGCCGAGGTCGGGCTCCCCGACGCAGCCCACGCCCGCCCCGGGGCGCTGAGCACCGGGCAGTGCCAGCGCATCTCGATCGCCCGAGCCCTGGCGGTCGAGCCCCAGCTGCTGGTCGCGGACGAACCCGTGGCCTCGCTCGACACCGAGCTGCGCGACGACATGCTCGACCTGATCCGCCGGCTCGCGCTCGAGCACGGGGTCGCCACGCTCGTGGTCAGCCACGACCTCTCGGCGATCGAAGCCCTGTGCGACCGGCTCGCCGTCCTCGACCACGGGGTGATCGTCGAACAGCTCGAGGTGGGACGCATGCGCCGCGACGCGGTCCACCCCCTGACCTTGTCACTGCTCGACTGCTACCCGGCGGCCTCGCCGCCGGCCGACCGGAGGTACGACCCTGACCGCTCCGAGCATCACGCTGCCCCACCTGTCTGACGCCGTCGACTGGATCGAACGCTGGGATCGTCAGCAGGCCCTGTACCTGCCCGACCGCGAGGAGGTCTTCGCACGGATGCTCGACGTCGCCGAACGGCTCGTCGGGCCACCGGCACGGGTGCTCGACCTCGCCTGCGGGCCGGGATCGCTCGCCGCCCGGGCGGTCGCACGGTTCCCCGACGCCGAGGTGGTCGCGGTCGACCTCGACCCGGTGCTGCTGGCGTTGGGGCGTGCGGCGTCCGTGCCGCGGACGACCTGGCTGGACGCCGACCTGCGCGTGGACGGCTGGGACGCCGAGCTGCCGACGGAGGGTTTCGACCTGGTGCTGTCCGCGACCGCACTGCACTGGCTCGATGCCGACCGGTGGCCCTCGCTCGCCGGCAGCCTCGCGCGGTTGCTGCGGCCAGCCGGGCTGTTCCTGGACTACGACCAGATGCGCACCGACGCCGACGCGCCGCAGCTGGCTGCGCTGACCGATGCGCTGCACCGTGAGCCCTGGGAGGCGATCGGGGACGGTGCGGAGGATTGGGCCGCGTGGTGGGCGGCCGTGGCCGACTCACCGGCGTTCGCGCCGCTGTTGACCGAACGCGACCGCCGGTTCGATGGTCGACGGGTCGGGTCCGGTTCGAGCGTCGGTGAACGCGTGGCCGCCCTCCGCGCGGCGGGCTTCGACGAGGTCGCGCCGCTCGAGCAGGTGGCCGATCGGCGGTTGCTGGCCGCCATCCGCTGAGCCGCGGCGCGGGACCGGGGCGCGGGACCGGGGCGCGGGTTCGGGCGCCGAGGACGGCGCCCCTCGCGCCGCTGGTACCTTCCCGCGAGGCGGTACGACGCGGGACCGGCGCACCTGGAACGCTCCTCGCAGCTCCGTCCCCTCGCCCACGCTCGAGCACCCCGCAGGGCACCTCTTGGCGACCAACGAGCCCACCAACAACGCGCTCCGACTGACCTTCGTCACCGTGCTGGTCATCGGTCTGTTCCTCGCGTTGTTCTCCCGCCTGTGGTTCCTCCAGATCCTGGCGGGTGACCGCTACACGCTGGCCGCCGAGGAGAACCGCGTCCGGTCGGTGCTCACCGAGGCGCCGCGGGGCCGGATCCTGGACGCCAACGGTGCCGAACTGGTCGGCAACCGTCCGGCGCTGACCATCTCCGCGGACCGGATGCAGCTGCTCGACGGCAACGGTGATCCGCTCGACGAGGACGCCGAACGCGTCCTCGACCGGTTGTCGGCCCTGCTGCGGCTCGAGCGCGACGAGATCATCGAACGGCTGGTCTCGCGCCGCTACAGCATCTTCCGCCCGATCCCGATCGCGATCGACGTCGCCCCCGAGATCGTCTACGCGGTCCGCGAACAGCAGGAGCTGTTCTCGGGTGTGGTGGCCGAGACCCTGCCGGTCCGCACCTACCCGCAGGGGCAGCTGGCAGCGCACCTGGTCGGCTACCTCGGCGAGATCTCCGAGGAGGAGCTGACCGCCGAGCCCTACGCCGGCGAGTACCGGCCGGGGGAGTTCATCGGACGCGGGGGGCTCGAGCAGACCTACGAACCGGACCTGCGAGGTGAGGCGGGCAGCCGCCGCCTCGAGGTCAACCGCCAGAACCGGGTCGTCGGTGTGCTCCAGGACCGCGAGCCGGTGCCGGGCGGTGACCTCGTCACCTCGATCGACCTCGACCTGCAGGAGGCCACCGAACGGCTCCTGGCCGAGGGGATCGTCAGCAGCCGGTCCACCACCCACGTGGCGTCCGGCCGGAACCTGCCTTCGACCGCCGGGTCGGCCGTGGTGCTCGACGCGACCGACGGGGCGGTCCTGGCGATGGCCTCGTTCCCCACCTTCGATCCGCGCGAGTTCGTCGGCGGTGTCAGCCAGCGCTACTGGGACGAGGTGACCAGCGAGGACAACGAGTTCCCGCTGCTGAACCGGCCGATCCAGTCGGCCCACCCGCCGGGCTCGGTGTTCAAGACCGTGACCGGTGCTGCGTTCATGGCAGCCGGCCGGATCGGTCCGCAGGGCACGATCAACTGCGCCCCGGCCTACGACCTCGGCGGGATCACGTTCCGCAACTGGAACCGTGGCGTCAACGAGGGGCCGATGAACCTCTCCACGGCGTTGATGCGCTCGTGCGACACCTACTTCTACGAGCTGGCCTACGACCAGTGGCGCGTCGAGCAGTCCCAGGGCGACGACGTCGAGGAGGTCCTGCCGATCGTGGCCGGCCGGTTCGGGTTCGGACGCACCCTCGGTATCGACCTGCCGTCCGAGCGCGCCGGTGTGATCCCCTCGCGCGAGTGGCGGCGCGAGTTCTGGCTCAACACCCGCGAGACCTACTGCCGCAACGCCGAGGAGATGCCGCCCGGGTTCGGCCGCGACATCAACGCCGACCTGTGCGTCTCGGGCGGGACGTGGCGCGGCGGTGACGCGATCAACAGCTCCATCGGGCAGGGCGACGTGCTGACGACCCCGCTGCAGATCGCGGCCTCGTACATGGCGATCGCCAACGGTGGGACGCTGTGGCGGCCCCACCTCGGGCAGCGGATCGTCGCCCCCGACGGCGAGGTGATCCGCGAGATCGAACCCGAGTCACTCGGCGACCTCGGACTGGACGACGCCGAGCTGCGCGCGATCCAGGAGGGTCTGCGTCGCGTGGTGATGGAGGAGCGGGGCACGGCCCACGGCGCGTTCACGCGTGGCAACCCGTTCCCGCTGAGCGAGATCCCCGTGGCGGGCAAGACCGGCACGGCCGAGCTCAAGCCGAAGGTGCCGTTCGCGTGGTTCGCGGCCTACGCACCGGCCGACGATCCGGAGATCGTGGTCGTCGTCAACGTCGAGCAGGGCGGTGGCGGCTCGCAGACCGCAGCGCCGATCGCCCGCAACATCCTCGAGCACTACTTCGGTGTCACCGACGCCGAGGACGCCGAGTTCGTCGAAGGTGACCGCATCCTCGACTGAGGATGGGTCCTCGGTTAGCGGCCGAGAGGAGGTGGATCGTGGAGGTCGGGTACGGGCAGGACCGCGCCGAGCGGATGCAGCGCGAGCGCGTCGCGTCGCGTTGGCAGGAGGCGTACGCCCCGATCAAGCACCTCGATCCGGTCCTCGTACTGTCCGCCTTGGCGCTCACGGGCATCGGCCTCGTCGCCATCTACTCGGCCAAGCTGCAGGCGCTGACCGACCAGGGCCTGTCGCCGCTGCTCTACATCTCGCGCCAGGTGCTGGCGATGGTGGTCGGCATCCTCGGGATGGTCGCGGCGGCCGTCATCGACTACCGCCACCTGCGCACCTACGCGGCCGTCATCTACGGCGTCGCCCTGGTGCTCCTGGTGCTGGTCATCACCCCGCTCGGGACCACCTTCGGTGGCGCGCAGCGCTGGATCCTGATCGGTGGGTTCCAGCTCCAACCCTCCGAGCTCGCCAAGATCGCGGTGCTGATCGCGATCGCCGCGGTGCTGCACGAGCGCAAGGGTGAACCCGGCATCGGCGCCATCGCGGTCTGCCTCGCCCTGACGATGGTGCCGATGGGCCTCGTCTTCCTGCAGCCCGACCTCGGCACCTCGATCGTGTTCGTCTGGCTGTGCGCGATCCTGTTCCTCGTGGGCGGGGTCAAGGGCCGCTACCTGATCGGCCTCGGGATCGCCGCGGTCACCGCCACGATCGCCGTCCTGCGCATGGACCTGATCGCCGACTACCAGGTGCAGCGGCTGACGGCGTTCCTCGACGCCAGCAACCCGAGCCTCGGCCAGGGGCCGGGCTTCCAGACCCGCCAGTCGGTGATCGCCATCGGATCGGGCCAGGTCGGTGGGAAGGGGCTGTTCCAGGGCACCCAGACGTCCCTGTCGTACGTGCCCGAGAACCACACCGACTTCATCTTCACCGTCATCGGTGAGGAGTTCGGCTTCCTCGGTGCCATGATCGTGCTGGGCCTGTTCCTGGTGCTGATCTGGCGGGGGTTGCGCATCGCGGTCATCGCCAAGGACCTGTTCGGCACGCTCCTGGCGGTGGGGGTCGTGGCCATGCTGGCTCTGCAGGTGTTCGTCAACGTCGGCATGACGGTGGGCATCATGCCCGTGACCGGCATCCCGCTGCCGTTCGTCAGCTACGGGGGCACGTCGCTGATCGTGTGGTTCGCGATCGTGGGGCTGCTGCTCAACGTCCACATGCGGCGCTTCTGAGCGGTCAGCGCACCTCGCCTGGTCCACTGCGGGTAGGTCGGTGGCTGAACGGCGGTGCTCGCGCGGAACCCGGCCGCCGTCGGGCGCTCCGCGGACCCCGTCGGCCTCATGTGCGGGGCATGAAGGGTCCGCACAGTGACCGAACGGCCGTGCCCGGGCGGGGGTGCTGCGCCTGCGAGCGCGGTGACGTGTCCCTAGGGTGCGAACCCGGTAGCGAGACGGAGAAGAGGAGCCGTTAACGGGAGGCGAACCACGCCGAGGCGACTCGACGTGGTCCGTAGGACTCTCGGGGGGACTTCTCCTTCGTCGCTCCGCCCGCAGCTTGCGGGTGAGGACGCTGCTGACCGGTGCGAGGGGCCCCTTGCGCCGGACGAGCTCCGAGGAGAGTGCTTTGAACGGATCCACCCGAACGAGACGCGGGTTGCGTCGCGTGCTCGGGCTGAGCCTGGGGAGCGCCATGATCATGGCGATGGCCCCCGGCGTAGCTTCGGCACAGACGCAGCCCGAGGCCATCGACACCAGCGTCATCTGTGGTGATGTGCAGTCGAACTTCGACGACATCGCCGGATCGGCGCACGAGTACAACGTGCGTTGCATGGCGGACTTCGGTCTGACCGAGGGTCTGGCACCGGACGGGACCAGCTACGGCCCCCGTCTGGACGTGACCCGTGGCCAGATGGCGTCGTTCATCGCGCGGTTCATCGAGGACTACAACGAGCAGGCGCTGCCCCCGGGCAACCCGGCTCGCTTCGATGACGTGCCGCCGACCGATGCCCAGTACGTGCACGCGTCCAACATCCACAAGCTCGCTGCCATCGAGGTCGTCGAGGGCACCAACGCCTCCGACGGTCAGTCGTACGCGCCGAACGCGAACGTGACCCGTGGGCAGATGGCGTCGTTCATCCGTCGTGCGTTGTCGTACCTCGACAACGGCGATGTGAACCCGCTGTCGGAGCCGCCGGCTGGTCCGGACGCGTTCCCGGACGATGACGGTTCGGTCCACGAGCCGAACATCAACGCGCTGGCTGGCGTGCGCATCGTCGAGGGCTTCGAGGACGGTGACTACCGTCCGCTGGCACTCGTCAAGCGTGACCAGATGGCATCCTTCGTGATGCGCGCCTACGCATGGGCAGACGCCGAAGGCCTCGGCGACGAGGACCCGCCGCCAGGCGAGGAGCCTTCGGTCGAGGTGACCACCGACGCTGACTCGCTCGCTGCCGGTGACAGCTTCACGGCCACGTTCACCGGTGATGTCGACGACATCCAGGGCGTGACCGTCGCTGGAGACTGCGTCGTCGACGGCGACGTCAACCTGGACGATGGCGTCGCGACGGTCGCCACGGAGGATGAGTCGGATGCCGGTCCCTGCGAGGTGACCTTCACGGTCACCTTCGACGATGACACCGAGCAGGAGCACACCGTCACGCTGACGATCGAGGGTGCGCTCAACGACGATTCGGGCGAGAGCTTCGCCGGCCTACAGGAGGCCATCGACGAGGCCGCGGACGGTGACACGATCCACGCCTACGGTTCGTTCGACGGCCCGATCGCCATCTCAGCGCCAGTCACCGTCGAGGGGCACGACGCCACGCTGGACGGTGGTTTCGGCATCAGCAACACCGATGGCGTCACCATCACGGGCTTCACCGTCACCCCGGGCAGCATCCCGGGTGCCGGTGAGGACGCGGCCTTCTACCTCACGAACGTCTCCGAGGTGGAGATCCGCGACAACGTCGTCGTCGGTACGGGGACCGGGACCGGTGTCCTGAACGCCAGCGGCGGCGGTGACGAGGAGGCGACGATCGCGGACAACTCGTTCACGGGCCTGCTCCGTGGCGCCTTCGCGAACCCGACCGCGGACTTCACCATCACGGGCAACACCTTCGACGGCAACGTCGTGGGTTCCGCGAACGATGCGGCCTCGGTCATCACCGGGAACACCTTCCTCGACAACGGGGAGGGCATCGGCCTCGGTGCTGCGGGTTCGACCGTCACAGGCAACATGTTCGACGGCAACGACGACCACGTGTGCGACTACACGGGGACGTACGTGCTGGCGACGCTCATCGCGGCGAACGAGTTCGCGGATGATGTCGTTGTCGATGGCAACTGCATCGTCGACGCCTGAACCGCACCGACGAGCACCAGGTCAGCGAGATGCTGGCTCGGCGGGACCCCGGCCACGTGGCCGGGGTCCCGCTGCGTCGGCGCGGCGTCAAGGGGTGCCCTCGCCGACGCTGGCACGCGCGTCGCCACGTTCCCCCTGTTCCCGTGGGAGCGGCGCGGGCGGGCTCCGTACGGCGCGCCGGGTCCCGCTGCGTCCGACCTCGCCCGGGATCCTCGATGACCTCGCTCGCGCCCGCCGAGACGCGTACCCACCTCCGCCAGCTGGAGGCCGAGTCGATCCACATCCTGCGTGAGGTCGTCGCCCAGTGCGAACGACCCGTGATGATGTACTCGATCGGCAAGGACTCGTCGGTGATGCTGCACCTGGCGAGGAAGGCGTTCTTCCCCGGCACGTTGCCGTTCCCGCTGCTCCACATCGACACGACGTGGAAGTTCCGGGAGATGATCGAGTTCCGCGACCGGACGGCACGTGAGCTCGACCTCGACCTGCGGGTGCGCACCAACGAGGAAGCCAGGGCTCAGGGCATCAACCCGTTCGATCACGGGTCGCAGAACTACACCGACCTGATGAAGACCCAGGCGCTCAAGCAGGCGCTGTCGGCCGGCCGGTACGACGCCGCGTTCGGTGGTGCCCGCCGCGACGAGGAGAAGTCGCGCGCCAAGGAGCGCGTGTTCTCGTTCCGTGACCGGCACCACCGCTGGGACCCCAAGAACCAGCGGCCCGAGCACCGAGATCACCATCTACTACCGGCTCGGTGAGGACGACTGGCAGACGATCGAGGTCCTGTACGGCGAGGCGGGCACGTGGAGTCGACTAACGGCATCGCCGTCAACGGTTCCGAGTGACGCTCGCGCGGCCCTCGACCAGGGTCCGCTGAGCGCGGAGCCCCGGCCCTCGCGGCCGGGGCCCCGCTGGGCTGGGGATAACTGATAGGTGGGTCACGGCGCGTAGTCGGTTGGTGACGTACCGTTCAAGGTGTCGCGGGTACGGCCGATGGGGACGGGTACCGGCGTGCGTCGGTCCATGGAGCCCACTGTGCAGGAGCACGACCCGAGCGATCGCCACCACTGGACCCGCCTGCGCCGCCAGGATGGGGTCCTGCCGGCGGCGTTCCCGGCGCGGGCGCTGATGGCCATCGTCAGCTCACCGGCGTCGGTGGCCTCGACCGGTCTCGCCGCCATGCTCGGCGCCTCCTGGCTGTTCATCCACCTCGTCGGCGGGGCGGGCATCGCCGTCCCACACGGCTACTACGTCCCGGTCCTGTTCGCCGCCGTCCGGTTCGGTCGGTCGGGCGCGCTGGTGACCGCACTGGTGGCGGGGGTGCTCGCCGGACCCCTCACCTACCAGCAGGTCGCCACGGGCCTCGCGCAGACACCCTCGGAGTGGGTCACCCGCACGGTCGCGTTCGTCCTCGTCGGGCAACTCGTCGCGTGGCTGTTCACCCACGCGCTGGCGTCCGTGCGCGAGGACGCGTGCCTGGCCAGGGCCGACCGCGAGCTCGCCGACGCGATCGACGCCGGCCAGCTGTCGCTGCGCTACCAGCCCGTCCACGACGTGGCCAGCTGGCGCATGGTCGGCGTGGAAGCCCTCGTCCGGTGGGACCACCCCGACGGTGAACGCGGCCCCTTCGCGTTCCTGCCCACCGCGGAACGCAGCGGCCGGATCCACGAGGTCGGTGACCTCGTCCTGCGGACCGCCTGCGAACAGGGCGCCCGGTGGCAGCGTGAAGCCCGCGAGCGCGGCACCCGCGCGCCGGTGGTGTCGGTCAACCTGTCCAGCCAGGAGCTCGCCGCCGAGGACCTGGTGATCCGGGTCCGGGGCGTCGTCGAGGAGACCGGCCTCGATCCGCACAAGCTCTGCCTCGAGGTGACCGAGGGTGCGCTCGCCCACGACATCGAGGGATCGGCCGCCCGCCTCAGCCTGCTCCGCCAGCTCGGCGTCCGCGTCGCGATCGACGATTTCGGCACCGGGTACTCGTCGCTGGCCTACGTGCACCGCTTCCCGGCCGACCTGCTCAAGATCGACCGCAGCTTCGTCCGCGAGATGGAGCACAGCCAGCGCGCACGGACCCTCGTCCACGGGATCGTCCTGCTGTGCGGCGAGCTCGGCGTCACGGCCGTCGCCGAAGGGATCGAGAACGACGAGCAGCTCCGCATCGCCACGGACATGCGCTGCCCCCTGGTCCAGGGCTTCCTCCTCGGACGTCCGGAGACGGCCGCGCAGATCGACGCACGCCTCGCCGAGCCCGAGGCCGCGACCGCGGACGGCGGCCCGGCGGGCCCGGCCCTCAGCGGCCTCCAGCGCCGTGTGGGCGGCGAGGATGTCCGCCGCCGCTGACCGGGACGACGTCCGCCGCCGCTGACCGGCTTCCTCCCGTTCCCCCTGGCCGGATCGGCTGCGGGCGGGATGCGAGCCTTACGGTCCCGTCCTCGCGACCCGAGGACCCTGGACCGTGGACCCGAACGCCCTGATCGCGATCGCGATCCTCGCCGGGCTGCTCGTGGCGCTCATCCGCGAGGTCGCGTCCCCGGCACCGATCCTGATCGGCGGCGTGGTCCTGTTCGTCCTCGCGGGCATCCTCCCGGCCGAACAGGCCTTCGCCGGCCTGTCGAACCCCGCCACGATCAGTATCGCCGGCCTGTACGTCGTCGCCCGTGCCGTCCGCGACCACGCGGGGCTCGACCGGGTCGTCGACCGCCTCCTCGGCGACGGCACCAGCGGTTCGCGAGGAGCGGTCGCACGCCTCGTCGGCCCCGTGCTCGGCCTCTCCGGGGTGGTCAACAACACCCCGCTGGTCGCCGCCACCGGACCGATCGTGCGGACCTGGGCCGAACGTCGCGGGGTCGCCGCGACCCACCTGCTCATCCCGCTGTCGTTCGCCGCCATCCTCGGTGGCCTGCTGACCACCATCGGGACCAGCCCCACCCTCGTGGTCTCGGGGCTGATGCTCGACGCCGGGCAGCCGGCGTTCACCTTCTTCACCATCACCGCTGCCGGACTGCCCATCGCCGTCATCGGCGGGCTGCTGATCGTCCTGCTCGCCCCGAAGCTGCTGCCCGACCGGCGCAGCCCGCACGAGCAGCTCGTCGGCCACGAACGCGACTACACCGTCCGTCTGGCCGTCACCGAGGCAGGGCCCGTCGCCGGCCGCACCGTCGCCGAGGCCGGCCTCCGCGAGCTGCCCACCACCTACCTGGCGAGCATCGTCCGCGCCGGCCACCCGCTGCCGACGGTGTCGCCGAACGAACGCCTCACCGCCGGCGACGAGCTCGTCTTCGTCGGCCAGGTCGGCCACATCAGCGAGCTGCTCGCCCACCCCGGCCTGGTCGAAGCCGAACAACCCCAGACCGAGATGCTCGACGGCGATGGTCACCAGCTGGTCGAGTGCGTCGTCGCGTCGAACTCGCCCCTCGTCGGCGCGACCCTCAAGTCCTCCTCGTTCCGCGGCCGGTACGGCGGCGCGGTGGTCGCCATCCACCGTGCGGGCACACGGGTCCAACAGAAGCTCGGCACCGTTGACCTGCACGGCGGTGACGCCCTGCTGGTCTACGCCGACAACGGCTTCCCCGAACGCTGGCAGGACCGGCCGGACTTCTCCATCGTCGCCCCGTTCCTCGACGGGCGTGCCACAACCCCCGCGGGTAGCCGGCACCGGTGGACGACCCTCGGCACCCTGGCCGGCATGGTGACGCTGGCCGCCACCGGGCTCCTGCCGATCCTCACGTCGATCCTGCTCGCCTGCAGCGTCCTCGTCGCCACCCGCGCCATCGCCTTCCGCCGGGCCCTCGATGCCCTCGACCGCGACGTGCTGCTGATCGTGGCGGCAGCCATCGGCCTCGGTGCCGGGATGCAGGCCTCCGGTCTGGCTGCGGCCGCTGCCAGCCTCATCGGGCAGATCGCCGTCGGCCGCAGCCCGCTGGTGGCGATCGCTGCCGTGGTGCTCGGCACGATGCTGCTCACCGAGCTGATCACCAACGTCGCCGCAGCCGCGCTGATGGTGCCGATCGCCATCGACGTCGCCGAGCGCGTCGGCTATGAGACCACCGGGTTCGCGGTCGCGGTCGCCGTCGCCGCCTCCTCGTCGTTCCTGACCCCCATCGGCTACCAGACCAACACCATGGTCTACGGCCTCGGTGGCTACCGGTTCGGGGACTTCTGGCGGCTCGGACTGCCCCTGGCAGCGCTGACGCTGGCCACCTGCCTGGTCGTCGTCCCGCTGGTGTGGGGCTGAGGCAGTGGGCTGTGCGGTACGGGAGAGCTGGTCGAAGGGCGCGTCCCGTCGTCCACGGCTACGCCGAGGTCGTCCTGGCCGGTGTCCCACCCCGGCCGTAGGTTCCAGGCGTTCGGTTCATCCGGTCGTCGTTCATCGACCGTTGTCGTCGTCGGGGGAGCTGCTGGTGGTCGTGGCACGGGGGTTCACAGGTGCGAGGCACCTGAGCGTCGCGCGCGAACGTCCTCCGGCGTACCGGACCCAGGTGACCGACGTCGGGGACACGCTCCTCGCGGCCGTGGATGCGGTCGTGGGTGTCGACCTCGACCCGTTGACCGACGATGAGGTGCGGGACGCACTGGATCGCACGCAGCGGGCGGTCGACCGGTTGGTGGCCCTGCGGTCGCGGATGCAGGCGACCCTGGAGACCCGCGCGCTGAAGGCAGCGGGGCCGGGCCGCGAACAGCAGGCGCTGCGGCGGGTGCGCGACCGGACGGCGGCGAGCTGCGGCTGACGCCCTCGCAGGTCAAGCAGGCGGGCGAGACTGGTCGGCGGCTGGAGGCGTTACCCGCGGCGGCTACGGCGATGGCCGACGGACAGCTCCCGGCCGATCACGCCCGGGTCCTGGCTGACACCCTGCGCTCGCTCGAAGGCGATGCCCGTGCCGAGGCCGAAGCCACCCTGCTGGAGGCGGCCGGGACCCAGGATGCGCGCCGGTTCGGCAGGACCTGTCGCCGGCTGCTCGCGCAGGCAGACACCGACGCGGCGCAGACGGCCCAGGACCGGCGCAACGCTCGCCGCCGGCTGGCAGTGACCGAGACCCCGGACGGGATGACGCTGGTGTCCGGGCAGCTGGCAGGGCTGGGCGGCGAGCTGGTGCACACCACGCTCCCCGCCTTCCGACGACCCGATCCGCCCGGGCGACGGCGCACCGCCGCGCAGGCCACCGCGGACGCGCTGGTCGAGATCTGCCGGGTCGCCCTGGACGCCGGGAAAGTCCCCTCGAACCGAGGCGTCCGTCCCCACGTGCTGATCACGGTGGACGAACCCACCGTGGCCGACCGGAGCGCGACCGGCCGCGGGGTGTGCGAGGCGGCCTGGACCGGCCCGCTGCCCTGGCCCGAGGCCCGCCGGCTGCTGAGCGACGCGTCGGTGTCCCGCGTGCTGCTCGACCCCGCCGGCGCACCCACCCGGGCCGGCGTCGGGGTCCGCACCGTGCCCGCCGGGCTGTGGAAGGCGCTCCAGATCCGTGACCGGACCTGCGCCGGGGACGGCTGCACCGTGCCCGCGGCCTGGTGCCAGACGATGCACCTCGACGTGCCGTACCGGCTCGATGGCCAGCTCGACATCGACGCCGCCGCTCCCGGGTGCACCTACCACCACCTCATGCTCGACCGCCACGGCTGGCAGGTCACCTGGATCGACGGCCGACCCGTCGTCCACACCCGGGACGCCCGCCGCGCACCGACCCGGGCGGCCCCGCGCCCTGACCGTCGCGGAGGAGGGGCAGGCCCGAACAGGCGGCGACGCTGATGGAGAACCTGCCACCGCGCCCGTGGTCCGAGCTCGTCGGCAAGGACGACCTCGACCCGGTGAAGGGCGACGTGGCGGTGCTCAAGGCCGACGTGGCGGTGCTCAAGACCGACGTGGCTGAGCTGAGGAGCGACGTCGGTGGTCTGCGCAGCGAGATCCGCGCCGAGTTCGCCCACCTGCGTGAGACGCTCGACCTGCGCTTCGCCGTGCAGGACGCCCGGCTGGAGGCCTTCGTGCGCGAGCGGGTCGACGCCCAGACCAAGTTGCTGGTTCTCGCCTTCGTCGGGGCGCTGTTGACCACCGCCGGGATCGCCATCGGGGCCGTCGCCATCTGAGGGCCGGTGGCTGGCCGGCGCCGCTCGGGGCGTTGCCACGTTCCCCCTGCGCCGATGGGAAGCCCCACCCCCTGCGCTCCGTAGGCTGCTCATCCCCAGCCCGCCGTCGCCCTGGATCCTCGATGAGCTCCCTCGCGCCTGAGCAGACGCGTACCCACCTCCGCCAGCTCGAGGCCGAGTCGATCCACATCCTGCGTGAGGTCGTCGCCCAGTGCGAACGACCCGTGATGATGTACTCGATCGGCAAGGACTCGTCGGTGATGCTCCACCTGGCGAGGAAGGCGTTCTTCCCCGGCACGCTGCCCTTCCCGCTGCTGCACATCGACACCACGTGGAAGTTCCGCGAGATGATCGAGTTCCGCGACCGGACCGCGCGTGAGCTCGACCTCGACCTGCGGGTGCACACCAACGAGGAAGCCCGGGCCCAGGGCATCAACCCGTTCGACCACGGGTCGCAGAACTACACCGACCTGATGAAGACCCAGGCGCTCAAGCAGGCGCTGACCGCCGGCCGCTACGACGCGGCCTTCGGTGGTGCCCGGCGTGACGAGGAGAAGTCCCGCGCCAAGGAACGGGTGTTCTCCTTCCGCGACAAGCACCACCGCTGGGACCCCAAGAACCAGCGCCCCGAGCTGTGGCAGCTCTACAACGGCCGCGTCAACGCCGGTGAGTCGATCCGCGTGTTCCCGCTGTCGAACTGGACCGAACTCGACATCTGGCAGTACATCTGGCTCGAGGACATCCCGATCGTGCCGCTGTACTACTCCGCCCCGCGGCCCACCGTGCAGCGTGACGGGGTGACCATCATGGTCGACGACGACCGGTTCCGGTTCGAGCCGGGGGAGGAGCCCGTCGAACGTTGGGTCCGGTTCCGCACCCTCGGCTGCTACCCGCTGTCGGGTGCCGTCGAGTCCCGCGCCACGACCCTGCCCGACATCATCCAGGAGATGCTGCTGGCCACCCGCTCCGAACGCGAGGGCCGGGTCATCGACTACGACCAGTCCGGCTCCATGGAGGAGAAGAAGCGCGAGGGGTACTTCTGATGGCGCCGACGACGACGCGGGTCGCGGCCCGCCGGGAGAGCCACCGATGACCCACCAGAGCGACCTGATCGCCACCGACATCGAGGCCTACCTCGCCGAGCACGAGCAGAAGGACCTCCTGCGCCTCCTGACCTGCGGCAGCGTCGACGACGGCAAGTCGACCCTGATCGGCCGGCTGCTGCACGACAGCAACATGATCTACGCCGACCACCTCGCCGCACTCGAGTCCGACTCGGTGACCTCCGGCACCACCGGCGACCAGATCGACCTCGCCCTGCTGATGGACGGGCTGAAGGCCGAACGCGAGCAGGGCATCACCATCGACGTGGCCTACCGCTACTTCTCCACCGCCCGTCGCAAGTTCATCATCGCCGACACCCCGGGGCACGTGCAGTACACGCGGAACATGGTCACCGGCGCGTCGACCGCGCAGCTGGCCATCATCCTGGTCGACGCACGCCACGGCGTCCTCGAGCAGACCCGCCGGCACAGCTCGATCGCCAGCCTGCTCGGCATCCGTCACGTGGTCGTCGCGGTCAACAAGATGGACCTGGTCGACTGGTCGAAGGAGCGGTTCGACCAGATCGCCGCCGAGTACGCGCAGCTGGCCGAGGGGCTCGACCTCGCCGACCCGTACGTGCTGCCGCTTTCGGCGCTGACCGGCGCCAACGTGGTCGACCGCGCGACCGAGATGCCCTGGTTCGAGGGGCCGCCGCTGATGGAGCACCTCGAGACCGTCGACGTGCGTCGCGACGTCGACCTCGACCACCTGCGCTTCCCCGTCCAGCTGGTGGTCCGCCCCGACCTCGACTTCCGCGGCTTCGCCGGCACGCTCGCCTCCGGGACCCTGCGGCCCGGTGACCCCGTGGTGGCCGTGCCCTCCGGCGTTGGCTCCACCGTGGCCCGCATCGTCACCTTCGACGGCGACCTCGAGGCGGCCGGACCCGGCGACGCGATCACCGTCACGTTGACCGACGAGATCGACGTCTCGCGCGGGGACCTGCTGGTCAGCCCGGGCGACGAGCCGCTGCGCGCCCACGACGTCGACGCCACGGTGGTCTGGATGACCGACCAGCCGGCCCGGCCGGGCGCCAGCTACCTGCTGCAGACCGCCACCGGCCGGTCGAACGCGTCGCTGCGCAGCATCGACCACCGCGTCGACATCGCCACGCTCGACCACGTCGACGCCGACCACCTCGACCTCAACGACATCGCACGGTGCGGGCTGACCGTCGACCGCGAGCTGGTCTTCGACCCCTACGGCGACCAGCCCACCACCGGGTCGTTCATCCTCGTCGACCGGCTGACCAACGCCACCGTCGCCGCCGGGATGCTGCACGGTCCGACCAGCACCTGGGACGCCGAGGCACCCGCCGGGCTCACCCACCACCGCTCGGAGATCACCTCCGCCGAACGGGCCGCCCGTCTCGGCCAGCGGCCCTGCACGGTGCTGTTCACCGGGACCACGGGGTCGGGCAAGACGACCCTGGCCGCGGCGGTCGAGCGACGCCTGTTCGACCGCGGCCGGACGCTCCTGCGCCTCGACGGCGAGAACCTGCGCCTCGGCCTGTCACGCGACCTCGGGTTCACCAACGCCGACCGGTCCGAGAACCTGCGCCGCGCCGCCGAGATCGCCGTCATCGCCGGCCGGCAGGGCCTGATCACCCTCGTGGCCGTCCAGTCGCCCGAGGAGGAGGTCCGCCAGCGCGCCCGTGACCTCGTCGGCCCCGAACGGTTCATCGTGGTCGCCCTCGACGCGCCGGAGGAGGTCCGCCGCGCCCGCGACCCCGAGGGGCTGTACGCCGCGGCCGACCGTGGCGAGGACGTCCACGTCCCCGGTGCGACCTCGCCGTACGAGGTCCCGACCGACCCCGATCTGCGCCTCGACACCTCGCAGTTGTCGGTCGAGGCCTGCGTCGACGCGGTCATCGAGGTGCTCGTCGAGCGCGGCTTCTTCGGGGACCGGTGATGGCCGCCGACGATGCCACTCCCGCGGCCGAACCCCGCTCCCGGAACATCGTGCGGGCCGAGGGGCACGTCACGGCCGCCGACCGTCGGCGCGTCCTCGGGCACGGGCCGGCGACCGTCTGGTTCACCGGCCTGTCCGGCTCCGGCAAGTCGACCCTCGCCTTCGCGGTCGAGCGGGCCCTGATCGCCGACGGGATCGCCGCCTACGTCCTCGACGGCGACAACGTCCGCTTCGGGCTGAACCGCGACCTCGGGTTCTCGCCCGCGGACCGGACCGAGAACATCCGCCGCATCGGCGAGGTGTGCCGCCTGATGCACGATGCCGGCCTCGTGGTGCTGACCGCGTTCATCTCGCCCTACCGCACCGACCGCCAGCAGGTCCGCGACCTGCACCCGGACGGCGGGTTCGTCGAGGTCTTCGTCGACACCCCCATCGAGATCTGCGAGGCCCGCGACGTCAAGGGGCTGTACGCCAGGGCGCGAGCCGGCGAGGTCCCCGAGTTCTCGGGGGTGAGTGCCCCCTACGAGGCGCCCGACGTGCCCGAGCTGCGTCTGGACACCTCGCAGCAGGACCTCGATGCGTGCGTCGCCGCGGTGCGTGCCACCCTCGACCGTCACGGGCTGTCCACAGGCCCGGCAGCGGGCGGACCGGCCGCGGGCTGACGGTGACCTACCCTCGCCCGGAGGCCTTGCCGGACCGACGGGTGGGTGGAACCATGGCCGTGGACGAGCGTCGCCGCAGCGGGCTCTACGCGCGGTTGGCCGAGACGCTCGGCACGGAAGGTGCCGACACGATGTTCGAGCTGCTGCCTCCGGATCGCGACGAGCTGGCGACCCGGACCGACCTGCTGGTCCTGCGCTCGGAGATCGACGTGTTCCGGACGGAGGTCGACGGACGGTTCGACCAGGTCGACGGGCGGTTCGCGCAGGTCGACGGGCGGTTCGACCAGGTCGACGGGCGGTTCGACCAGCTCGAGCAGCGGCTGGACGACCGGTTCGACGGGGTGCGTCACGAGCTGCTCGCTGCCTTCCGCGGCGAGCTGGTTGCGGCGGTGTCCGGCCAGACCCGCGCGATCATCGTCGCCACCGCGGCCGCGACCTTCGGCATCGGCGGACTGGCCGTGACGCTGGCGCAGCTTCTGTAGCGCCGGGCTCGCCCCTTCGGATGACTCCCAAGGTGACCTCCCGCCGACGGGCTGGACGGCCGCCGGCCTCCCTTCCCTTCCGCTCACCGTGCGTGGTGGGAAGCGCACGGTGCGTCGTGACCAGGGCTCGGTCGCGACGGCACGGGGAGCGCGAGCGGGGGTCGAACGTGACACGTATCCGGCGGGTAGCGGCAGTCTTCGTGGTCGGGGTCCTGATCCTCGGCCTCACCGGCGCCACCTCGGCGCCCCGCGAGGGCGACGGGTCGGTGACCACCAGCCTGGAGCTGCTGTCGCTCGGCCTGACCGACGTGCCGCTCGTCGGCGACCTCGACGCAGCGCTCGGCACCCTCACCGCCCAGGCCACCACCGTGGGCACCAGCGCGGCCAGCCTGCTGTTCGAGGGGCTGCGCGCCGGGGATGCGTCCGTCAGCGCCTGGACGGCCGATTCCAGTAGCGATCCGTCGTCCGGGGACCACACGCTGGCGCTGCCGGGCTGGACGACCGGTCCGCCGCCGCACGCGTCTCGGCCCTGACCGGCGGCCTCGACCTCGGCCCGCTGGTCGGTCTCGCCGTCGAGCTCGGTGACGGGGGCGTGTCCAGCCAGGTCACCGAGGACCGCGTCGCCGGGCTGACCGAGGTGAGTATCGCCGGGTTGGGCCTCGCCATCGGCGACCTGCTGCCGACCGGCCTGCTCGACGAGTTGCCGCTCGGCACGCTCCTCGACCTGCTCGACCAGCTGCCGATCACCCTGCCCACCGACCTGACCGACGCGGTCGCCGAGGTCGAGGCTTCGTCGAGGAGCTCGAGGCCATCGTCGCGCGCGACGGCGAGGTGCAGGACGCGCTCGCGGACCTGCTCGCCCTCCTGGAGGTCGCCGACCTCGCCGCCGCCGAGGCGCTCGTAGCCGGCCTGTCCGACGCCGTGACCGCGCTCGAGGACGAGGTCGCCGATGCCGAGGACGCGCTCGACCTCCTCCGCAGCCTCGATCTGCTCGACGATCCGGGCGGGTCGTTGGTGGGCCTGCTCGAGTTCGACGCCCTGTTCGGCGAGACCTGCCCATCCTGGTGGAGGTCGGCGGCCTGCACGTCACCACCGACACCACCAGCGACCCGGAAGCCGGCGTCAGCTCGGCCGCGGCCGGCATCTCGGCACTCCGGGCTCAGGTCGGGTCGGTCGGCCTGCAGGGGGTCCTGGACCTGCTCACCGGACAGCTCGGCGACCTGCTCGACGAGGTCACGGACATCGTCGACGGCCTCGACGGCCTCGACGGCCTCGACGGCCTCGACGGCCTCGGCGGGCTCGGTGGGTTCGGTGGGCTCGCGGTCGGCGGGGACCAGGTGACCGCGGCCGCCATCGGTGACGACCTCGCCACGCTACTTGCCCCCGTGGACGGGCTGCCGCTCGGCGACGGACTCGCGGGGCTGCGCACCACCGGGGTCGACCTCCGGGTGGCATCGATCGACGTGCTCGGTGACTTCGCACCGCCCAGGAGCCAGACCGCGAGGGACCCGGTGGCGAGGGACCCGGTGGTGACGGCCCCGGCGGTGAGGGGCCTGGCGGTGAGGGGCCCGGTGGACAGGGGCCCGGTGGTGACGGCCCCGGTGGTGACGGCCCCGGTCCGGATCCCGTCCCGGTCGACGCGCCAGGAACGCCCGCGTCCCCCGGCGGATCGCCCGACACACCGAACCTGCCGCGGACCGGCGGTGGCGCACCCGCGATACTGCTCGGCCTGGCGCTGCGCGGTGCCGGCACGGCCCTCCGGCGCGTGAGGTACGGCTGACGGTCGCGTCGCGGCGGACACCCGGCGCGAGCGTCGCGCTACCCTCCGTGGCAGAGCGTCGCGCCGCCGTGCGCCAGCGCGGGACCCGCGCCGCTCACGTCCCGTGGTCGCCCGCCGCGACCCGCCCCACGCTTCGAGGAGCTTCGCCGTGCTCGGCACCGCGCCGACCATCGCCGCCCCGCCGACCCCGCCGCGCGGTCAGCGGGCCGCGTTCCGCCGGCCCGGTGCCGCCGCGACGGTCCCGGGCACGGTCTGGGACGCCCTCGAGCCGCTCCTGCCCGACGTCAGCAAGCCCGCCCAGTACGTCGGCGTCGAGCACAACCAGGTCCGCACGGACTGGACCGCCGCCGAGACCCGCTGGCTGCTGTGCTACCCCGACACCTACGAGGTCGGCCAGCCCAACCAGGGCATCCAGATCCTCTACGAGGTCCTCAACGGCCGGCCCACGGCCATGGCCGAGCGCGCCTACGCCCCGTGGATCGACCTCGAGGAGCGGATGCGCGAGCGCGACATCCCGACCTTCTCGCTCGAGCACCACCGGCCCCTGTGGGCCTTCGACGTGTTCGCCGTGTCGCTGCCCCACGAGCTCGGGCACACCAACCTGCTCAACCTGCTCGATCTCGGTCAGGTGCCGATCCGCAGCGCCGACCGCTCCACCGAGGACCCCATCGTCCTGGTCGGCGGACACGCCGCGTTCAACCCCGAACCGCTCGCCCCGTTCGTCGACGCGGTGGTGGCCGGTGACGGCGAGGAGGTCACCCTCGAGATCGACGCGGTCCTGCGCGCCTGGAAGCGTGACGTCGCCGCCGGGACCGCTGCCGCGGACGACCGCCACCAGCTGCTCCGGCGCCTCGCCGGCGTCGAGGGCGTCTACGTCCCGGCGTTCTACGAGGCGCGGTACTCCGGTGACGGCCGCCTGCTGCGCACCGTCCCGGTCGAACCCGGCGTGCCCGCGTTGGTCCCGAAGCGCACCGTGCAGGACCTCGAACAGTGGCAGTACCCGGTCAAGCAGATCGTGCCGCTGACCGAGACCGTCCACGAGCGCTTCAGCGTCGAGATCTTCCGCGGCTGCACCCGCGGGTGCCGGTTCTGCCAGGCCGGCATGATCACCCGCCCGGTCCGCGAACGCCTGCCCGAGACCGTGCAGAAGATGGTCACCGAAGGGGTGAAGGACACCGGTTTCGAGGAGGTGGGCCTTCTCAGCCTGTCCAGCGCCGACCACTCCGGCATCGGGGCCATCGCTCGCGACCTGGCCGACGAGTACGAGGGCACCACGACCTCGCTGTCGCTGCCCTCGACCCGCGTGGACGCCTTCAACGTCACCCTGTCCAACGAGCTGGCCAGGAACGGTCGCCGGTCGGGCCTCACGTTCGCCCCCGAGGCCGGCAGCGAGCGCATGCGCGCCGTCATCAACAAGATGGTGTCCGAGGAGGACATGCTCCGGACGGCCGAGATCGCGTTCTCGCAGGGCTGGCGCCACTGCAAGCTCTACTTCATGGTGGGCCTGCCCACCGAGACCGACGAGGACGTCCTCGCCATCGCCGAGCTCGGCATCAAGGTGTGGGAGGTCGCGCGCAAGCACGGCCGCGCCAACAAGGTCACGATCTCGGTCGGGGGGTTCGTCCCCAAGCCCCACACGCCGTTCCAGTGGGCGCCGCAGGACACCGGCGAGGAGATCCGTCGCAAGCTCGCCCTGATCCGTCAGGCCATCAGCAAGGTGAGCGGACTGAAGCTGCGGACCAACGATCCCGAGGAGGGGGTCATCGAGGGGCTGCTCGCCCGCGGTGACCGCCGGGTGGCCGCCGCGGTCGAGCGTGCGTGGCGCCTCGGTGCGAAGTTCGACGGCTGGCACGAGATCGACACGCTGTCGACCTGGATGCAGGCCCTCGAGGAGACCGGCGTCGACCTCCACTGGTACATCGCCCGCGAGCGCGACCAGAACGAGGCGCTGCCCTGGGACCACCTCGACTCGGGGCTCGACAAGGACTGGCTCTGGAAGGACTGGCAGGACGCCACGTCCGACACGGCCCTCGAGGACTGCCGGTGGACGCCGTGCTACGACTGCGGGGTCTGCCCGGGCCTGTCGCTGGAGCACGACACCGGCTACGAGGGCGGCTCGTACAACATGGGTGCTGGGCGGAAGACCCTCCCCGTGGTACCCAGCGGTCTGGGCGGCTCCGACCAGCTGCCGACCGTCGCCGAACGCTACGTCGGCGGCTGACCCCCCGACCTCGGCGGTCCCGCCAGATCCACGTTCCCCCCCGCACGACCACCAGACCACGAGAGACGACGAGGAGGATCGGTTGCAGCGCTACCGGATCCGCTGGACCAAGGAGGGTCGCGTCCGCTTCGTGTCGGCGCGCGACCTGTCCTCGGTCTGGGAACGGGCCCTGCGCCGCGCCGACCTGCCCATCGCCTACTCGGAGGGCTTCAGCCCGCACGCGAAGGTCTCGTTCCCGGACGCGTTGCCGGTGGGGGTCTCCTCCACCGGCGAGTACGCCGAGCTGACCTTCGCCGCGCCGATCGTCCCGGACCGGGACCTCGCGGCGCTGTCCGCTGCCCTCCCCGAGGGCATGGACATCACGACCTACGTGGAGGTGCCCGACGGCGCGCCGAAGCTCGCGCGCATGCTCCGGGCCACCCTCTGGGAGCTCGAGTGGCCACCCGTCGATGCCGACGAGTTGACCGCCCTGCTCTCGACCCGCGGCCGTCAGCTGCTCGCTGCCGAGCACGCCGAGGTGATCCGACGCCGTCCCAACGGTGATCGGATCGTCGACGTGCGCCCGGCCCTGCTGACGCTCGCCGTGGGCACGCGCCACGACCCCCGTGGCGCGCGCACCGTCCTCCGAGCGGTGCTCCGCAACGACGGCCCCACCGTGCGACCCACCGACCTGCAGACGGCGCTCGCGACCGATGTCGTGTCCGGGCCCGACCGCGATCCGGACGTGGCCCCGCCCGCGCTCACCACGCGCGTGGCGCAGGGCGAACCCGTCGACGGCGGCCTCCGAGAGGCCCTGTCCGGCGAGGTCGCACCGCTGGTTCTCGACGTCGACGCGGAGGCCGCGTAACCGAACGAGCCCCCCGTGACCGACCGCACCGACAACGATCAGACCCCGAACGAGGAGCCCCGCGAGGCCGACGCCCCCGACGGCACCACCGGCGACGGTGGTGGCCGCTCGCGTACGCGCAGGCGCGGTGGACGCGGCCGTCGTGGCCAGGGTGCCCGCGCTGATGGCGCTGACGGCGCTGCGAGTGCCGAGAGGACCGACGCACCGGCCGACGACGCGACGCGAGCGGCGCGCTCCGGCGACGGTGACGTCGGCGAGGCCGACTCGCGCAGCGACGACGGCAGCGAGGCGCGCTCCGGCGGTGACGGCAGCGACGGTGACGGGGACACCACGCGGCGGCGCCGTCGCGGTCGCCGCGGTCGCGGGCGCGGGAAGGGCGGCGGGGCCGGCCGCAGCGAGGGCGGCAGCGACGCGGCGTCCAGCTCCGACCGGGCTTCGGACGACGAGCAGGTCGACACCTCGCGTGACCGGCAGCGTGACCGGCAGCGTGACGGGGCGCGCGGCGAGGGTGGCCGACGGGTCGAGGGGCGACGTGGGGCTGCGGACGCCGCCGCCGACGGCGGGGACGGGACGGCCGACGGCAAGGCCAAGGGCAACGGGGATCAGCCCAGCCGCTCCGGTCGCGAACGTGACGGTGGCGGCGGACCCGCGTCCAAGGCGGATCAGGACGTCGCCGCAGCGATCGCCAAGGGCGGTACCCGCATGGCCGCCAAGGGCCGCGGGCGCAGCGGTGGCGGTGGCGGAGGCGGTGGTCGCGGTCGTGGCCAGCGCGTCGGCGGCGTCCCGGAGGAGGTGCGTCGCGCCATCCTCGAGGGGCCGCCGCGCACGATGCTGGTGACCAACCGCGAGGACCGCACGCAGATCGCCGTGCTCGAGGACCGCACCGTGGTCGAGCACTACGTGACGCGCAAGAAGGAGGTCACGTTCGTCGGCAACATCTACATGGCGCGCGTGCAGAACGTGCTGCCCGGCATGGAGGCTGCCTTCCTCGACATCGGGAAGGGTCGCAACGGGGTCCTGTACGCCGGTGAGGTCCTCTACGACGAGCTCGACCTCGAGGAGGGTGCCGACCAGCGCATCGAGAACGTCCTCAAGCCCGGCCAGAAGGTGCTCGTCCAGGTCACCAAGGACCCGATGGGTTCGAAGGGGCCGCGGCTGACGATGCACCTCTCGCTGGCCGGCCGCTACAGCGTGCTGGCGCCGAACTCCGACCTGTTCGGGATCTCGCGCAAGCTCACCGACAAGGAACGTGATCGGCTGCGGCGCATCGTGCGGTCGGTCAAGCCCGACCACCACGGGGTGATCGTGCGGACCGCGGCCGAGAACGCATCGGAGGAGCAGCTCACCGCCGACCTCCAGCGGCTGCTGGCCAAGTGGGAGAAGGTCGAGGAGGCCGCCGATGGGGCGAAGGCGATGACGGCGGTGTACGAGGAGCCGCCGCTGGTCGTCAAGGTCATCCGCGACAACTTCGGACCGGAGTTCGAGCGCTGCATCGTCGACGACGAGGACCTCTACCACCAGGTCCGTGGCTACCTCGACGAGGTCGCCCCCGAGCTGACCGGCAAGGTGGAGCTCTACGGCCAGCCGACCGCGGACGCCCGGGCCCGCGCGGCCGGTGCGCCGAGCGTCGAGGAGGCGGCCGCCGATCCGGCGACGGCCGACGAGGCCAGGGTCGAGGACGCACCGGCGGCGGACGACACCGCGGACGACACCGCGGGTTCCTCCGACACCCCCGATGCACCTGACGCGCCTGCGACCGCCGACGGTGAGGACGCCACCCCCAAGGAGGCGCCCGTCGACGAGGCGGCCAGTGCCTCCGGTTCGACGGCGGTGGTGCCGGCCGTCGTCGACCTCGAAGCGGCCCGCGCCCGACGCGAGAAGCTGCCGCGGCTGTTCGACGGGTTCGACGTCACCGACCAGCTCCGCAAGGCCACCAGCCGCAAGGTCTGGCTGCCCTCGGGCGGCTACCTGATCATCGAGTCGACCGAGGCCATGAAGGTCATCGACGTCAACTCCGGCAAGTTCACCGGGAACGGCGACATGAACCTCGAGGAGGTGGTGCTGCGCACCAACCTCGAGGCGGCCGACGAGATCGTCCGCCAGCTGCGCCTGCGCGACATGGGCGGGATCATCGTCATCGACTTCATCGACATGCTGCTCAAGGCCAACCAGGACCAGGTGGTGCGGCGCCTCAAGCGTGAGCTGCTGCGTGACCGCACCAAGACCCGGGTCTCGGAGGTCTCGCGCCTCGGCCTCGTCCAGATGACGCGCAAGAACGTCAGCCAGGGCCTCGTCGAAGCCTTCAGCCACGCCTGTGAGGCGTGCGAGGGCCGCGGCCTGATCAGCGAGCTCGACTGACCCCACCCGCGGCTGCGTCGGACGCCCGGTCGTGGGCGTCCGACCCGCGGCCCGGTGCTGACGTCTCCCGCGCGCCGAGCGGGTCGAGTAGAGGTTGGCGGATGGGCGGCGGACGGGGTCCACGTCGAGAGGTCCCACGGGGGGCGTACCCTCGCCGCCGTGTCCGACCGGTCCGCTCCCACCCGTCGACCCGTGGTCCCCACCGACCCGGGTCGTTCGCTCGTGCGCCGGGGCCTCGTGGTCATCAGACACACGCTGCGTGGCGCGCCGAAGGCCTTCACCTACGGCATCGGTGGGGCGGCGATCTACGCGACGATGACCGTGGCGGCCTCGATCGTCCTCGGACGGGTGACCGACCAGGTCATCCTGCCCGCCTTCGCCGCCGGTGAGGTCGACCGCGGCGCACTGGTGCTCGCGGTCGCCGCCATCGTCGGCGTCGCCCTGTTCAAGGCCGTGGGGGTCGTCGGTCGCCGCCTCGGTGCCTACGTCGGCCAGTACACCCTCCAGGCCGCCTACCGCCGCCGGGTCACGGGGCGCTACCTCGAGCTGCCGCTGTCCTGGCACCGCCGCCACACCACCGGCGAACTGCTGTCCAACGCCAACGCCGACGTCGAGTCCGCCTTCTTCGTCGCGGCGCCCCTGCCGATGGCCTTCGGGACCGTGCTGCTGCTGGTGATCGCCGGCGGGCTGCTGGTGGTCACCGACCCCGCCCTGGCGGCCATCGGCTTCGCCATCGGCCCGCTGCTCGGGCTGGCCAACTGGTACTACCAGCGTCGGATGCGCGTCGCGGCCACGGTCGCTCAGCAGGCGCGGTCGGACGTCAGCGAGGTCGCCCACGAATCGTTCGACGCAGCCCTCGTGGTCAAGACCCTCGGGCGCGAGGGCGCCGAGACCGACCGGTTCCGCGCCACCTCCGAGGACCTGCGCGACAAGATGATCGAGGTCGGACGGCTGCGCGCCGCGTTCGACCCGGTCATCGAGGCGCTGCCCAACGTCGGGATCCTCCTGGTGCTGCTCGTCGGCTCACGCCGGGTCGCGGCTGGGGCCCTCGGGCCCGGGGACCTGGTCACCTTCGCCTACCTGTTCCGCCTCGTGGCGCTGCCGATGCGTGTGTTCGGCTGGCTCCTCGGTGAGCTGCCCCGCGCCGTCGTGGGCTTCGACCGGGTCGCCCGCGTCCTGGTCGCCGACGAGCGCACCGACCACGGCAGCGCCTCCGGTGCCGGTGACGGCGGCGCGAGGGTCGCGATGGACGGGGTGGGCTACCACCACCCGATCGACGTCCGCGACGCGCTCGCCCAGCACGCCGACCTGGCGTTCGCGGCCGGCGCACCCTCGCCGCACGGGGTGGACGGCGACCTCCCCGCCGACGACGCCGCGGCGGGCGACCTGGACGACGAGCGGCGCGGGGTCGAGGACATGACCTTCGAGATCGCACCGGGGCGGACCGTGGCGCTCGTCGGGGCCACCGGCTCCGGCAAGTCGACCATCGCCGCGCTCCTGGTGCGTCTGATGGACCCCGATGACGGCGTCGTGGAGTTCGGCCACCACGACGTGCGCGACCTGTCGCGCGACGAGCTGGCGGCGCGCGCGGCCATCGTGTTCCAGGACGCCTTCCTCTTCGACGACACGGTCCGCGAGAACATCACCCTCGGCGTTGACGTCACCGACGCCCAGGTCGAGGCGGCTGCGCGGCTCGCCCAAGCCCACGGGTTCGTCACCGAGCTGCCGCACGGGTACCAGACGCGCGTCGGCGAACGAGGCTCGACCCTCTCGGGGGGCCAGCGGCAGCGCATCGCCCTCGCCCGAGCCCTGGTGCGCGAACCGCGGCTGTTGGTCCTCGACGACGCCACCTCCGCCGTGGACCCGTCGGTCGAGGCCGACATCCTGCGTGGCCTGTCCGAGGCGGCCCTGCCCGCCACCGTCGTGCTCGTCGCCTACCGCCGCGGCTCGATCGCGCTGGCCGACGAGGTGGTGTTCATCGAGGGTGGGCGCGTCCTGGCCCGCGGCACCCACGAACGGCTGCTCACCGAGGTCCCGGCCTACGCCCACCTCGTGACCGCCTACGAGCAGCGTGAACACGAGGCCGAGGTGCACCCGTGAGCGCCTCGACCACCACGGCACCGCGCCGCGACGCCGACCGCCCCGTCGAAGGGGCGCTGCGCACGGTGATCCGGGGGGTCTCGCTGTCGCCCGAGCTGAAGGTGGGTCTGCCGTTCACCCTGCTGCTCGCCCTGGTCGCCACCGCCGGGCGCGCCATCGTGCCGATCGCGGTCCAGCGCACCATCGACGACGGTCTGACCGACGCGGGCGTCGACCTCGGTGCGGTCACCGTCGCGGTCGCCGCGGCCGGGGTCGCCGTGCTGCTCACCGCGCTGGCCAGCGCCTGGATGAACGCGCGCCTCGCCCGGGTCGTCGAGACCGCCCTGTCGAGCCTGCGCGTGCGCGCCTTCCGCCACATCCACGACCTGTCGATGCTGCACCAGGCGTCCGAACAGCGCGGCTCGCTGGTCGCCCGGGTGACCTCCGACGTCGACGAGATCAGTCGCTTCATGCAGTGGGGCGGGCTGAACCTCATCACCGCCTCCGGTCAGTTGATCGTCAGCCTCCTGGTCATGGGGTTCTACTCCTGGCAGCTGACGCTGATCGTGGTGCTGGTGTCGGTCCCGTTCGCGTTCACCGCCCGCTGGTTCCAGCTGCGGTTGACCGCCGCCTACATCGTGGTCCGCGCCAAGGTCGGCGCGCTGCTCGGGCGCCTGGCCGAGACCGTCGTCGGCGCGCCGGTGGTGCGGGCCTACGGCATCGAGCGGCGCACCCAGGACCAGCTCGACCGCGCCATCGAGGACCACCGCAGCGCCGCGGTGAAGGCGGGCACCTACTCGGCGGTCTTCTCCGGCAGCGGCGAGCTGTTCGTGGCCCTCGCCACCAGCGGCGCGGTCGTCGCCGGGGTCGTGCTCGGCGTCGACGGCGCGGTCACCGCGGGCACCGTCGTGGCCTTCCTGTTCCTGATCAACCTCTTCATCGAGCCGGTGCTGATCGCCACCGAGGTCATCAACGAGGGTCAGACCGCGGTGGCGGGGTGGCGGCGGGTGCTCGACGTGCTCGATGTCGAGCCGGACGTGGCCGATCCCGAGGACGGGGTGACGCTGCCGCCCGGCCCGATCGAGCTCGCCTTCGAGGAGGTCTCGTTCCGCTACCCGGCCCCGGGTGAGCTCGCCCGCGAGGCGTCCGGGCCGGTGGTCCTGGCCGACATCGACCTGCGCATCGCGCCGCAGTCCCACGTCGCCGTGGTGGGCGAGACGGGGTCGGGCAAGACCACCTTCGCCAAGCTGCTCACCCGGCTGATGGACCCCACCGAGGGGCGGGTGCTGATCGACGGAGTGCCGATCGACCGCGTCGCGTTCGACTCGTTGCGCTCCCGGGTCGTGATGGTCCCGCAGGACGGCGCCCTGTTCGACGGCACCGTGGCTGACAACATCCGTCACGGCCGGCCGGAGGCGACCGACGAGGACCTCACCCTCGCCTTCCTCGAGCTCGGTCTCGCCGACTGGCTCGAGGAGCTGCCCCGGGGCCTCCTCACCGTCGTCGGCGAGCGCGGCGCGGGCCTGTCCGCGGGGGAGCGTCAGCTGGTCGCTCTCGCTCGGGCCTACGTCGCCAACCCGGACCTGCTGGTCCTCGACGAGGCCACGTCGGCGGTCGACCCGGCCACGGAGGTCCGCCTGCAGCGAGCGCTCAAGGGCCTGACCTCGGGTCGCACCACGGTGACCATCGCCCACCGGTTGTCGACCGCCGAGACCGCCGACGAGGTCCTGGTGTTCGACCGCGGGGTCATCATCCAGCGGGGCCACCACGACGACCTCGCCCGACACGCCGGCGGGATCTACGCCGGTCTGCACCGCTCCTGGGTCGCCGGTACCGGCAGCGCCCGCTGACCGTCCGTCCGTTCATCACGTCCACCGGTACGCGGCCGTACCGGGCCGAACCTCACGCGACCGGCCCCCTGCTCTACCCTCGCCGTGGAGAGCGACGTCGGGACGAGGAGAGCGCACCGGTGACCACCGCGGTCGGCACGATGGACATCCCGGAGGCGCACGCCTCCATCCCCCCGACACCGACGGCCGACCTCGATGCTGCCGTCGCCTCGCTCAAGGACCGCGCCAAGGCGTGGCAGGACGTCGACGTCCCGGCCCGGATCGCCCTCCTCGACGAACTGATCGAGGACACCCTGGCCGCGGCACCCGCGTGGGCGGTGCGTGGCGCCGAGGCCAAGGGGATCGCCCGTGACTCGCCGCTGATGGGTGAGGACTGGCTGTACGGCCCGAACGCGGTGCTCGGCAACCTCCAGCGGCTCAAGCGCACCCTGACCGACGTGCTCGAGACGGGACGCCCGCAGCCGCCCGAGATCGGCGTCGCGCCGAACGGGCAGGTCGTGGCCAAGGTGTTCCCCGCCGACGTCGTCGACCAGCTGACCCTCACCGGGTTCTCCGGTGAGATCCGGCTGCTGCCCGACGTCACCCTCGACCAGGCCGTCGAGCGGATGGGCCGCATCTACCGACCGGGTGGCAAGCCCGAGCCGGGCGTCGCCCTCGTTCTCGGCGCCGGCAACGTGTCGTCGATCGGGCCCATGGACCTCCTCTACAAGCTGTTCGCCGAGGACCGCGTCTGCATCCTGAAGATGAACCCGGTCAACGAGCACCTCGGACCCCACATCGGCGAGGCGTTCCAGGCGCTGGTCCGCGAGGGGTTCCTCCGGATCGTGTACGGCGGCAGTGCCGAGGGTGCCCACCTGTGCGAGCACCCCGACGTCACCGAGATCCACATCACCGGCTCCGACAAGACCCACGACGTCATCGTGTTCGGACCGGGGGAGGAGGGGGCGAAGCGCAAGGCCGCGAACGACCCCAAGCTCACCAAGCCGATCAGCTCCGAGCTCGGCAACGTCTCGCCCGTGATCGTGGTCCCAGGGCCGTGGTCGGACAGCGACATCGCCTTCCACGGCGAGAGCATCGCCTCGATGCTGGTCCAGAACGGCGGGTTCAACTGCGTCGCCGCCCGCGTCATCGTCACCCACCGGTCCTGGGCCAGGCGCAGCCACCTGCTCAACGCCGTGCGCGATTCGCTCCGTGTCGCCGCGCCCCGCGAGCCGTACTACCCGGGCGCCGTCGACCGGTGGAGGGCGTTCACCGGCGCCCACGGGCAGTCGGAGTGGTTCGGCGAGGAGGGCGACGACAAGGTGCCCTTCACCCTGATCCCCGAGCTCGACCCCGACGCCGAGGACGACATCGCCTTCACCACCGAGGCGTTCTGCGGCGTGATGGGCGAGGTCCCGCTCGACGCCCCACGCTCCGTGGTGGAGTACATCGAGCAGGCGGTCGAGTTCTGCAACGACCGGCTGTGGGGGTCGCTGTCGGCGAGCATCATCGTGCACCCGAAGTCCCTGGAGGACCCGCTGGTCGCCGACGCGGTCGAGCGGGCCATCGACCAACTGCGCTACGGCTCGGTGATCGTCAACCACTGGTCGGGGGTGCTCTACGGCATGGTGTCGCCGAGCTGGGGCGCCTACCCAGGGCACACCCCCGAGGACATCGGCTCGGGGACCGGCGTGGTGCACAACACCTTCCTGCTCGAGGACGTCGAGAAGTCGGTGTGTCGCGGCCCGTTCCGGCTGCCGCTCAAGCCGCCGTGGTTCCACACCCACAAGCAGCTGGCGCCCCTCGCCAAGGCGCTCACGGCGTTCACCGCGACCCGGGACCCCCGGGCGTTCTCCCGCCTGCTCTGGGCCGCCGCCCGCGGCTGACCCTCGCTACCGGTTGCAAGGGCGCGGCTGGGTGCGGCTGGTGGCTACCGGTTGCAAGGGCGCGGCTGGGTGCGGCTGGTCGCTACCGGTTGCAAGGGCGCGGCTGGGTGCGGCTGGTCGCTACCGGTCGCTACCGGTCGCCGAAGGGGGCCGGCTGGAGGGCCGTCAGGTGCCAGCGGCCTGGGTCCTCGGGTTCGCCGCGGTCGCAGGACTGCGCGTAGCTGGCGCCCGTCGGTACCTGGCGCACGGTGGCGACGTACGTCCGGCCCTCCACATCGAGGTCGACCGCGATCGCCCCGTCGGTGCCGGGTGCACCCGCCGCGGAGACGGTGACCGCGTCGCGGCGGTCGACCTCGAGCTCGGTGCGGGCCAGGACCTCGGCGGCCTGGGCGGCCCGCGGCAGGTGGCTGCGTCCGCGCAGGTGGGCGAGGTCGTGGCGGCCGGCACGGTGCAGGTCCAGCACCCGCAGCGCCTCGGCGACCTGGAGCGCGCCGTAGACCGTCCCGTCGGGGAGTGCGACGAGGTTGCCCGCGAACCGGTGCCCGCCGACGTGGCTGACCTCCCAGACCGCGTCGCCGTGCAGGGCCACCAGCGCATCGACGATGGGGCGCCCGTAGGTGGCGCAGCACCGGTCACGTCGGCCGTGGGTGCACACCAGCCAGAGGGGCTGCTCGACGCGCAGGCCGAGGCCCGGTGGTGTGGGTGCCAGGGTCAGGTTCGGGTCGAGGCGTGCGAGGTCGGTGTCCGAGGTGAGCTCGAGCTGTTCGGCCCACGGCGACGGTCCCGTGTGGGCGAGCACCACCGTCCGGGGCGTCACGAACCGGCTGCCGTTGCCGAGGCCGGGGCGCCGGATGACCTGCACCCGGACCCCGTCCCCCGCGGCGGCCTCGAGGGCGGCCCCGATGGTCGGGTCGAGCCCCGACTCGGTGAGGGCGCTGCGTCCCCAGGGGCCGGGCTGTTCCACCAGGACCCAGCCGGTGGCCACGGGCGCGGTCCCCGCGAGCTGGGCGCCGTGGGCACGGGCGAGCAGCACGCAGGTGCTGCTCGACGGCGCGTCGGTCACACGCGGTCCTCTCGGGCGGCCGGCCGGGGTGCGTCGCTCAGGCAGGAGACGGCTGGGAGCGTAGGCTGGCCGCGCCTGGCGGCTGGACGCCGGGTCACGGGGCCGGACGCCGTGAGCGCGCGCACCGTGGACCGTTTGACCCACCGGGCGCACCGCCGGTAGCCTCTCGCGACCGCGTGACGTCCCTGGACGTCCTCGCGCGACCCCCCACGTCCGGTCCGTGGGTCCTGCACGGCCTCCGCGCCGGCTGGAGCCCACGACCGACGCCCGCAGACCCGGACCTCAGACCGGACCGGTCCCATCCACCGTGCCACGCCGCAGGGCGCTGGCCTCCCCAGATCCGCCCCCCGGGGCGCGAGGGGACGGGACCGAACAGAACACGAAGGTGCAGCCGTGTACGCCGTCGTCGCCACGGGTGGCAAGCAGTACCGGGTCCAGCCCGGTCAGGAACTCACCGTCGAGAAGCTGGTCGGCGACGTGGGTGCGACCGTCGACCTGCCGGCCGTCATGGTCGTCGACGACGAGGGTGCGGTCACCGCCGGGCCCGACCTCGCCGACCGGACCGTCGGGGCCACCATCACGGCTCACGGCAAGGCCGAGTACATCCGCGTGTTCACCTACAAGAACAAGTCGCGGCAGCACAAGCGGCGCGGTCACCGTCAGCCGCAGACCACCATCCGGATCGACTCGATCTGATCCGTCACCACCGAGGGCTCGCGACGCCGGGTCCACGAGAGAGGTAGCCACGATGGCGCACAAGAAGGGCGGCGGCTCGTCCAACAACGGCCGCGACTCCAACGCACAGCGCCTCGGCGTGAAGAAGTACGGCGGCGAAGCGATCCGCGCCGGCGGCATCATCGTGCGCCAGCGGGGCACGAAGATCCACCCGGGCGAGAACGTCGGCCGCGGTGGCGACGACACCCTCTTCGCGCTCGTCGACGGTGCGGTGCGTTTCCGCAAGAGCGGTCCCCGGACCACGGCGAACGTCGACCCGGTCGACGCCTGACGTCCGGCGCGACTGAACATCCAGCAGCAGCGCGGTAGGGCGGCCCGATGGGCCGCCCTCCGTCGTTCTCGAGGTAGGAACGCACGTGGCAGACGGCCCGAGCTTCGTCGACGAGTGCACCGTCCACGTCCGTGGTGGCGCCGGTGGGGACGGTTCGGTCTCGATCCGCCGCGAGAAGCACGTCCCGCGCGGTGGTCCCGACGGCGGTGATGGCGGCAACGGTGGGTCGGTCATCCTGGTGGCCGAGGAACGGGTCGCCTCGCTGCTGGACCTGCACCGACGTCCGCACCGCCGGGGCGAGGACGGCAGGAACGGTGCCGGCAACCGACGCGACGGCGCTTGGGGCGCCGACAACGTGGTGGCGGTGCCGGTCGGCACCGTGGTCCGCGACCGTGACAGCGGCACGGTGCTCGCCGACCTGGCGCGGCCGGGGGACCGGTTCGTGGCGGCCCGCGGCGGCCGCGGAGGTCGCGGCAACGCCGCGTTCGCCACCCGCTACCGCCGGGTGCCGATGTTCGCCGAGCACGGCGAGACCGCCACCGAACGCTCCCTCCGCCTCGAACTCAAGCTGATCGCCGACGTCGGCCTCGTCGGCTTCCCGTCGGCCGGCAAGTCCTCGCTGGTGGGGCGTCTGTCGGCCGCGACGCCGCGGGTCGAGGCCTGGCCGTTCACCACCCTCACCCCACACCTTGGCCTGATGCGCGGCGGCGAGACGCCGGACGGGGACCCGATCGACGTGGTCCTGGCGGACGTGCCCGGCCTGATCGAGGGGGCGGCCGAGGGCAAGGGGCTCGGGATCCAGTTCCTGCGCCACATCGAGCGCTGCCTGGTGCTCCTGCACGTCCTCGACGCCGCACCGTTCGAGCCGGACCGCGACCCGGTCCGTGACCTCGCCATCCTGCGCGAGGAGCTGCGCAAGCACGACCCCTCGCTGCTCGAGCGCCCACAGCTGATCGTGCTCAACAAGGTCGACCTGCCCGACGGGCGGGCCATGGCCGAGCTGATCCGCGACCAGCTGGCGGCCGAGATCGGCGGCGACGAGGACGTGGACGAGTTCGCGGACGAACGCCCCGTGGACGTGCTCGAGGTGTCGGCCATCTCCGGGGCCGGCCTCGATGCGCTGCGCTACCGCCTCGGTGAGCTGGTGGCGGCCGAACGCGCGCGCGTCGGGCTGCGGACCGTGACGCCCGACGAGGACGCCGAGGTCACCCTGCGCCCCATCCGTCGTGACGAGCGGGACTTCTCGGTCGGCCGCGACGACGCGGCGCGGTACGTGGTGCGCGGCGAGCGGGTCGAACGGTGGGTCCAGATGCTGCCGCTGACCGAACGTGACGCGGTCCGCTACCTGCAGGGGCGCCTGCGCCGTGCCGGCGTCGAGGCGGCGCTGGTCGACGCGGGTGCCCGTGAGGGGGACGAGGTCGTCATCGGGGGGCTGGTCTTCGAGTTCGAGCCGAACCTCGACGACCTGCCCGCCGAGGAGCGCGAGGCGATCCTCGCGGGCGAGCTCGACGACCACGACGAGATCGCGGACGATCACGACGAGGACGTGGACGCCCCCGAGCTCGGCGCGGACGGCCGGGAGGTGGGCACCGAGGACGCAGGTCCGACGGTCGCCGTGGACGAGGAGCACGGGCCGTGACGGGGCGGTTCGCGCGGCCCCAGCTGGCCGTGGTGAAGGTCGGCTCGTCGTCCCTGCGGGGCACCGACGGGCGGCTCGATCGCCCCCAGGTCACCCAGCTCGCCGAGCAGCTGGTGGCGGCCCGCGGAGCCGGGACCCGACTGGTGCTCGTCTCGTCCGGTGCGGTCGCCGCCGGGATGGGTCTGCTCGGCCTCGAACGCCGTCCGGTCGACCTGCCCACCCTGCAGGCCTGCGCCGCGGTGGGGCAGAGCGAGCTGATCCAGACCTACCAGCGGGTCTTCGAACGGGCCGGGCTGGCCGCCGGGCAGGTGCTGCTGACCCAGGACGACTTCGTCCGACGCGCCCGCTACCTCAACGCGCGGACCTCGTTGCAGCGGCTGCTCGACCTCGGCGCGGTGCCGATCATCAACGAGAACGATGCCGTCGCCACCGACGAGCTGTCCTACGGCGACAACGACCACCTCGCCGCGCTCGTCGCCTCGATGCTGGACGCACAGCTGCTGGTGCTGCTCTCGGACGTGGCCGGGCTGCACGACGGCGACCCGCGCAAGGACCCGGACGCGCCGGTCATCGCCCAGGTCGACGACGTGGACGCGCTCGACGGCACCATGATCGGCGGGACCGGGTCGTACGTCGGGTCCGGTGGGATGCGCACCAAGGTCGAGTCGGCCCGTGTCGCGGTCCGCAGCGCGACCCACGCCGTGGTCGCGGACGCGCGGCGGCCGGGCGTGCTCGCCGACGTGCTCGACGGCGTCGAGGTCGGCACCTGGTTCGTCGCCGGCCAGCGTCGGCTCGAGGCGCGCCGCCTGTGGATCGGCTTCGCCCTGACCGTCCGAGGGCGCGTCCACGTCGATACGGGAGCGGCCGACGCGCTGCGGCGGCGCGGGACGTCGCTGCTCGGGGTCGGGGTGATCCGCGCGGACGGGCACTTCGCCGTCGGGGACGCCGTCGAGGTCGTCGACCCCGACGGCAACGTCCTGGCCCGGGGCCTCGCCAACTACGACGTCGCGTCGGTCACGCAGCTGGCGGGACGCTCGACCCGTGACGCCGCCGCGGAGCTCGGTCCCGCGTTCGCGCGGGAGGTCATCCACCGCGACGACCTCGTGGTCCTCAGCTGACCGAACCTCGGATCGTCCCGCCACGTTCGGCACAGCGGACGCACCGACGGGCGGTGGGGCGAGCCGCCAGCCGTTCGGCCCCGATGGGCCCGTCGCACCCCTCGCAGGTGCCGTAGCTGCCCGTCGCGACCCGATCGGCCACCTCGTCGAGCTCAGCGAGGTGGGCGCGTGCGTCGGCGAGCAGGGCGGTCACCTGTGCACGTTCGAAGCCGATGGTCGCGCCCTCGGGGTCGTGTTCGTCGTCGGGGCTGTCACCGGTCGCCTCGAACAGCAGCGCGAGGTCACGTTCGAGCCCGGCGATGCGTGCTGCGGTCCGCTCGCGGTCGGCCGTGAGCCGCTCGTCTAGCCTCGCAGCGTCGCCTGCGCCTGCGCCGGGGCCGTCGTCGGTGCCGGTCACCGTGCGCCGACGACGGCGGCGGCGATCGACTCGTCGGGCGCGATGGCGAGCCGCACCGCGTCGCCCTCGCAGCGCACCACGGCCGTCGTGTCCCCGGTGAACCGGACCTCGTCGCCGCTGCCGCTGCGGCGGGCCTTCGGCGCAGCGGCGGCGTACCAGTCGGTGACCGACGCGCACAGGGCGGGATCGCCGGCCTGCCGGTCGGTCAGGGCCAGGCCGACCACCGGGTCGCCACCGACGTCCCAGAGGTGGACGGCGCCGCCGGCCCAGGCCGCTGCCCGTTCCATCGGTTCGGAGAGGGCCGCGTCGTCGTCGCCGCCTGGCGCCTCGAACAGCCAGGCCAGGGGCGCGGCGCCGAAGGTGTCCTGCAGCCGCTCGGTCCCCCCGCGCGGAGCGTTCAGGGAGGGCGGCGAGGCGGCGCGCTCGTCCGCGCGCTCGGGGAACAGCACCCCGGCCGTCGTGGTGGGCGGGTCGGCGTACGAGGCGTCGACCGCGCCCCACCCACCCTCGAGCCAGCGGTCGCAGATCAGATCGAGGCCCGCCGTGTAGGGGAACAGGAGCTCGCGCGCGAGGTAGTGGGGGAAGGCCTCCAGCTGGGCCTGTTGCTCGGCGAAGTCAGCCGAGCCCGCCAGGCCGATCTGCTCGCTGAACGAGAGGTGCTCGAGGGTCCACAGGTTCATCAGGAGAGTGGCGTCGCCCTCGATGACCGAGAGCCGCGCGAGCGCGGCGTCGGCGTCGAGCCCGTCGTCGAGGTCGGGCAGGCCGATCGTCTGGTCGACGAGGGCGTGCTCGAGCTCGTGGGCGAGGGTGATCCGGTCGATCGGGCGGAGCTGGTCGCCATCGGGTGTTCGGACCACCAGCCGTTCGTCCTCGGGGGAGTAGAAGCCGGCGACCTGCGACTCGAGCAGGTCGCGGCTGAGCTGCTCGAGGTCGGCGTCCCGTGGGATGGCGCGCAATCCGACGAGGATGGCGGTCTGTGCCGCGAGCTCCTCGCGGTCCAGGCTCTCGTCCAGGATCTGGTCGAGCTCGGCGGCCAACGCCGCGTCGTCGAGGAACGCCACCTCGACGTCGTGGGTGAAGTCCAGCTCCCGCATCGTGGCGACCTGCTCGGCGATGACGTCGACCACGTCCTCTGGATCGTCGGTGGTGGCGGTGTCGTCGCCGTCGGTGTCGTCGCCGTCGGTGTCGCCGCCGAGGAGGCCGCCCAGCAGCCCGTCGAGGTCGCCGCCGTCCCCGCCGCCGAGGAGGCCGTCCAGCAGGCCGCCGAGGTCGCCGCCGTCCCCGCCGCCGAGGAGGCCGTCCAGCATCCCGTCGAGACCTCCGCCACCAGGGGTCATGCAACGCACGCCGGGGATCTCACCGGACACGCCGCCGAGCAGCCCGTCCAGCAGCCCGTCGAGGCCGTCACCGCCACCGCCGAGGAGCCCGTCGAGCAGGCCACCGAGGTCGCCACCACCGTCGCCGAGGAGTCCGTCCAGCAGCCCGTCGAGGCCGCCACCCCCCTCGGCCTCGAGCCGCTCGACCTCCGCCCGTAGCTCGGCCACCTCGGCGGTGAGTTCGTCCACCCGTCGCTCGTGCTCGGCGGCCCGACGCGCGGACACCACGGCCGCCATGGACGTGGCGATCAGGCCGACCACGAGGGCGCCGGCGAGGAAGGCGAGCAGGACGGGGCGTGCGGTCATGGCGGGCAGGGTAGAGGGGTGGCCAGCGCCGGGTCGTCGGGATGTGAGCGAGCTGTGGACACCCGGGGGCCACGTTGGGGACCGCCGAGCGCACGGGTAGGAGCTTCCTCGCACGCGCTCCGGGGCACCGACCGGTGCATCGGGCAGCATCCCTTGCCCGCCGGCCGTCCGAGGTCCGGCCCGTCCTCAGGAACCCACCGGTGGCCGACCTCGACGCCGCGTCGTCCGACCCGCTGGAGCTCGTCCGTCCCCACCTGACGGGGCCCGACGCGGCGGAGGTCCTCGGGGCGGCGCTCGGCGCGGCCGACCTCCGGCTCGACGGGTGGCGCGTCGACTCGGTGCACCACCGCGTCGGTCGATCCCTGTCGGTGCTGTACACGGCCAGGGTGGGGACGCTCGACGGGGCCGGGCACGACCTCGCCCTCGTCGCCCACGTCGACCGCCAGCCGGTGCCGACCGGGCCGGTGGAGGTGAGGGTCGCGGGGGTGGCGGTCTCGGTGTGGCGCTTCCCCGACGATCCGTTCCTGCCCGGTCTGCCGTCGGCGACGTCGGCCTCCCGGGTGCGTGAGCTGCTGGACCGCCTCGAGGTCCCCCCGGGAGACGTCGGCCTCGAGGTCCGCGCCTACCGGCCCTCCCGGCGTGCCGTCATCGAGGTCGCCGTCCACACCCCCGGGGCGGCGGCACGGGTCCTGTACCTCAAGGTCATGGCGGGAGCCCGGGCCTCGCGGTTGGCCACGGTGCACGGCGAGCTCGCTGCTGCCGGGGTCCCCGTCCCCGGGGTGGTCGGCGTCGCACCCGACCAGGGGCTGCTGGCGATCCGGGCGCTGGCGGGCACGACCCTGCGCTCCGCGCTGGCGGGCGACCAGGTGGTCCCACCGGCCGACGCGTTGGTCGCGGTCTCCGAACGGTTCGCGGCCGCGAACCTGACCGCGGGGGCGGACCCGGCCCGGTTCGCGGACCCGACGCGGCACGTCACCGTGCTGGCCGCCCTCTGCCCCGACCGCCGTGACGAACTCGAGGTCACCGCCGCCATCGCGCGTGCCGTCGGCGGCCCGCGGGTGCCGGTCCACGGCGATCTGCACGAGGCTCAGCTGCTCGTCGAGGGGCCCGCGCTGGTCGGGGTGCTCGACGTGGACGGGGCGGGGGAGGGGTGGCTCGCCAACGACGCCGGATCGCTGGTGGCCCACCTCGAAGCGGTCGGCGAGGTGTGGCCGCAGGTCGACGCCCGGGCCCGCCGGTACGCCGCGGAGGTGGCCGAGGCCTACGCGCGGCTGCTCGATCCCCGCGACCTCGCGCGGGGGGCAGCTGCGGCGTGGCTCGGCCTGGCGACCGGGCCCTACCGGGTCCAGGACGTGGCGTGGGAGCGCTTCACCCGGACGCGGATCGACCGTGCCGCGGCGTGGGCGGCCCGGGCGAGGTGAGCGATCGGTCGCGAGCCCCGATCAGGCGCGATCCTCGAGGCCGACGACCCGCCACCCGCGGTCCTCGAACCCCACGGCGTCGGCCACGCGGGCCGAGGCGAGGTTGTCCGCCTCGTGCAGGTAGGTGGCGACCCGCCCGTCGGCCAGCACCCGGCGGGCGGCCGTCGCCACCAGTCGTCGTGCCAGGCCGCGTCCCCGTGCTGCTTCCGTGGTCACGACCGCCAGCTCGGCGCCGTGCTCGTCGTGCTCCTTGATGCCGAGTCCGGCGAGGTAGGTGCCGTCCGCGTCGCGCACCAGCAGCACCTCGGGGGCGTTGAAGGGTCGCAGCCACTCCGGCAGCGACGGGTCGCCGCGAGGGACCCAGTCACCGACGTCCGGCAGGTCGGCGACCTGCTCGAGCCGGTCGATCCAGCGCAGCACGGCCGTCCCGATGCGCTGGTCCGTCGCGCGCAGGGCCTGCGCGACGGCGGCGCACCACGACGGCTGGTCGAGGACCCCCGGATCGAGACCGCCGAGCAACTCGATCGGCTCCACCCGGTCCGGCGGTACCGACAGGAGGAGGCCGGGTTCGCCGAGGTCCGGCGGGTCGGGGTCGAGCACCCCGAGCAGCCGCCGGACCTGCCCGTCCCAGCCGGGCCGGTTCCGGGCGTCGCTGCCGACCACGTCGAGGGGCAGTTCGGGTGGCCACGCGCCGAGCCAGGCGGTCAGGTGGGCGGCGAGCGACGGCGCCCCCGCGTCACGGCCGTCCCGGTGACGGCCATCCGCGCCGAGGGACCCATCGCTCACCGGCTGGGGTCGAGCAGCAGCTTGCCGACGCTGCGCCGAGCCCGCAGGTCGCGGTGGGCCTCGGCCGCATCGGACAGGGCGTAGGTGCCGCCGACCACGGGACGCAGGTCGCCGGCGGCGGTGAGGTGGAGCAGCTCTTGCATCGGCGCGGCCAGGTGTCGCTGCGGGTTCTTCATCGCGTGCACCAACCAGAAGCCGACGACCGCGCGCGACCGACCCATCAGTTCGCCGACGTTGACGGGGGAGGGGTTCTGGCGGCTGGCCATGCCGAACACGACCAGGCGTCCGAACGGTGCGAGCGCCGCGAGGCTCTGGTCGGTGGTGGCGCCGCCGACCATCTCGAGGATCACGTCGACCTTGCCGCCGTTCGCCTCCTCGAGGCGTTCCTTCAGCCCCTCCTCGGCGCCGTCGATGGCGACGTCCGCACCGAGGTCGAGCGCGAGCTTGCGCTTCTCCTCCGACGAGGCGACGGCGATGACCTTGCCGGCCCCCCACCGCTTGGCGAGCTGGACTGCCAGCGTCCCGACCCCGCCCGCTGCGGCGTGGACGACGACCGACTCGCCCTCCTGGAGGTGGGCGGAGGTGCGCAGCAGGTGCCAGGCGGTCGTGCCCTGCAGGACCAGGGCCAGCGCCTGGCCGTCGTCGACCGCGTCGGGCAGGTCGAAGGTGGTGGGGGCGGGGGCCAGGGCCTGCTCGGCGTACCCACCGCCGGCGAGGAGGGCGACCACGCGTCGGCCGCCCGGCAACGTGCCGGCCGCCTCGGCGCCGGGGACCAGTGGGAGGGTCTGCGGGGCGAGGTAGGAATCCTCGGCCTGGTGGGTGTCGGCGTAGTTGACGCCAGCGTGCGTGACGGTCAGCACCTCGGTGCCGGGCACCGCCTCGGGCTCGGGCTGGTCGTCCACGAGCTGCAGGACCTCGGGGCCGCCGAACTCGGTGATACGGATCGCGCGCACGTGGTGGGACCTTGTCGTCGTCGGGTCGGGTTGCAACACGCTACCCACTCGTCGGGAGCGCGCGGTCACCGCCGTCGCCGATGGTCAGGTGGTGACGTCGGCGAGGTCGGCGCTGACGGCGGCGATGAGCGCATCGGCGTCGGTCAGGAGGGCGGTCCCGCGGCGCCCGCTGCCGAGGGACACCCGACCGGTGCCGGCGATGGCCGCGTCGGCGATCACCGGCCAGACCCGGGTGGTGCCGAGCGGGGTGATCGATCCGCGCTCGTAGCCCGTGGCGTCTCGCGCGGTGTCGGCGTCGGGCAGCGACAGGCGCGAGACGCCGAGGTGGGCGCGCAGCTTCGGCCAGTCGATCGACCGTGGACCCGGTACGAGGACGAGCACGAAGTCGTCGTCGGCGCGCCGGACCACCAGCGTCTTGAGCAGCTGCTCGGGCGCGACGCCCGTGGCTTCGGCGGCCTCCTCGGCGCTGCGGACACCCTGGACCGAGCGCAGCTCGTAGGTCAGGCCGAGCGTGTCGGCGGCGGCAGCAGCAGGGGGCGGGTCGGCGGTCACGTGCGTGCCTCACGAGGATCCGGGGTGGGCTTGACGGTACCGCCCGACCCGTGCAACCTTACACTGTTAGGGATTGCGAACACTGTAAGGTCAGCCGGGATGGGCGAGGTGGGAGCGAAGGCGTGGGTGGAGCAGCGGCCGCAGCGGGTGGGACCGACGGGTCGGGCGAGGGGCACGGCAGCCGCGTCGACCGCCGACGGGACGCCACCCGAGCCGACATCCTCGAAGCGGCCTCGCGGTTGGCGCACCGGGACGGGATCGCGGGGCTGTCGCTGCGCGACCTCGCCGCCGAGGTCGGCATGAAGGCGCCCTCGCTCTACTCGTACTTCGACTCCAAGGGGGCCATCTACGACGCCCTGTTCGCGGAGGGTTACCGCGAACTCGACGTGCGGATCGACGCCGTGCCGTGGGACGCGCCCGTGGCCGACGTCCTGGCCGAGGGGATGCGGACCTTCCTGACCTTCTGCGTCGAGGACCTGCCCCGCTACCAGCTGATGTTCACGCGGGTGCTGCCGGGCTGGGAGCCGAGCGCTGACGCGTACGCCGTGTCGGTGGCGTCCTACGAGCAGCTGGTGGCTCGCTTCGCGGCGCTCGGCATCACCGACCGTTCATCACTCGACCTGTGGACCGCGCTGACCGCCGGGTTCGCGGCGCAGCAGGTCGCCAACGATCCCACCGGGGACCGGTGGATCGCCCTGGTCGACGACGCCGTCGACCTGTTCCTCACCCACCTGGAGGTGACGCGATGACGCCCACGACCGGCTCCCTCGCCGTGTCCGACATCCGACGGATCGGCCGTGGCGACGACGCCGCGACCCTGGCAACGGCGGTCTACGAGCGGTTGTTCGAGCTGCTCGACCGGCTGCGACCGGACGACTGGGCCCGGCCCACCGACTGCGCAGGTTGGGATGTCGACGACATCGTCGGCCACCTCCTCGGAGCGGCCGAGGGCCACGCGTCGCCGCGCGAGGCCTTGCGGCAGTCGTTGCGTGGATGGCGCGAGCGGTCCCGCTTCGACGGCAGCACGCTCGACGCGATGAACGACCTCCAGGTCCGCGAGCACGCCCACCTCTCCCCGGAGGAGAAGGTGACCGCCCTGAGAGCGGTCGTGCCCGCAGCCGTTCGCACGCGCGCCGGACTGCCCGGGCTGGTGCGTGCGATCCCCTTCCCGATCCCGGCGGTCGGTTCGATGCCGAGCGGTCTGCCCACGCGCGTCACCGTGGGCCAGGGCGTCGACACCCTCATCACGCGTGACGTGCTCATGCACCGCATCGACATCGCGCGCGCGGCGGACCTCGACCCCGCGCTCGGGGGCGAGGCGGACCGTCGGCTCGTGGCCGACATCGTGGCCGAGTGGGCGCAGCGGCACGGTCAGCCGGTGGTGCTGCACCTCACCGGTCCCGCGGGTGGCACCTACCACCAGCACGACGGCGGGCCGTCCCTCGAGCTCGACGCGGCCGAGTTCTGCCGCGTGGTGTCGGGGCGAGCGACGGGCGCGGGGTTGCTCGCCACCCACGTGCTCTTCTAGGCATCGCCGGCGGCGGCCTCGTCGTCCTCCGCGGTCGCCCGCTCCTGGCGAGCCTCGAGGAAGAACGCACCGAGGGTGGCTGCCAGCGAGGCGAAGACGACCACGGCGTAGGCGGTCAGCAGCAGCGCCAGCAGCCGTCCCGCGAGGGTGATCGGTTCGGCCACGATCGAGCCCGAGATGGCGGCGTTGGCCGCGATCCACAGCGCATCGCCGAGCGAGTCGACCCCGCCGTCCCGGCCACGTTCGAGGACGTACAGCAGCTGGCCGCCTGAGAAGATCGTGATGAGCGTGGCGGCTGCGAGGAACTGCAGGCGGCCGGCCAACAACCCCCGGGCCGTGCCGACGGCCCGGTACGAGGCGCCGGCGACGCGGGCCGCCGGCAGCACCCGGACCGCTCGCAGGGCCCGCGCGACGCGAAGGACCCGCAGGGCGGGCAGGGCGAGGAACAGCACCGACGGCCAGCGGCGCCGCAGGTAGCGCAGTGGGTGACCCGACACACCGAGCTTGACCGCGAGCTCCAGGGCGAACACGCCCCAGATGGCGTTGCCGACCAGCGCCAGACCCTGCCGCTGGTCGGCGGGCGCCACCAGCTCGTAGGCCACGAGGCCGGCCCAGACGACGGCGAGCACCGCCATCGGGATGTCCAGCCGCTCCTCGAGTACGGCGGCGGTGCGTTCCCGTGCGGACGGCTCGTCATCGGGGTCGGGGCACAGGGTGGGGGACGCGGCGTCGGGATCGTCCCGGCCGCGGCGTCCGTCCCGGGCGGGCGGGTCCCCGTCCGCGCTCACGGCACCAGCAGCAGCTTGCCGCTGGTGGTCCCCGACTCGAGGTCGGCGTGGGCCTGCGCCGCCTCTGCCAGCGGGTAGCGGGCGTGGACGGCGACGTCGAGGTCGCCGCTGTCGACCAGGTCGAACAGCGTCGTCGCGCGCCAGGTCAGCTCGTCCGGTGTGGCGGTGTACGCGCCGATGCCCGGACGGGTCACGTACAGGGAGCCGTGCCGGCTGAGCGTCTGGAGGTCGACGGGCGGGACCTTGCCCGACGACTGCCCGAAGAGCACGAGCGTCCCGCGCGGGGCGAGCGACCGCAGCGACTGCTCGAAGGTGTCGGCACCGACCGAGTCGTACACGACCTGCACGCCACGGCCGTCGGTCAGTCGACGGACCTCGTCGCTGATGACCACGCCCTCGTCGCGGTAGCGGATCACGTCCTGCACCCCGAGACGGCGGACCTCGGCCTCCTTCTCGTCGGTGGAGGTCAGGCCGATCACCCGCGCCCCGCGACGGAGCGCCAGCTGCGACAGGAGACGCCCGACGCCCCCGGCCGCCGCGTAGACCAGCGCCGTGTCGTCCCGCCCGAGCGGGTAGGTCGAGTGGCTGAGGTAGTGGGCGGTGATGCCCTGCAGCATCATCGCCGCGGCCACCTCGAGGTCCAACCCGTCCGGCACGCGGACCGCCACCTCGGCCGGGAGCGCCACCAGCTCTGCGTAGCTGCCGAGGGTCCCGTGCCACGCGACGCGGCGCCCGACCAGTGCCTCGTCGACGCCGTCGCCGACCGCGACGACCTCGCCGGCCCCCTCGAGCCCGAGGCCGCTCGGCAGGTCCAGGGGGTAGGCACCGGACCGCTGGTAGGTGTCGATGAAGTTCACGCCCGCCGCCGCGACACGCACCAGGACCTCGCCGGGGCCCGCGCTCGGGTCGGGTACGTCGTCGAACTGCATCGCTCCGGGCTCACCGGGCTCGTGGACACGGATGGCGCGCATCGCCAGGCTCCTTCGACGGTGGTCGGGCGGGTTCGACGCTAGTGGCGACCTCCTACGCTCGCCCCGACCGACCGGAGACCGACGTGGCCACGACCCTCGCGCTGATCGCGCACGACGCGAAGAAGGACGATCTCGTCGCCTTCGCCGACCGCCGTCGGGCGGATCTGGCTCGCTTCGGGCTCCTGGCCACGGGGACGACCGGTGCCCGGTTGGCCGAGGCGACGGGCCTGCTGGTCGAGGCGGTCCGCAGCGGCCCGCTCGGTGGCGACGTGCAGATCGGCGCCCGCCTCGTCGACGGCCTGGTCGCTGGCGTCCTCTTCCTGCGCGACCCGTTGACCGCCCACCCGCACGAGCCCGACATCCAGGCGCTGCTCAAGCTCTGTGACCTGCACGGGGTGCCGCTCGCGACCAACCTGGCGACCGCCGAGCTCGTCCTCGACGGCCTGGTCGCCGCGCTCCCCGAGGCGGCACCCGCGTGACAGGACCCGCCGTGCCACGGATCGACCCGGCCGACCTCGCCCACGTCGGTGGCCCGCCCATCGGCGAGGCGGTGACGCTCTCGGACGGTGCATCGACGGACGTGCACGTCGCGGGTCCCGACGATGGCGCCGTCGTGCTGCTGGTCGCGGGGCTCGGTCAGCAACGCACCGCCTGGCCACCGGAGGCGCTCGCCGCCCTGCACGACGCCGGCTACCGCACCGTGGGGGTGGACAACCGCGACGTCGGTCGCGGTCACGTGCACGCGGGCACCCCCTTCGACCTGCCGCGGGGCGCGGACGGCTGGCCGCAGGCGCCGTACTCCCTCGCGCGCATGGCCGCCGACCACGTCGAGGTCCTCGACCACCTCGGCATCGACCGGGCGCACGTCCTCGGGGTCTCGATGGGCGGGATGATCGCGCAGCGCATCGCGCTGTCGTTCCCGACACGCACCGCATCGCTGACCTCGGTCATGTCGACCACCGGGGCGCGACGCGTCGGGCAGCCGACCGAGCGGGCCAAGCCGGCGCTGACCAGCGTCCCGCCGCACGGTGATCGCGACGCGTACGTCGCCTACCAGGTCGAGCTGCAGGCGATCATCGGCACGTCCGGTGCGGCCGACCCCGACCGCGCCGCCGCGCGTGCCCGGGTCGCCTTCGCCCGGGGGGTCCACGAGTGGGGTTCGGCGCGCCAGCTGCTGGCCATCCGCGGTGACGGGGACCGCACCGCGCTGCTCGGCGGCGTCTCCGCGCCGACCCTCGTGCTGCACGGCGAGGACGACCCGCTGATCGACGTCTCGGGCGGGCACGCCACCGCCGCGGCCATCCCGGGCGCACGGCTCGTGACCATCGCCGGATGGGGGCACGACCTGCCGGTCAGCCACCTCGATCGGATCGTGCCGCCGGTGCTCGCCCACCTCGCCCGGGCGGGTTGACGGCCACGGGTAGCGAGACGCTACGGTCGCATCCGTCTCGCCGTGGAGGTCTCGCCGTGCCGCGTCGTACCCTCGTGCTGCTCGCCGGGGTCGGTGCCCTGAGCGTGCTGCACGCGAGGTCGCGTGGCCGCGACGACCGCCACCGGGCCCGGATCGCGGCGCTCGACCCGGACGCCGACCACCGCGAGATCGCTCACACGCTGTCGGCGTACGAGTTCCCGTGGGACACCGAGACGGCGCTCAGCCTCGCCCTCTTCCGCACCTTCGCGGTGCCGACGATCAGCCGCATCCTGCTCGACTCCCGCGCCTTCACCGACGACACACGCAAGCGCTACGACGACACCGAGCTGCTGCTCGCCGAGGTCGAGGAGCACGGGTACGACGGCGACCGCGGTCGTGAGGCGCTCCGCCGCATCAACCGCATGCACGCCGCCTACCCGATCCGGCCGATCGACCTGACTTACGTGCTGTCGACGTTCGTGGCCGAGCCGCGGTACTGGATCGAGCGCTACGGCTGGCGTGAGGTGACCGAGGCCGAGCACGCCGCCGGCTGGCGCTACTGGCGCGAGCTCGCCGCGCGGATGGGGGTCCCCGGGATGCCGGAGGACCTCGACACGTTCCTGGCCTGGAACCGCGAGTTCGAGCGGGCGGAGTTCCGCTACGACCCGGCCAACCACGAGGTCGCGGACGCGACGATGACGATGTACCTCAGCGAGATCTACGGCGTGCCCGCACCGCTCCTGCCAGCCGCCCGTCAGGCGGCACTGGCGCTGCTCGAACCCGAACTGGTCGCCGCCCTCGGCTACGACGAGCCACCCGCGTGGGTCCGTACCGCCGTGCACGGCGCCCTCCGTGCCCGTGCCCACCTGCTGCGGTGGCTCGTCCCGCCGCGCACCCGCCCGTACCGCATCACCGAGGTGTCCCGTCCGACCTACCCCTTCGGCTACCGGATCGCGGACCTCGGGACCTTCCCCGACGCCGACGAGGCGGCCAAGGCCGGCAGCCGCGACGGTGTGCTGCCCAGCGACATGCCCGCCGCCGTGGGCTTCCCGACGTAGCGGACCTCACCCGTGAGGCCCGCTACCCGGCGCGGAGCGAGGCCAGGACCTGGTGCGCGATCCGTTCGAGCGGCTCGGCCCAGACGGCCATCGGGAACGCCTCGAGCGTCTGTGCCTCGATCCACACGTCGAGGGGCCCGTCGATGAGGTACAGCCGGGCGGTGTAGCGGCCGCCGCTGGTCACGGGGCTGGCGATCAACGCCGCCTCGGTCCACGGCCCGACCAGCTCCTCGACGCTGGCCTGCCCCTCGGCGTGTCCGTCGAACACCTGGCGGGCGACGTCCGCGGAGGGGTGGAAGAAGATCGCCACGGACAGGGTCTGGCCGTCCGGGCCCGTCTGGGTACCGGCGTCCAGCTCGCAGTAGAGGTAGTCGGTGTGGCCCCCGAGGGAGGTCACGTCGTCGGCGACCACCGTCGCGGGGATGCCGTGGACGTCGACGAAGTGGTCGTGATCGAAGGTGGCGCACACCTCGTCGACGAGGCCGTACCCGCCACCGGAGCCGTCGCCCTCACCACCGTCGGCCGCGCCGTCGGCCGACCGACCGTCGTCGTCCGGGGCGACCTCGCCGGGCTCGTCCGCGGCCGCCGGCGGATCGGTGGGCTGCGGGTCGCTGCTGCACCCCGCCACGACCAGCCCCGCCGCGCAGACGCCGAGCATCGCTCGTCGTCCCGGCCCTGCCCACGACCGTGCTGCCGCCACCGTGTCACCCCCCGTGCCCTGCCGGTCGCCGCCGGCCGCGCGATCTGCGCGGGCGGGACCCTAGCGTCGCCCCCGGTTCGGGGCGCGAGCGGCGGTGCCGTAGCCTCACGTCGCACCACGTGCGTGCGTGCGCTCCTCACCGCTCCCGGAGGCTGCTGTGCCTGCAGAGTTCACCGGCGTCGTCGACGTCCGGGACCGCCTCACCGACGCCGGTTACCTCGTCGACGCGTCGATCGAGACGGTCGTCTACCTCGCCGAGCGACTCGGCAAGCCCATCCTCGTCGAGGGGCCCGCCGGCGTCGGCAAGACCGAGCTGGCCAAGGCCGTCGCCGAGGCGCGCGACGCCACCCTCGTCCGCCTCCAGTGCTACGAGGGGCTCGACGAGGCCAAGGCGCTGTACGAGTGGAACTACAAGAAGCAGCTGCTGCGCATCACCCACGCCCGCGGCGGCGACGCGCCGGTCGACGGCGGTGAAGCCTGGGACGAAGTCGAGGACGACCTGTTCGGCGAGGACTACCTCATGGAGCGGCCGCTGCTGCGGGCGCTGCGAGCGACCGATGACACCGTCCTGCTGATCGACGAGGTCGACAAGGTCGACTTCGAGTTCGAGGCGCTGCTGCTCGAGATCCTCTCCGACTTCCAGGTCACCATCCCCGAGCTCGGGACCGTCACCGGGACCAAGCACCCGTTCGTGGTGCTGACCTCCAACAACAGTCGTGAGCTGTCCGAGGCCCTCAAGCGCCGCTGCCTCTACCTCTACCTCGACTACCCCACCCTCGAGCGCGAACGCGACATCGTCATGTCGCGCGTCCCCGAGGTGCCCGAGGCGCTCGCCGACCAGCTCGTTCGGATCGTCCGGTCGCTCCGGCAGCTCGAGCTGAAGAAGCCACCGTCCATCTCCGAGACCCTCGACTGGGCCCGCACCCTGCTCGAGCTCGGTTTCGACACCATCGACGAAGACGTCGCGCGAGGCACGATGAACGTGTTGCTGAAGTACCAGCAGGACGTGCAGAAGGCCAACCAGCACCTGCGTATCTCGCCCCGTCCCGAGATGAACTGAGCCGGGTGCCTCGTGGCTGACCAGCCTCCCGCCGGCGTGCCCGCACGCGCCGCCCCACCCGCCGAGACGGAGGATCCGCTCGCGGCCGACCGCCGCACGCTCGTGATCGGCGCCAGCTCGATGGTCGGACTCATCCTCGTCGGTGTCGTCAGCGCCCAGCTGTTCGCCCGTGGTGGGTGCGACACGATCGTGACGCCCGAGCCGGCGGCCCCGGTCGCCACCGCGGGCGCCCCCGAGGACGTGATCGACGAGCAGCTCGGCCCCGTCGACGGGGCCCGCGCCGTCGACATCCTCGAGCAGGCCGCGGGAGCGCCGGTCGTCGCCGCCATCCCCGTCGGTGACGCCACCCGCGTCGCGGCCCTCGGCGACGGCCTGGTGACCACCGGCGGCACCGTGACCAGCTTCGACCGGTCGCTCACGCCGATCGCCACCTTCTCCACCGGTGACCCGGTGGTCGGTGACGGCGACACCGTCTACGACCTCGCGCTCGCCAGCGAGGTCACCGGGCACATCGACGCCTTCGTGCCCCTGATCGGCACGGACCTGGACGTCGGGACCTGCGTCGACACCGCGCTGGTCGGCTCCCCGTTCGCGTTCCTGCTCGACGCCGGCGACGGCGAGCTGCTGCTGCTCCGCGCCGAGGAGGACGGCGATGCTCCCGATCTGCAGCTGTGGGACCCCGAGGAGGGCGCCCGCTGGGATCAGCGCCTCACCTTGACGGCCGGCCCCCCCGGGACCCTCGCCGAGCGGCTGACCGCACGGCTCGGACCCGGCACCGTCGTGGCCACCCGGCGCGTCGGCCCCCAGGAGGAGGTCGGCGGACCGGCGCTCGTGGCCATCACGCGGGCCGACGGGACCGAACGGTTCGCGATCGACGGGGAGGTGCTCGCCGGGTTCGCCGAGCTCGACCCGGCGGACCCGATCCGCTGGGAGGTCGCTGCCGTCGGTCACGACACCGTGCTCGTCCACGGCCGACCCGACCCACAGGACGCGCCGGAGACCGGCGACGGCGAAGGCCCAGCCGACGGCAGCCTCGTGCTGCTCGACCTCGCTGACGGCAGCCCCCTCACGGCCATCCCCGGGGTCGGCCCCGTGCAGGAGGCGGCCGCCGACCTCACCGACCCGGCCGCCGACGACCGGTACGCGATCGCGGTCGGTCGAGGTGAGGGCCGCGGCGCCGACACCGTGTTCCTCACCGCGGACGGCACGTCGATCTCGCTCGGCTCGCTCATCGACGACGCCCGGTTCGCCTGGGTCGACGACGCCGTCGTCGTCGCGGGGCGCGACTCGCTGTCGCGGCTGACCCCCACCACCGAGATCCCGACAGTCGCCGTCCTGGTGGGCGGCCGGTTCGCCGACGTGACCCTCACCGCCGACGGTCGCGTCGCCGCGCTCGTCACCGCCCGTGACGGCGGCGACGCGGTCCTGCTCGTCACCACACCGACCGACGTCGGCGCCGCCGACGCTTGAGCGTCGCTACCGTCGACCTCGACGGCACCACGAGGAGGGTCCCGTGTCCGACCAGCTGTCCCAGGTCCTCGCCGAGGGGCCGCCGCCCGTGCACGGCTTCCTCCAGCGCGTCCTCGACTTCGTGGCTGCGCTGCGTCGCGCAGGCGTCGGCGCCACCCAGTCCGAAGCCATCGACGCCGTCCGCACCATCGGTCACCTCGACCTGCTCGACCGCGAACAGCTGCGCGAAGCCCTCGCCGCGACCTGCATCACCACCCAGACCCACCGCCGCGCCTTCGACGACCTGTTCGAGCTGTACTTCCCGGCACGCCACGCCGACCTCGACGACACCCCCGACGTCACCGACGGCCCGGAGGGTGAGGGGCAGGGCGACCCCGACGAGTACCTGCGCGACCTGATCGACCAGCTCATGGCGGGCGGCGACGAGTCCATCCGCCAGTACGCCCGGGAAGCGGTCGACCGGTTCGGTCGCGTCGAGGGGCGCGACGGCGGCGTGTCCTACTTCCAGTACAAGGTCTTCCGCGCCGTCGACCTCGCCCAGATCCTGCGCGACCTGCTGTCACGCAGGGTCGAGGACGAGGACCAGACCACCCCCCTGCAAGAACGGCTCTGGCGCGACGAGTTCGAGGCGCGCCTGCGCACCTTCCAGCAGGAGGTCGAAGCCGAGATCCGCCGCCGCGCCGCCGCCCAACGCGGTGTCGACCAGGTCGCCGACCGCATGACCCGGCCACCCGTCGAGGACCTCGACTTCTTCCACCTCTCCGCCGAGGACCAGGCCCAGCTGCGCACCCAGGTCCGACCGCTCGCCCGCAAGCTCGCCACCCGCGTCGCCGTCAAGCGTCGCCACGGCAAGGACGGCCGGCTCGACGTGCGCAAGACGGTGCGGCGGTCGCTGTCCACGGGTGGGGTCCCGTTCGAGCCCACCTTCAAGCCACGCCGTCCCCACAAGCCCGAGCTGTTCATCATCTGCGACGTGTCCGGATCGGTCGCCTCGTTCGCCCGGTTCACGCTGATGCTGGTCCACACCCTCCAGGAACAGTTCAGCAAGGTGCGCTCGTTCGCGTTCATCGACACCCTCGACGAGGTCACCGCCCTCTTCGACCAGAGCGACGCCACCGAGGCCATCAAGCGCATGATGGTCGAGGCCGAGCTGGTCTGGCTCGACGGCCACTCCGACTACGGCCACAGCCTCGAGAAGTTCCACGCCGACCATGCCAACGACGTCACCCCCCGCTCCACCGTCATCGTCCTCGGCGACGCCCGCAACAACTACCGCCAGGCCAACGCCTGGGTCCTGCAGGACCTCGCCAAGCGCGCCCGCCACCTGTACTGGCTCAACCCCGAACCGATCCAGTTCTGGGACACCGGCGACTCCATCGCCGCCAGCTACGCGCGGTACTGCGAGGACATGGTGGAGGTCCGCAACCTCAAGCAGCTCGCCCGGTTCGTCGAGCGCATCGCGTAGCGGTCCGTCCGGCGGCTCCGGCTCCCCGGACCGGACCTCGGGGGGACCTTGCTGCTCGGTGCCTGTGGCACCTGCGCTGCGCTTGAGCCCCCCGAGGTTCCGGCACCGGCGAGCCTCCGCCGCCTCCCTTCACCTCCTTCGCGGTGCGCTCGACTGGCTCGAACCCTGCGGTCTTGGACCTCGGGTTGAGGTGGGGGTTCGGGCCTCGGGGGGATGTGGGGGGAGGGCCCCTTCGGGAGGGTGGGGGTCTGGCGATCGTCGGAGGATGGGCGTGTGGGTTTCGGTGACGGGGTGGGTGGGGGCGTCGGTCGACGACGTCATCGGGTGCGGGTCGGCCGAGGAGGTGGTCGGGCGGTGGTTCCCGGTGTTGGCGGCGGTGGACGGGCGCGGTCCTGGTGGCGGGCTGCAGGCGGGGGCTGCCGGACGCGCCGAACTCGTGCTGCACCGAGGAGTCGCCGTGCCGGTGCGGTGGCGGGTGGTGCGGCGTGTGCGGGACACCGTGCACGTCGAGGTGGTCGACGACGCCGGAGACCGGCTCGCGCTGCGCTCGTCGTTCAGCCCGTGGCACGGCGGGACCGCCGTCGAGCTCGGCGTCGAGGGAGACCGCATCGGCGGTCGACGGTTGCGCCAGCGGACCGTCGAACGCGCGCTCGACCGGTCGATCGCGGCCGCCACGGGCCGGGCGTCGAGGACCGCAGGCAGGAGCGCTCGCCGCCCGGACGCCCTCCTGCCGTCGGTGGCCGGACCGGCGGTGTCGCGGTGACGCGGCGTCTACGACCACGGGATGAGGCGCCACGTCCGCCCCTGGGGTGATGCCCCGACGGACCCTCGCGCGTACGGTTGGCTGCCGACCCGACCGCCGAGAACCGCCGAGACCGACCGCCGAGACCGACCGCCGAGGAGGAACGTCGTGGGCCTGCGCGTCCTGACGCCGGCGTCGACGACCGCCCGCGGGACGGTGGCCGCGTGGTACGAGCGGCAGGTGCAGCGGTGGCTGCGCAGCCAGGCGAGCGCCCTCGGCGCTGCGGACCGGCTCGAGGTCGCGGCCGGTCGCGTCGCCTGCGAGGTGTGGCCCCGGTGGCTGCTGCCCGTCGAAGTGCTCGGCCTCGGCGGGCTCGGTGTGCTGGCCGTGATCGAGCTCTGGGAATCGCCGGTCGCCGTCGCGCTGCTGGTCGCCGCGCTCGTCCCGTGGGTGGCGTGGGACCTCGACGCTCCCGTGCCCCCCTGGCTGCTCGGGACCCTGACGATCGTGCCGTTCGCGGTGATCAACCTCGCTGGAGGTCAGCTCGGCGTCAGCTCGCTCGGCGACGACGGCCCGATGTTCACCCTGGCGTTGCTGGCCCTGTTCGCCGTGCACGTCGGTGTCCTGACGGCGCGTCCGGCGGGGCTGGTCGCCCTGTCGGTCGCGTTGCTGGCCATCCCGGCGGGCCGGTGGCTGATCGAGCCGACGTTCACGACCGTGCCCGTCTACCTCGGCGCGCTGGTGCTGTCGCTGGTCGCCGGCGCGCTGCTCGGCAAGCAGGCACGGCTGGTGTTCCAGCTGGGGGCCGCTCAGGACGCGCTGGTCGACGAGGCCACGGCCCGCGAACGCAAGCGGATCGCCCGCGAGGTCCACGACGTGATCGCCCACTCCATGGCGGTCACGATGCTGCACGTCACCGGCGCCCGTCTGGCCAACGAGCAGGGACGCAGCGACGAGGTCCGGGCGGCCCTGCTCGACGCCGAACGGCTCGGTCGGGAGAGCTTGAACGAGGTCCGTCGCACCGTCGGGTTGCTGCGCGACGACACGACCAGTCCGACGTCCGAGGCGCTCCCCGGGACCGCCGACGTCGCCGAGCTGATCGCCACCCACCGCGACGTCGGGATGGCGGTGACCGCACGTCTCGACGACGGGCTCGACGACGTGACCGGCACCGTCGGCCTGACGGCGTACCGCCTCGTCCAGGAGTCGTTGACCAACGCGGCCAAGCACGCACCGAACCAGCCGGTCGACCTCGACCTCGCACTCCGGGACGACGAGGTCGTGCTCCGGGTCGTCAACGCCTTGCCGCACGGCGCTGCGACCGAGGATCATCGCTCGCGTGGGTCCGGTGGGGGCGTGGGTGGGGGTGTGGGGCTGCGCGGGATGGCCGAACGGGTCGCGCAGCTCGACGGATCGTTGACGTTCGGCCCGGTCGACGGTCGCTGGGATGTCGTCGCGAGGCTGCCGGTCACCGACCCGTCCCCGGTGGCACCGTGATCCGGGTCCTCGTCGTCGACGACCAACCGCTGGTGCGCGTCGGGGTCAGCCGCATCCTCGGCACCGACCCGGACCTGGAGGTCGTGGGGGAGTGCGCCGACGGGGACGAGGTCGTCGGCGCCACCCTCCAGCTCGTGCCGGACGTGGTGCTGATGGACGTGCGGATGCGGCGGGTCGACGGTGTGCAGGCGACCCGGGATCTCCGCGCCCTCGAGGACCCGCCCCCGGTGCTGGTGCTGACCACGTTCGGTGATGACGACACCGTGGCGGCCACCCTGTCCGCCGGCGCCGCCGGGTTCGTGCTCAAGGACGCGCCGGGCGAGGAGCTCATCCGGGCGACCAGGACCGTCGCCGAGGGCGGCGCGTGGCTCGACCCGGCCGTCACCGCCGGGGTCATCGACGCCTACCGGACCCGGCTGCTGCCGCAGCGCCGGGACCGGGCCCTGATGGGCGAGCTGACCCCACGCGAACGTGAGGTCCTCGAGCTCGTGGCCCGCGGCTGCAACAACCAGGAGGTCGCCGCCGCGCTCGTCGTCAGCGAGGCCACCGTCAAGTCCCACATCGGCCACATCCTCGACAAGCTGCAGGTCCGTGACCGTGCCGCCGCCATCGTCGCCGCCTACGAGCACGGCGTCGTCGTGCCCGGTGAACGGCCGCCAGCCGACCGACCAGGAGCCCGACCGTGACCTCGCCGTCCGACGCTGTCACCGACACCACCGGCGCCGCCGCGAACGATGCCGCCGCCGCCCAGGGCCGTCCGGTCCCCGGACCGAGCGTCGGCGCGTCCGTGCGGGGTCTGGTCGCGATGCAGCGTGACGTCGTCGGGTGGGTCCACGACCAGCGTCTCGAGCACGGCGACGTCTTCGCGGCGCGGTTCCCCCGCCGCGTCCCCGGACTGCCGTCGATGGTGGTCTACGCGTGCGAGCCGGCAGCGGTCCGCGAGATCCTGACCGACACGCGACGGTTCGTGAAGGGCTCGCCGGTCTACGACGAGATGTCGGCGGCCCTCGGCGAGGGACTGCTCACCAGCGAGGGGGAGACCTGGCGGGGACAGCGTCGCACCCTCCAGCCGCTGTTCACCCGCAAGCGCATCGACGACTACACCGAGGCGTTCCTGGCGGCGACGACCGTCGTCGGTGACGGGTGGGAGGGGCGTACCGAGGTCGAGCTCGTCGACGAGATGGAGAAGGTGACGCTCGGGTCGGTCAGCCGCGCGCTGTTCGGCACCGATGCCACCGCCGAGGTCGCCCCCATCGTCGACGCGACCGACCAGCTGTCGCAGATCACCGTCCAGCGCGGTTTGTCGCCGGTCACCCTGCCGCGGTGGGTGCCGACGCCGGGCAACCGGCGACTGGTACGGCTCGAGGAGGACCTGCGGGCCCGGACCGCGCGGATCGTCGCGGAGGCAGCGGCGCGCTCCGAGGGACGTGACGACCTCGTGGCCCGCCTCCTCGAGGCGTGCGACCCGGAGACCGGCGCCGAGCTCGACCACCAGCAGATCCTCGAGCAGGCGCTGGTCTTCCTGCTGGCCGGGTACGACACCACCAGCACGGCGCTGGCCTTCACCCTGCACGAACTCGGCGCTCGGCCGGACCTGCAAGCGGCGGTCCGCGTGGAGATCGAGCAGGTCGTGGGGGACCGGCAGCCGACGGCCGAGGACGCGGGCCGGCTGGACCTCACCCGCCGCTGCCTCCTCGAAGCGATGCGCTTGCACCCGCCGGCCTACATCACCAGCCGCACCACCACCGTCGACACCACGATCGACGGCTACCGGATCCCGGCGGGCGCGGTGGTCACCCCCGTCTTCGGCGAGCTGCACCGCAACGCCACCTACTGGCCCGACCCCGAACGGTTCGACCCGGACCGGTTCCTGCCGGACGCGGTCGAGGAGCGGGACCGCTACGCCTACCTGCCCTTCGGCGGCGGGCCCCGGTCCTGCATCGGGGAGCGCTTCGCCATGCTCGAGGCGAGCCTGGCCCTCGCGGTCCTGCTGCGGCGGTGGCAGGTGACCACCGACGGTGGCGCCATCCCCATGCGGTACGGCATCACCCAACGCGCCGACGCCCCCGTCCGTGCCGAGCTCACCCCCGCGTGAGTCCGGCAGCGGGTGCTGCGACAGTTCCTGGCCCTCAGGCGCCAGGAACCGCCCCTTCTCGCCCTCCGACGACCGGTGACCACAGCAGTTCCTGGCCGCCAGGAGCCAGGAACCACCGTCGCGACCGCCGCCGCGGTGGCGCTGCAGGGTGGGTCACCGTGACTGCCGACCTGGTCCGACCACTGGGGACCCGATCGCGTGCACCGGGGAGCTGCGACCACTGCCGCCACTCGATGGCGCCCCCGCGACGGTGCACCTCCCTTCGATCTCCCGTCGGGTGACGACCGCTTCGTCCACGACCAGGTCGTAGACGCCCGGCCGGTGTACTTCCTCCTGCCAGCGAAGTACTGCTTCGGCGACCTGACCGTCGCGTCCCGTGTCGGCCCGTAGGCACCCTCCGGCGACACGTCGCGGACGTTGTCTACGCCTGGTGGCAGGTAGCTCATCCGCTACGGACGGTCGCTACTGCCTCCGGGCGCGATGTGTCTCGATGTCCGTTGGCGGCCGCTGGTCACGGCTTTGCTACGTAGCCACGCTTCGCGGTTCCGTCGAAGCCAGCGTGCTCGTAGAAGTGGCGGGTGTGCCGGTTGTCGGTGCCAGTCAACAACATGACCTTGTAGCAGCCGGCCTTCCATGCCTCGCTTAGGGCGCTTCGAACCATGGCCGTTCCCACTCCTCGTGCCCTGTGGTCGGCTCGGACGACCACGTTCTCCATCACCGCATATGGACGTCCGCCGCGAGTCAGGTTCGGCACGGTCTGCAGGATGCAGCTTCCGATCAGTTCGTCGTCGAGGCGTACTCCGAACACGGTGTGTCCGGGCATCCCCAGAATCTCACCCCAGCGGTCCTGGGCCGTCCCGGGATCCAGGGTTTCGTCGTTGCGGTGAAGATGGGTGTAGAGCTGCAACAACTCGTCGAGGTCGCTCGGGCCCAGAATCTTGAGCACCTGTCTCTCCACGTCGCGCTTCACGCTCAGCGGGTCTGGCGCACTTGTGCGTGCTGGCTTCGATGGTAGATGTGTACGCGGACGCTGGTCGGGTGAGCGTCTTCGCGGGCGAATCGGCTTGCGTAACGGTGCCGCTCTGAGGCAGAGGAGCCCCATGGACGACGCCTCGATGAAGCGCGTGAACACCGCCCAACGGCGAGCGCTGTCCGAGTGGGTCGGGGAGCGGCCCGACACCGTGCTCGCCATCCACGCGCTTGCGTCGGGAGCTGGCCGCATCTGGTTGGAGGGAACGCCTGACACGCCGCATGCGGTCCTCGTCGAGTCGGCGCTGGTCCCGGCAGAGCCCCAAGGATTCGGTGACCCCGATGGGCTCCTCGAGCTTCTCGAACATGCCGATTCCTGGCAGTGCATCGAGGTCGATGGCGAGACAGCGGCATCGATGCGAGAGCGGTTCGCGCAGCGGTGGGGCGATGCTCCCGAGGTCGTCGACGTCATCCACGTGCTCGACGGCGTGCCGCCCGAGATCGCCCATCCGCTCGTGCGGCCCCTGCGCCCCTCCGAGATCCGCGAGTTCGAGGCGAACGCAGCCCATCGCCAGCTGCTACCTGCAGGCGATCTCGTCGAGGCCGCGGCCGCGGCGGGACGGCTGCATGCGGTGATCTCCGGCGACAGGCTCCTGGGCCAGGGCAGCTCCTTCGCCTCAGGTGAACGATACGCCGACGTGGGCGTCGCGGTGGATCCCGCCTACCGGCGGCAGCGCATCGCGACCGCGGCAGCAGCACAGACCTGCCGACAGCTCGTCACTGAAGTGCTGGTCCCCGTCTGGGGGGCCGGCTCACACAACACGGCCTCGCTTCGGATCGCAGCAAGGCTTGGCTTCCAGGAGGTGTCACGTCTCACCTACCTCGTCCGAGGTCGCTGACCGGCTCGTCCCCCAGCCGGGACACACCGAGCCGCCGAGATTGCTCCGTGCGGACGGGCACAGTGGTACCCCGGCGTCAACCACCGCGACGATGTGGCACATGCGGGCGTTAGCCATCGGCTGCGATGATGGCTACCGGTCGCTTCGGAGGCTCTCGAGTGCGACTCGAACCTGTTCTGAGGCTCCGTCCAGCCAGGCACAGCGAAGCGCAGCCCGGAACCGTGGATCGCGCCGCCCAGCAAGCACGAACTGGTCGATGAACGCGTTGCCGTGATGGACGGCAAGGTCCTCGACCGGGCCAGCACCGAGCCAACACAGCGCGTCGTCATCCGGCGCGGTCTCGATGAGCAGCATGACTGTCTCCCAGACGGCCTCGGACGGGGTCGCGGAAGGGCTGGTCTGGTCAGCAAGAAACGCTGCGATCGGAACCTCGCTGGCTTCGCGCCACAACCGTTCTGAGCGCGACGCAGTTTCGCGGAACGTTGCGACGTAGCGCCAGTACAGCGCCAGGTCCCCCGCCCCCCAGCCTTCATCCTCTTGCATGGTGGCAGCCTCTCGATGCACGGAGTGTGCCGCAGGGCAGAGCACCCGGCGTCGAACGGCACGTTGGATGAGGGTGGAGTAGCGGCTGCGGGCGTTAGTGACCGGGCAAGGGATGCGAATCCTCGGACGCACGTCACAGTCTGCAAGCATGCACACGCGCCGCCTGGAGGGCTCCCGTTGCAGCAAGCGCGTAGTTGGATCGTCGTGACCGTCGTGCTGGCGGCCTGTTCCAGTATCGACGACGGAGCTACTGAACGTTTCCGTGCGGACTTCACTACCTGCATGGAGAACCGTGGCGTGCCACTCGAGACCCTCGATGCGGCCGTCACGCGCACCGGCGAACTCCAGTTGCGTGGCTACAGCTACGAGGGCGAGGAGGAGGTCGCGGCCGATCATGGCACCGATTGCGAGAACCTACTTCTCCGCCGACACGGGCTGACGCCCGGCTGATCTGGGATCGGGACCTGCGGCGAGTCAGCCTGACGAACGCGGCAACGGGCGTTAGTCATCGTCAGCTTCCCGCGAGTTGGGTCGCGAGCTGCGCGATGAGGTCGAGCATGTCGATGTCGTCGTGGAGTTGATGTCGCAGGAACGCTCGGGTGACGCCTGCGGCTGCGTAGCCGCGTAGCTGTTCGGCGGCTTCGTCGGGGGTGCCGATGATCCAGGTGTTGCGCAGGTCGTCGAGCCAGGCGGTGACGTCGCCGGCCGTGCCGGACTGCTGCATGAATCGGGTCGCGCGCTGACGGATCTCGTCCTCATCGCGACCGAGGATGCAGCCGGTCATGATCGAGAACGGCAGCGCCTCGCGGTCGAGATGTTCGCAGGCACGGTCGACCGCGTCCTTGCGGTGGCGCGCTTCGGCGATGGTGGGGAAGGCGGTGTTGTACTCGTCTGCCCAACGGGCGGCCAGTTGTGCGCCGCGCTCGCCGGCACGGCCGCCCACGATGATGGGCAGCTGCGGCTGCACCGGAACGGGATTCGGGCGGCAGCCTGTGAGTTGGTAGTGCTCGCCGTCGAAGTCGAAACGTTCTCCGGCGAGCTGCCGGGCGATGATCTCGACCTGTTCGGCGAAGCGGTCGTAGCGCGTTCGGGTGTCGGGGAACGGCAGGCCGTAGGTGCGGTGCTCGCCAGCGTGCCAGCCGGCACCGATGCCGAGCTCGATCCGTCCGCCGGAGATGTGGTCGGCGGTGACCGCGCTCTTGGCGAGCACGGAGGGGTGCCGGAAGGTGGTCGGTGACACGAGCGTGCCCAGCCGGATCCGGGAGGTGACCGCAGCGAGCGCGGCGATGGTGGTCCAGGCGTCCAGCGAGCTGCGCTCGGGACGGTCCTGCATCGAGGCGTAGTGGTCGGAGCGGAACAGCCCCTCGATGCCTGCCTGTTCGGCGGCCTGCGCGAGGGCGAGCCACTGTGGCCAGGTCACGCTCTCCTGGCCGGCGATCATCAGGTCGATCCGCATCGCATCCCCTCGTCGTCGGCACCGTAGACGTCGACCGCGACGGACACGTCGGTCCGCTTGCTACGAGTGCGTGATCGTCAGGTCGCCAGAGATTCTCGATGCCGCGTCGCCCCCAAAGGTGTGCCGTTCAGCGACCTCGCGCTCTTGGCGCCAAACGACTCGGGGTGGCAACAGCCGCCGCTGCGACCTGGCGGATCCGGGGTTAGGCCGAGTTGGCCAGGGGGTGCTTCTCGATCTGGGAGACCCGCGAGGGCGTGACGCCGAGGAGTTGCGCGACATCGCGGACCGTCAGCCCAGCTGCGCGGAGTTCGGCGACCGCTGCAGGGGTCCGGCGGCGTGCTCGGTCGCTGAGCTCAGCCAGTTCACGGCGAAGGGCGAGGACCTCGAGGGTCTCGTCGGAGACCGCGACGCGCTTCAGCTCCGGCGTGATGTCTACCTCGAACGCGTCGTGTTCAACGTCGAGGACCAGCGCGATCGCGTCGCGGATGGCGGCATCTGCCTGGTCGAGCCGGCGCGACTGTGAGGCGACCTCACGTCCCTGGACGTCGTGTGCCACCAGCGACCACCAGTCGCCGTCACGAGTGGCGGTGACCTGGTAGGTGGTCATGTCCACCACTCCTCTCCGAGCTTGGCTGCCGCCTGGCGCAGGATCGACCTGGCCGTGCCCTCCGCGATCTCGCGGTGGTTCGGGATCGGGATGCGCAGACCGTCGAGCGAGAAGACCTCATGTCCGCCGGTGTTGCGCAGCGACGTGAACTCGAGCTTCGCGTCGCTGGCTGCGTCGCGGAGCTGTCTGATGAGGTCTCGTCGCTTCATGAGGGTAAGTGTAGGTGCTGCACAGGGTCAAGTTCAGACGATGCACTTACCTGTGCACAACCGCCTCATGGTGTGATGGGGGCACGGCGCGAGCGTGATGCGTAGCGTCGAGGATCTCGGCGGGCTGACTCCATAACCGCCTGCCGGCCGCCGTTTCGGCGGCGTCTGGCCTGATTACGAACTGCCGCCCGCCGGGATCCGCCTCTGGCGTGGCTCGAGACAGGAATGCGGCAGATCACTCGCATGAGGTATGCCCGCCAGGGGTCGACCGTCACCCACTGGTGGAAGGAGCCGTCATGACGGTCATGATCGGGATCGCACACCGCGGTCGCCCTCGACGAACACGACGCGGTGCTCGACGAGCTCCGCATCAACGCCGACACCCGCCAGATCGTCCGGCTGCTGGCGTGGGCCGACCGCTGGCCGGAACGGATCTGGGCCATCGAGAACGCCAACGGACTCGGATGGTTGCTCTCACGGCAGCTGCTCGAAGCTGACCAGCAGGTCCGCGACGCGCCCGCGGCGCTGTCGGCCCAGGTCCGCAAGCTGTCGGGCTCGGGGCACAAGACCGACGCCCACGATGCCCGCTCGACCGCGGTCGCGGGCCGTCATGCCCGCCGGCTGCGCACGGTCGTCCCGGACGGAGCCGCGCAGGTGCTGGGGCTGATCCTCGAGCGTTGCTGGCGGATCGTCTCGACCCGGCAGCGCGCCCTGGTCGCCATCCACGAACAGCTCGTGAAACTGGTCCCTGGCGGCGTTCCACGCAACCTGAGCGCGAACAAGACCGCAGCGGCGCTACGCAAGATCCACCCGACCGACCCGGTCGGGATGATGCGCCGCCTGACCGTGGTCGAGCTACTCGCCGAGCTGCGCAGCCTGGACCGCAAGCGCAAGACCATCGACGCCGAACTCGGCCAGGCGCTGGCCGACTACGGCACCTGCCTGATGGACATCGACGGGATCGGACCGGTCGCGGCCGCGACGATCATCTCCATCGTCGGTGACGTGCGGCGCTTCCCCGACGCCGACCACTTCGCCTCGTTCACCGGCACCGCACCCGTCGCCGCGTCCTCGGGCGAGGTGGTGCGCTACCGGCTCAACCTCGGCGGGCAGCGCGAGATGAACAAGGTCCTCCACATCGCCGCTCGGGTCCAGAGCAACCTGCCCAACAGCGCCGGACGGGTCTACGTCCACCGCAAGCTCGCCGAGGGCAAGACCCGCTCCGAAGCGACCCGTTCGCTCAAGCGACACCTGTCGAACGCGGTCTACCGCGCCCTGCAGGCCGACCTCGCGGCACGAGAGGTGTCCGGGGAGGACAACCAGGCCGCGTAGGTCAGACCGAAGCCGACAAAGACACTGACCTGGGATTCATCGAGTCACTTCCCCGGACCAGCTCACCGTAACGCTCACCCCGCCCGACGTCACCCGGCACCGGACTCAGCCACCTTGCGCCCGCACCACCCCAGGATCCGCCCGTTGACACAGACAGGGTTCGTATGTGCACGGTGCCCGCCCTCGCTGGAAGCGCCGGCGGCACCTGGCGCTTACGGTCCGACCGTGAGCCGGAGGAGGCCGAGCCATGGACGACGCAGCCGGGACCGGAGCGAGTGGGCCCGAACCGAACGGCGCGGACACCACCTCGACGCGCCCCGAGCGCGAGGCGACCTACTACCGGGACTACCTCGGGCTCGACGAGATCCTCGGGGCGATCCGGCCGGTGAGCCGCATGGCGGACGGGAAGCCGGCCCACGACGAGCACCTGTTCATCGTGACCCACCAGGCCTTCGAGCTGTGGTTCGCCCAGATGCTGCACGAGCTCGACGCCGTGCTCGCGGACCTCGATCGCGATCCGGTCCCAGACACCGCGATGGGCCAGGTGGTGCACCGCCTCGAGCGGATGGTCGTGATCGTCCCGACGTTGCTCTCGCAGTTCACGGTGCTCGAGACGATGACGCCGCTCGACTTCCTCGACTTCCGGGACGAACTGGTCCCGGCATCCGGCTTCCAGTCGGCCCAGTTCCGGCTGCTGGAGAACCGGCTCGGCCTGACGGCGAGCAAGCGCCTGAAGATCCAGGGGGCGGTCTACACCTCGCGGCTGGACGCGAGGGACGCGGCGACGGTCAGCGAGGCGGAGGAGGGACGCTCCCTACGGGCCGTCGTCGACGACTGGCTGGCGCGCACGCCGTTCGTGCGGCTCGACGGGTTCGACCTGTGGGCGGCGTACGGTGACGCGGTCCGCACGATGCTGGACCGCGACCGACGTCTGATCGCCTCGAACCCGTCGGTCGACGAGGTCGTGCGCGACCAGCAGCTGGCCAGCTTCGAACAGACGGAGGCCGCGTTCGCGACGCTGTTGGACCGCGACCGCTGGGACGACCTGCGGGCCCAGGGCAAGCGGGCCTTCTCGCACGAAGCGATCCGGGCGGCACTGCTCATCCAGCTCTACCGCGACCAACCGGCGCTGCACCTGCCGTTTCGCCTGCTGGTGGCCCTCGTCGACCTCGACACGGGGATGACCGCCTTCCGGCAGGCACACGCCCGGATGGTGCGTCGCGCGATCGGGGCGCGCGTCGGGACCGGGGGGACGTCGGGCCACGCCTACCTCGAGGCGGCGACGAGCAAGCACACCGTCTTCGGCGACCTGGCCGACCTCGCGACCTTCCACCTGCCGCGGCGGGAGCTGCCGGCGCTGCCGGAGCACGTCCGCCAGGAGATGGGCTTCCGCTACGACGCCGGTGGCGGCGGTGTCGGCGGTGGTGGCGCGGGGGCGTCCACCTCGTAGTCGACCGCGACCCGCAGCTCTCGGAGGGGGCGGACCACCGCGATCGAGCGCTGGTAGATCGGGTGCGCCTTGTAGGCCGCCAGCGCGTCCGCGTCGTCGAGCACGGCGTGGACGACGAGGTCGGGTTCGTCGTCGGTGCGCTCGTCGCTGCGGGTGTTGACGCCCACCTCGAAGCCGCGCACACCCGGGATGGCGGCCAGCGTGGCGAAGGTCGCGCGCATCGTCGGCAGGTCGGCGGGGTCGCGGGCGGTGAAGAACACCAGGTGGCGGATCACGGGTGCTCCGAGGTGTCGGGTGACGACGGGCGAGGTCGTAGCGGGCGCGGCGGGACCCTAGGTCAGGGCGGACGTGCAGCCGATGTGCCTTGCCGCAGGGTGCCCGTGGGTAGCCTCGCCAGATGCCACGCCGTCTCGGCCTCCTCGGGGGCACCTTCGACCCGCCCCACCTCGGTCACCTCGTGGTGGCCGAGTGCGCACGCGTGGAGCTGCCCCTCGACGAGGTCCGCCTGCTGGTCGCCGGGGAACCGTGGATGAAGGGGGCCGCGCCGACCAGCGCCGCCGACCGGGTCCGCCTCACCGAGGCCGCGGTCGCAGGCGACCCCCACCTGCGCGTCGACCTCCGCGAGGTCCACCGGGCCGGGCCGACCGTCACCGCCGACACGCTCGCCGACCTGCACGCCGAGGAACCGGACACCGACCTGTTCTTCCTCCTCGGTGAGGACGCCGCCGCGTCCCTGCCGAGCTGGAAGCGCGTCGAGGAGGCCTTCGACCTGGCCACCTTCGTCGTGGTGACCCGTCCCGGGCACCCAGCGCCGCCCGCGGCGACGCTCCCGGACCGGGTGATCCACCTCGAGGTCCCGCAGCTGGAGGTGTCGTCGACCGAGCTGCGTCACCGGTACGCGGCCGGTCTCGGGACCCGCTACCTGGTGCCGGATGCGGTCGAGGCGGCCATCGTCGAGCTCGGGCTCTACGGCACCCGCGAGGTGGTGCGGTGAGCGGCTACCCCGGCCAGGACCGCGTGCCCCCGAGCAGCCCGGCGGGGGCCGGCGGCGTCAGCCCACAGCCACGTCGACGGCGCGCCGACACCGGCGCATCGCCGCGATCGAAGCGGCGCCGCTCCAGGCCGACGCCGCCGCCGGCGGCGGGTCCTGGTACCGGGGCCGCGGGCGGTGACGCCGGCAGCCCGCGCCCCGGACGCCGGAAGAGCCAGAGCCAGACACGACGACGGGCAGCCCGTCTCCGCACCACGCTGGTGATCGGCCTCCTCGCGCTGATCGGCCTGGCGGTGGTGATCGTGGCGTTCAACCTCGTGGACCGGGCCCGCGACGCGGTCACCGGCGACCCCGCGGTCACCGCACCCGACGCGGCCACGGGGGACCCGCAGCCGGTCGTGACGATCGTGACCGTCGCCGACGGCCCGGACGGTCCCGAGGCGGTGTCCATCGCGCTGCTGGCGAGCGAGCGCGACAGCGGTCGCGGCACCATCCTGCTCGTGCCCACGGCGACGATCACCGACGTCCCCGGGCACGGCTCGTTCCGCCTCCGGGAGGCGTTCGACTTCGGCGGCGGACCCCTGGTCGGCGTCAGCGTCGACAACCTCCTGGGAATCCGCAGCGACGCGGTCGTGACCGTCACCGAGGACGGGTGGAGCACCCTGCTCGACCGGCTCGGCGGCGTCGAGGTCACCCTGTCGGCACCGCTGGTCGACCGAGACGCCGACGGCGGCGGCACCACGCTGCTGCCCGCCGGGACCCAGCGCCTCGACGGCGCGGGCCTGGCCACGCTGCTGACCCACCGCGATGACGCCGAGTCCGAGCTCGCTCAGCTCCCGCGGGTGCAGGCCGCCCTGACGGCCGTGCTCGACCGGCTGCTCGAGGCACCCGATCAGCTCGACGCGCTGTTCGCCGACGGGGCGCCGGAGCTGACGGTGACCGGCACCGTCGCCACCGGCGAGGCCGACACCGAGGACGTCGACGCAGGGCTGGTGCGGACCGTGCTGGCCGAGCTCGCCACCGCCCGCGCCGACGACCAGGTCACGACGTTGACGCTGTACGTGTCACCGCTCGGGACCGGGACCGAGGACGCCTACCGGGCGAACGCCGAGCGCGTCGCCACGCTGGTCGACGACCACCTCGCCGCGTCGAAGCCGGACCCGGGGGTGGCCGGTGGCCGCTCGCTGCAGGTGCTCAACGGCAACGGGATGCCGGGGGTCGGAGCCCTCGTCGCCGAGGTGCTCCAGCCCGCCGGGTACCGGGTGCTGCTCACGGGGAACGCCGACCGGTTCGACCACCGGATCACCCGCATCCTGGTCTACGACGAGGAACCGGAGACGCTCGCCGCGGCGAGGGACGTCCGCGACCGGCTCGGTGTCGGCGAGATCGAACGCTCCGGCACCCCCCAGTCGGTCGTCGACCTGACCATCGTGGTGGGTCTCGACTTCCCCGTCGGCGGCGCCGAGGCCAGCGACGAGGTGCCTGAGCTCGACCCGGGCGACCTCGACGACGACGGCTGACCCGTCCCCCCAGCCTCCCGCCTGTCCGTCCCCAGCCTCCCGCCTGTCCGTCCCCAGCCTCCCGCCTGTCCGTCCCCAGCCTCCCGCCCGGTGTGGTTCCCTTGGGGGCTCCCCCCGACGCATCCAAGGAACAACGTGCCCGCCACCGATGAGGCCGTCGCGCTCGCCGTCACCGCGGCGGACGCCGCCGACGACCGCAAGGCGACCGACCTCGCCATCCTCGAGGTCGCCGACATCCTCGCGGTCGTCGATCTGTTCCTGCTCGCCACCGCCGCCTCGGACCGCCAGCTCAAGGCGGTGGCCGACCGCATCGAGGAGCGGCTCCACGAGGACCACGGCCGCGAGGTCCTACGGCGCGAGGGCACGCCCGGCTCGGGCTGGATGCTGCTCGACTTCGGCGACCTGGTCTGCCAGCTGTTCGCCGAGGAGCAGCGCGACTACTACGCGCTCGACCGCCTGTGGGCCGACGTGCCGCGCCGTGACGTGCTGACGGGGGAGCGCAGCGCCGCGCCGGAGCCCGGTGCGGGGTCCGCGCGCGAAGCCGACGTGGAAGGTGGCCGCGTCCCGAACCCCTTCGACGTCGAGCTGACCGGGGAGGACGACGACGACCTCCAAGCCGACGCCGAGGTGGCCGACCTCGCCGCGGAGCTCGACGACCTCGATACCGACCTCGCAGACGACCTGCACGCCGACGGCGAGGCGGGGGCCGCGGGGGACCGGTGAGGCGCCTGGTCCTCGTCCGGCACGGCGAATCCATCTGGAACGCCGAACGTCGCATCCAGGGGCAGTCGTGCGCCGGCCTGTCGCCGCGCGGCCACGCCCAGGCGGCGGCCGCCGCGGTCGCGTTGGCGGCGCGGCACCCGGATGCCCGCCTCGTGACCTCGGACCTGCAGCGGACCCGCGAGACGGTCGCGCCGCTCGAGGCCGCGCTCGGCCGGCGTGCGGCACCCGACCCGCGGCTGCGCGAACGTTCCTTCGGCAGCTGGGAGCAGCGCCTGCGCGCCGAGGTCGCCGACCGCGACGTGGACCGGTGGCAGCGCTGGCTCGCCGGCGAGGACGTGGTCGGCGAGGTCGGCGGCGAGTCCGCCGAAGCGCTCGCCGACCGGGTCGAGCCGGTGCTGCGCGAGCTGCTCGACACCACCCCGGACGGTGGTGTGACGATCGCGGTCACCCACGGGGGACCGGTCTGGCAGGGCGTCCACCGAGTCACCGGCGTCGCGCCGGGCACGTTCGGCGGCGTGGACAACGCCTCCTTCCACGACCTGCTGAGCTACGGCGAGGGTGGCGCGGTGGTCCTCGATCGCTGGAACGAGGTCGGCCACGTGCCCACCCACCTGCGCAGCGGCTGGACCCTCGGAGTGTCCGAGGCGGTCCTCGGCGCGATCACTGCCGGCTCGGACGCGCCACCCGTCGGACGCTGACCCGTCGCCAGCTGACCCTCAACCCGGCGGGTCCACATCCCGATGAGGTGGGCAGGCCGACGACGGGGGCACGGGTGAGACCAGGACGTACGCCACGCATCCGGTTCGAGACCAGCGGTGTGTTGTTGCCGCTGCTCATCCTGCTCCTGGTCGTGCACGATGCCCCGAGTCCACTGGCGGCCGCCGCCGCGCTGCTCGCGACGCTGGCCGTCCACGAGGGCGGGCACGCGATCGCGGCCATCGTGCTCGGTGGCCGACCGACCGTCGGCCTCAACCCCCTCGGGGCGCACACCCTCACCCCCGAGATCGGCTACCTGTCCCGGCCACGCCGTGCGGTGCTCGTCGCCGCCGGACCGCTCGTCGGGCTCGCTGCGGCAGGGGGCGTGTGGCTCGCTCTCCACAGCGGGGTCCTGCCACTCAGCGCGTGGCCCTTCGCCTTCTGGTTCGCCTACGCCGGCCTCTACATCAACGCCTTCAACCTCGTCCCCGTGCCCGGGCTCGACGGTGCCAGGCTCGTGGAGCTCGCCATCAACGACAGCGGGTACCCGCGGCGGCGCCACGCCGTCACGGTGCTCTACGCCGTGACGGTCGCCGTCGCGGCCCTCTACGCGATCAGCATCGAGCAGTGGCTGCTGCTCGGCGTCGTCGCTCTCCTCGGTACCGCCGGCATCAGGTGTCGTCTGGCGAGCCCTGAGCAGCGGGCCGTCGACGTCACCGTGGCGGGCCTCGTCGACGACGGCGAGCAGCTCGTGCGTCTGGCCACGCGGGAGGCCGATGTCGGCGACGCCCTGGGTCAGCAGCTGGCGGCCACCGCACGCGCCAGCGCCGCCGTCATCCACGCCCGGGCGGGACGCCTCGACGAGGCACGTTCGCTCCTGGTCACCCAGGGTGACGAGTGGTCGCTGGAGCGGCTCGCGGTCGACCTGCTCGCCGACCCGCGGGCCGGCGCCGCACGTCTGGTGCGCTTCGTGGGGGACCGCACGGCGGGCACGGTCCCGCCGGCGCTGCTCGACCGGGCGAGCACCGAGCAGCTCCTCGACCTGGCGGTGGAACGGGCCGCGAAGCTGGACATGAACGATCACGCGCTGGTGGTCAGCGTGCTGAACGCGGCGAACTGGAACCACCACGCGTCGCGGGCGGCGCTCGCCCTGTGGCACCGCGGCCTCGGTCCCGATGCGGCGCTGCAGCTCGCGATCGTCCGCGGCGCCCTCGGTGACGACCACGGCGCGGCCACCTGGCTGCTCGCGGCGCGCCGGGCGGGCGGCGACGTGCGGACCTTCGCCACCTACGCGACGGAACTGGACGGTGCCCGCCGTGACCCACGTGTGGCGCGGCTCCTCGTCGGTGCGCCGCGCGCCAGCTCGGCCCCTGTGGCTCCTCCCGCCTGACGGTCCCCGCGGGCCGTCAGGTCACCTCACGGCGCGAGGGCGGACGTCAGCAGGTGGGCCGCGGCGCGACCGGAGCGGACCGCGCCCTCGACGCGGCCGCCCGCGAACGCGTCGCCGGCGAACGCGATCGGTGCCGGGGCGTGGTCGAGGAGCGCGAGGTCGTCGCCCCCGGGTGGTGGCCCGGTCGGGGTCGCGTAGCGCCAGCGGTGGACGTACACAGCGGAGGCATCGACGCCGAGGTGCGGGCGGGCTGCGGTCAGCACGTGGTCGGCGATCTCCTCGTCCGAGGCCCCCCACAGGTCGCGGCTCACATCGGGGCTGGCGTGCACGACCACGGCCGGGGTCGATGAGGTCCCCTTCCGTAGCCCGTCGCCGAGCCAGCTGACCGGTCCGTCGGCGAGGCGCAACGCCCCCTCGTTCGGCAGCGAGGTCGGGCCGGTGGGGATCGCGAGCAGCGCGATGGTCGGGTCGTAGGTGACGGGTCGGAGCGCCGTCTCGGCGTGCTCGGTCAGCTCGACCCCGCCGGCGTCGAGCAGCGCGAGGGTCTGGGGGACCGGTGCCGTGCACAGCACGGCGGTCGCGGTGAGGCGGACCGGGTCGCTGCGGTCGACGGGTACCGCGCTGACGAGCCACCCTCCTGGATCGGCACGCACCTCGGTGACGCGGAGGCCGGTGCGCACGTCCGGCAGCGGCGCGGCGAGGTGTTCGGCGAGGGATCGCATCCGCGGGCTGCCGCGGAAGCGCGGGTGCCCGTCGCGGGCCGTGTCGGACCGTGCTGGCGCGTCCGGGGAGCCGGTGAACCACGGCACGAGCACACCCGCCCGCCGCCACCCGTCGAACACGTCCCGCACGTCGTCGTGCTTGGTGGTCACGAACTGGGCGCCGTGGTCGAAGTCGGCCTCGCCGATGCGGCGCGAGGCGAGCCGACCCCCGACGGCGCGCCCCTTGTCCACGACGGTCACCTCGTGGCCGGTGGCCGCGAGGTCGCGTGCCGCGGTCAGGCCGGACGCGCCGGCACCGATCACGACCACGCGGGCACGACTCGCGGGACCGGTCGTCGGGGTGGGCTCGGGCACGGGACCTCCTGACGGGAGGTTCGTGACCGTACGCCCCCCGGGCCGGTCGACGGCGTCAGGCGCCGACGCGATCGAGCGGGCCGTCCATCAGCACGCGACGGACCGCCGGGGCCGACCCCGCGGCCAGGGCGCGGTCGGCCACCTCACGGGCCTCCTCCAGGTCGACCGCGCGCACGGCACGCTTGACCGCCGGCACCGCCGGCGGGGGGACGCTCAGCTCACGTACGCCGAGGCCCACCAGCACCTGGACAGCGGCCGGATCGCTGGCGAGGTCGCCGCAGACGGCGACCGGAACGCCGGCTCGAGCCCCTGCGTCGCACACCGTTCGCACGAGCCCGAGGATGGCCGGGTGCAGCGGGTCGGCCAGGTGGGCGACGGCGCTGTTGCCCCGTTCAGCGGCCATGACGTACTGGGTCAGGTCGTTGGTGCCGATCGACAGGAAGTCGACCTCGGCCACCACGTCATCGGCCAGGAGCGCGAGCGCCGGGACCTCGACCATCGCGCCGAGCTGCAGGTCGTCGGCGACCGTCAGCCCGTCCGCCCGCAGCTGGGTGCGCGCCTCCTCCAGCAGACGCCGCGCCGCGTGGATCTCGGCCACGGTCGAGACCATCGGCAGCATCACCCGCAGCGGGTGCTCGGCGGCGACCCGCAGCGCCGCACGCAGCTGGGTGGTGAGCAGCGCCGGCCGCTCGAGCCCGAGCCGCAGCCCGCGCGTACCGAGGAAGGGGTTGAGCTCCTCGGGTAGCTCGAGGTAGGGCAACGGCTTGTCGCCACCGACGTCGAGGGTGCGCAGGACCACCGGTCGCCCCGCGAGGGCCCGGCAGGCCTGGCCGTAGACCTCGACCTGCTCGTCCTCGTCGGGTGCCGCGGCGCGGTCGAGGAACAGCAGTTCGCTGCGCAGGAGTCCGACACCGTCGGCGCCCGCCGCGTACGCCCGCGCGGCGTCACCGGCGACGCCGATGTTCGCGACCACCTCGATGTGGGTCCCATCGCGGGTCGTCGCGGGGTCGGCGGCCTCCCGGCGAGCCACCTCGGCGTCGGCCCGCTGGTCCGCGATGGTGCTGCGAGCTCCGGCGAGCTCGTCCGGATCGGGGTCGACGTGGATCAGCCCCCGCGTACCGTCGACGATCACCTGCGTCCCGTCGGTCAGCCGGGTGGCGGCTGGCCCGGCTGCCACCACGGTCGGGATGCCGAGCGACCGGGCGATCAGCGCGGCGTGGGACGTCGGGCTACCGACCGCGGTGACGATCGCATCCACGCGATCGGGGTCGATGCGTGCCGCGTCCGCGGGTGCGAGATCGTGGGCGACCAGGACGCCGTGCGGTGGGGGGAGCGCCGCGTCGATCCCGAGCAGTCGCGTCAGCACCTCGGCACCGACCGCCCGGACGTCGGCGGCCCGTTCGGCGAGGTAGGGGTCCTCTAGCCCCGCGTAGGTGTCGGCCAGCGCGGTCACGGCGCGGTGCCACGCCGACGCCGCGTCGAGGCGGTCCTCGGTGATCGCTGCCGTGGCGGGGTCGAGCAGGAGCGGGTCCTCGAGCAGCAGCAGGTGCGCGGTGAGCATCTCGCCGGCGTCCCCGCCCGCCCTCCGGGTCAGCTCGTCGCGGGAGCGGCTGATCGTCGTCGCTGCCGCCGTGAGCGCGGCGTCGAGGCGGCGGCGTTCGGGGGCGGTGTCATCCACCCGGCGCGCTGGCACGGTCGGCAGGTCCGGTCCGTCGAGACGGTGGACGGGACCGACGGCCAGCCCGGGGGAAGCCGCCAGACCGTGCAGCGATCCGTCCACGGTCGGGTCGCCGCTCGAGCCGTTCTCCGCGTCGTCGGCCGGCGACGCCAGCACCTGCTCGGACGCGTCGGCCGGGTCGCCGAAGCGGTCGTCGGCCAGGGCCCGCAGCGCCGCGAGCACCGCGTCCGCGTCCTCACCGCGGGCCCGGGCCAGCAGCGCGTCGCCCCGACGGGCGCCGAGCGTGGTGATGCCCGCGAGGCTGGTGGCGGGGACGGGCACCCCCGCCCGGTCGGGATCGGCGTGCTCGAGGGTCACGACGGCTGAGAATCGCGACACGGTCTCGACGATCCGGGCGGCGGGACGCGCGTGCAGACCGAGGGCGCCGGTGACGGGGAGGGAGGTGGTGGCGTCGTCCGCATCCCGTTCGCCGTCTGCGCCCTGGGCGGCAGCGCCCCTGGAGGTCGGCGTCGCCGGTGACGCGACCCCGAGGTGGGCGGCCTTCCCGACCAGTCCGGCGCGTGCCTCGGCAGCGACCCCCGCGAGGTCGGCGCCGGCCGTCGCCTGCACCGCCGCCGCCACCAGGCCCTCCACGAGGGGGGCGTCGCACAGCAGCACGCGGTCAGCCCGCCCCAGGGGCAGGAGATCGACGGCCATCTCCGCCGAGAGGACCGCGCTGCCGAGGTCCATGAGGACGAGCACCCCGTCGTCCCCGTCGACCTCCTCGATGGCCGCGAGCACCCGGACCGCGTCGGTGCCGAGCGGTGCGTCGGGATCGTCGACCCCACCGGCCAGCGCGAGCCGCAGATCCTCGCCCGCCATCTCACGCGCCAGCTCACCCGCCGCAGCCGCGAGCGCGGCGCTGTGCGACACGACCACGATCCCGACCGACATCAGGCTCCCCGATCCGTCACGTCGAGGGTCTGCGCCGCAGCCCGCACCAGCAGCGACGACGAGGTCGCCCCCGGATCCTGGTGCCCGGCGCTGCGCTCCCCGAGGTAGCTGGCACGACCCTTGCGAGCGACCATAGGGATGGTCGCGAGCATCCCGGTCTCCGCGGCGTCCACCGCCGCCTGCAGCGCGGTGCGCAACGGCGCCCCGCTCGCCGTGGCCTCCTCGAGGGCCGACACCGCCGGTAGCAGCGCGTCGAGCATGGTCTTGTCCCCGGCCGAGGCCTTCCCCCGCGCCGCGACCCCGTCCACGCCGGCACGGACGGCGGCGGCGAACCCGGTGGGGGAGAGCGCGCCCTGGGTACCACCGCTGGTCCCGAGGGCGAGGAAGAAGCTGCCGTAGAGGGGGCCGCTCGCGCCCCCGACGGCCGAGATGAGCTGCATCGCGACCGTGCGGCCGAACCCGGCCACGTCCGACGGGCGTTCGGCGTCCAGAGCCAGCAGCACGGCTCGGGCGCCGCGGCGGAGGTTGGTGCCGTGGTCAGCGTCACCGATCGCCGCGTCGAGCGAGCTGAGCTCGTCCGCGCGTCCCTCGACGACCTCGGCGAAGCGGCGGAACCAGGCGACCAGGTCGTCGGTGGTGACCACCTGCGCCGCGCGATCGTCGGTGATCTCGGTGGCAGGTCGCAGCGTCACCATCAGACCCCCCACCGCAGCGCCGCCGTGTCGACGGGCGCGTCCCACAGCCGCGTCAGCTCGTCGTCGAGCCTGAGCAGCGTGACCGAGCAGCCGGCCATCTCCAGCGAGGTGATGTAGGAACCGACGAGGCTGCGTTCGATGGTCACGCCGCGTTCGCCGAGGATCTCGGCCACCTCGTTGAAGACGACGTACAGCTCGATCAGCGGCGTGGCGCCCATGCCGTTGACGAACGCCAGCACCCGGTCCCCGGAGGCGAAGGGCAGGTCGTCGAGGATCGGCTCGGTCAGGGCACGCGCGACCTCGGCCGCGGTCGCGAGCGGACGGCGTTCGCGGCCCGGCTCGCCGTGGATGCCAATGCCGACCTCCATCTCGTCCTCGCCGAGCTCGAAGGTCGGACGTCCGGCGGCGGGCACCGTGCAGGAGGTCAGCGCGATGCCCATGCTGCGCGAGCCCGCGTTGACCTGGCGGCACAGATCGGCGACCTCCTTGAGGTCACGGCCCTCCTCGGCGGCGGCGCCACAGATCTTCTCCGCGAGCACGGTGGCGCCGACGCCGCGGCGGCCGGCCGTGAAGGTGCTGTCCTGGACGGCCACGTCGTCGTCGATGACCACCGCCTCGACGTCGATGCCCGCGCTCTTGGCGAGCTCGGCCGCCATCTCGAAGTTGAGGACGTCGCCGGTGTAGTTCTTGACGATGTGCAGCACGCCGGCACCGGCGTCGATGCGCTCGGTGGCCTCCAGCATCTGGTCGGGCGTCGGCGAGGTGAAGACCTCACCCGGACAGGCGGCGTCGAGCATCCCGCGCCCGACGAAGCCGCCGTGCAAGGGCTCGTGGCCCGAGCCTCCGCCCGACAGCAACCCGACCTTGCCGGTGACGGGGGCATCTCCGCGGACGATCAGCTTGCGCTCGACATCCACCGACAGCGCCGGGTGCGCCGCGGCGACCCCTCGTAGCGCGTCGGTGACGATCGTCTCGGGTGAGTTGATGAGCTTCTTCACGGTCGTTCTCCCTCCGCGGCGTCGGGACGCCGCTCGTCACTGGTTGTAGCTCTCGGACGGTGCCGGCCGCACGGGTCTCCGCGAGGACGGCCGGCACCGGTGTCTCAGCGGACCACGCCCTCGGCGAGCGTCGCCTCGGTGCCGGCCACCTCGACGAGGTCGGCGTCGCGCGTCCGGGCCAGGGCCACGTACGCCCCCGCACCGAGCACCCCGCCGGCGAACTCGCCGATCAGGTAGGAGGGCAGCTGCCACCAGGCGACGCTGCCGCCGAGCGCCTGCAGGACCACCATCGGGCCGACGGTGCGCGCCGGGTTGATCGACGACGAGGTGGCGGGGGCGACCACGATGATGATGGCGAACACCGCCAGGCCGATCGCGAGGCCCGCCCAGCCCGCAGGGGCGCGCCCGTCGATGGCGCCGAACACGACGAAGACGAGGATGGCGGTGCCGATCAGCTCGGCGAACAGCGCCTGGCCGGATCCGACGCCCTCCCAGAAGGTCGCCACCCCGAGGCCCGCGTCCACGGCCGGGGAGCCGAGCACCCCCGCGATCGCCAGGGCGCCGAGCACGGCACCGGCCACCTGTGCGCCGACGTAACCGGGGACGTCACGCCACGGGAACCGGCCGGTGGCAGCGAGACCGACGGTGACCGCCGGGTTGATGTGCGCCCCCGAGATGTGCCCGATGGCGTAGACCACGGCGATCACGACGGTCGCGAAGGCGAGCGAGATGGTCATCAGGCTCGGCATGGTGAACGGGGTGTCTCCGTTGACGAGCAGCGTGGCGGGCACCGAGCCCACGCCGATGAACACCAGCAGTGCGGTGCCGGCGGCCTCGCTGACCAGCTTCTGGACGGTGCTGTTCTCTCCCATGGTGCGCTCCCACTCCCTGTGTGCGCGTGACCTCAGGACCGGCCCGCCTCCCGACGGGTCATCGCTATCACCGAAGTCATTTCGACATCGTCGAACTCAGGTCAGCGAACACGAAGCCGGGTAGGGTGTCAAGGGTGCGGGCAGGGAGGTCCACGGTGGCGAGCCGACGGGTGGATGCAGGGGGCCGGGTCGTGACCCCGGCTGCGGGCGACGGGTCGGCGGACGCCGGCAGCCCTGCGGGCGGGCTCGACGCCGCCTTCGTGCGCCGTTGGGTCGCGGCGCTCGAGGCCATGGTCACCGACGCCGAGGGGCGCCTGACCGAGCTCGATGCGGCGATCGGTGACGCCGACCACGGCACGAACATGACCCGGGGCCTGCGCGCCGCCACGGCCACCTTGGACGCCGGGTCGACGGCCGGCCCGGCTGACGCGTGTCGCGAGACGGGTCTGGCGTTGACGCGGGCCATCGGCGGAGCCAGCGGTCCGCTGTACGGGACCGTGTTCGTGGCGATGGGCGATGCGCTGCCGCCTGGCGCCGAGGTCTCGGCGGACGAGCTCGCCGCCGCCCTCCGCGAGGGGCTGCGTGCCGTGCAGCGGCTCGGCGCGGCCGTCGCGGGCGACAAGACCATGATCGATGCGATCGCCCCGGCCGTCGCTGAGCTCGAACAGCGCCTGGTCGAGGGCAGCTCCCTGCCGGAGGCCCTGGCCCTCGCCGCGGTGGCCGCCGAGCGGGGGGCCGAGGCGACCGTCCCGATGCGCGCCCGCAAGGGCCGCGCCAGCTACCTCGGGGCGCGCAGCGAGGGACACCAGGACCCCGGGGCGACCTCGTCGGCCATGCTGTTCGAGGCGATGAGCCGCGCGGTGCGTCCGTGATCCAGTCGGTGGACCGCGCCGTGAGCGTCCTGCTCGAGCTGCAGGGGGCACGTCGTCTCGGGCTCACCGAGCTCGCCAGCCGCATGGGGCTGGCGAACTCGACGGTCCACGGCATCGTGCAGACCCTCGTGGCGCGCGGCATGGTCGAGCAGGACACCGCCGGCCGGTACGCGCTCGGGGCCGGGGTGCTGCTGCTCGGCAACGTCTACCTCGACAGCAACGAGCTGCGGCTGCGGAGCACGAGCTGGGCCGACGCGCTCAGCGAACGCACCGGGTACGCGGTCCGCGTCGGGGTGATCCTCGGCGGTGACATCGTCGTGGTCCACCACGTCATGCGGCCCGACGGCAGCCGGCAGATGCGCGAGATCGGCATCGACATCCCGGCCCACGGCACGGCCCTCGGCAAGGCCGTGCTCGCCTTCCACGCCGAGGCTCGTGCGACGCTGCCGAGCGACGTGCCGCTGCGCCGGTTGACGGGACGGACGGTGGTCGACACCGCCGCTCTTGACGAGGTCCTGGCCGACGTCCGTGCCGGCGGTATCGCTCGCGCCGAGGACGAGGCCGTCATCGGCGAGTCCGAGGTCGCCGCGCCGATCTTCGACGCGAAGGGTGCCGTGGCGGGCGCCATCGCCATCGTCGTGCCGACCTCCGACCTGCCCCTCGATGCCGGCATCGAGGATGCCGTCCGGCGGGCAGCGATCGACGTGTCGCGCGACCTCGGGGCACCGACCTGGCCCGTGGGGCTGCCCGACCAGCGCGCGGTCTGACGGCGCTCGGTCAGACCCGGCCGGCGGTCGCGGCTGCGGGCGCCGGGTGCGGGCTGTTGTCGATCGCGGCGAACGCGGTGGGTGAGACGTCGCGGGCGATCGCCAGGACCCGGTCGGCGTGCCGGCGGCGCACCGTGGACAGGACCATGTCGACAGGCCCGTTGAAGCCGGTGCCGCGGAAGACGGTGGCGCCGAACCCGGCCTCGTGGATCGCGCGTGCCACCAGCGGGCCGGCGGGTTCGAGGGACAGACCCGTCGCGTCGGCGGGCGCGGCGTCGGCGTAGACGCGCACGGTGACCATGCCGAGCTGCAGGGCCCGGGTGATGGTCACGCCGAGGGCGGTGCCGGTGGCCACGCCGACGACGAACCCCGCGAACCGCAGCGGGGTGACGTCGGCCAGGACGATCCCGGCCGCCGACAGCCACAGCGCCGCCTCGAGGCCGGAGAACAGCGACGCGAGCGCGCGCCGTTCGGAGACCACGAAGACGGTCTTGAAGACGTTGAGGCTGACGTCCCCGGCGCGGAGGCCGGCGACGGCGAGGGCGGGCCAGATGGCGGTCCAGAGGGCGATGAGGTCGAGGTCGAACGGCACGGCGGAGCCTGCGGGGGAGCGGGCCGCGGTGGGAGACCGTCGGTCCGGGTGGGAGCGGGAGGGAGCGGGAGGGAGCGGGAGGGAGCGGGAGGGAGCGGGTAGGAGCAGAGGGGCGCCGGGAGGGGGACAGGCGCTCGCCTCGGGAAGCATCGGCGTGCCCGTCCCGCGCTGAAGGGGAGCACCCCCGGCGGACGGAGACCATCCCGGGCGTCGGGCCGACGCTTGTCGGCTGAACGTCCCTTCAGTATGCTGACTGAAGACTTAGTCAGTGCCAAGCGGGTGCCGTCCTCCGACGGCCCCGCCGCCGCCGAGCCACGAGGTGCCGATGTCCACCGACCCCCCTCCGAGCGGCACCGACGACCGGACCGGTCGTGCGCGCATCCGGGATGCCGCGATCGAGCTGTTCGGTGAGCGGGGCGTCGACGGCACCAGCCTGAAGCTGATCGCCGAGGCCGCCGGGGTGTCCCAGCCGCTGATCGTTCACCACTTCGGTTCGAAGGACGGGCTGCGGGTCGCCTGCGACGAGCACGTCGCGGCGCAGGTGCGGGCGAGCAAGCTCGATGCGATGTCGCAGGGGCCGAGCATGGACCCGATGGCCGCGCTGCGAGGCGCCGAGGACAGCCGACACCTGATGCGCTACCTCGGACGGACCCTCACGGACGGCTCGCCCCACGTGGCCGTCCTCGTCGACGAGATGGTCGACGACGCGGTCGAGTACATGGCCGAGGGAGAACGCACCGGGCTGATCCTGCCGAGCGAGCACCCCCGATCCCGCGCGGCCGTGCTCACGCTGTGGTCCCTCGGGCTGCTGACGCTGTTCGAGCACGCCGAGCGGCTGCTCGGTGTCGACCTCCTCGGGTCCCCCGAGCAGTACGGGGCCTACGTCCTCCCGGCCCTCGAGATGCTCAGCAAGGGCGTCGTGCCGGAGGCGCTGTACGACCAGATGCGAGACGCACTCGCGAACGAACAGGACGCACCATCATGAACACGACCGCAGCGATCTCGGCCTCCGGCCTGGTCAAGACCTTCGGCGCCACCCGGGCGCTCGACGGGGTCGATCTCGAGGTGGCACCCGGCGAGGTCCACGGGTTCCTCGGCCCCAACGGAGCCGGGAAGTCGACCGCCATCCGGGTGCTGCTCGGGCTCCTGCGCGCCGACGCGGGTCGCACCACCGTGCTCGGCGGCGACCCGTGGACCGACGCGGTCGCGCTCCACCGGCGCCTGGCCTACGTGCCGGGCGATGTCGAACTCTGGCCGAACCTGACCGGTGGCGAGGCGATCGACGTCTTCGCCCGGTTGCGCGGCGACCTCGACCGCCGCAAGCGCGACGAGCTGATCGAGCGCTTCGACCTCGATCCCACCAAGAAGGCGCGCACCTACTCCAAGGGCAACCGCCAGAAGGTCGCCATCGTGGCCGCGCTGGCGTCCAACGTCGAGCTGCTGATCCTCGACGAGCCGACCGCCGGCCTCGACCCGCTCATGGACACGATCTTCCAGGCCTGCATCCTGGAGGCCAAGGACGAGGGCCGCACGGTCCTGTTGTCCTCGCACATCCTCGCGCAGGTCGAGAAGCTCTGCGACCGGATCTCGATCATCCGGCTGGGTCGGATCGTGGAGTCCGGGACGTTGGCCGACCTGCGTCACCTGACGCGGACCACGGTCGTCGCCGAGACCGTCACCCCGGCCACCGACCTCGACCACCTCCCCGGTGTGCACGACCTCGTCGTCGACGACGGGCAGGTGCGCTTCGACGTCGACGCCGAGCGGATCGACCCGGTGATCGGTCACCTCCACGGGCTCGGGATCCGGTCCCTGGTCTCCCACCCGCCGACGCTCGAGCAGCTGTTCATGCGCCACTACGGCGAGGACCTGACCGCGGCCGGCGACGGGGGTGCGCGATGACCACCGACACCCTCGTCCGGGCGCCCGCCCCCGTCGGTCAACAGCCCACCCGCGGGGGATCGTTCACCGGCCTGTGGCCTCTGATCCGGCTGATCCTGCGGCGTGACCGTGTGCGTCTCCCGCTGTGGATCGTGGGGATCACCGGGTTCACCGTGTCCAGCACGGCCAGCTTCGCCGAGACCTACCCGACCGCGGCCGACCGTCAGGCCATCGCCTCGACCATGGAGCTCCCGGCGACCGTCGCCATGTTCGGCCCGAACTACGCCGGCGTCGAGAACTACACCTACGGCGCGATGATCTCCCACCAGATGCTGGTGATGACCGCCGTGGTGGTGGCGCTCATGAGCGTGCTGCTGGTCGTGCGCCACACCCGCGCCGAGGAGGAGTCCGGCCGCGCCGAGCTGATCCGGGCCGGGGTCGTCGGACGCCACGCACCGACCGCCGCAGCGCTGCTCGTGGTCACCGGCGTCACCGTGGTGCTCGCCCTCCTGATCGCGGCTGGCCTGGCCAGCACCGGCATGGAGACCGTCGAGTGGGGCGGGTCGCTGGTCTTCGGGGCGGCGCTGGCCGGCGTCGGCCTCGTCTTCGCCGGTGTCGCCGCCGTGACCGTGCAGGTGACCGAGTACGCCCGTGGCGCGTCCGGGATGGCGTTCGCCGTCCTCGGCGGCGCCTACGCCCTGCGCGGCGCCGGTGACGTCGGCGAGGGCGTGCTGACCTGGCTGTCCCCGATCGGGTGGTCGCAGCAGACCCGCGCCTACGTCGACGACCGGTTGTGGCCGCTGGCGATCTCGGTGGCGGTGGCTGCGATGCTGGTCCTGCTCGCGTTCGCGCTCAGCACCCGGCGTGACGTGGGCGCCGGGCTCCGGCAACCGCGTCCCGGACCTGCCGAGGCGTCGGACGCCGTCGCCCATCCGCAGGGACACGCGCTGCGGCTGCAGCGGGCGAGCCTCATCGGTTGGAGCGTCGCCGCGCTGCTGCTCGGGGTCATGTACGGCTCGTTCATCGGTGGCGCCGAGGAGATGCTGTCCGAGCTCGAGGCGCTGCAGGACGTGCTCCCGGACATCGCCGGGGCCGCCGTCGTCGAGTCGTTCGCGAGCATGATCCTGACCGTCCTGGCCATGATCTGCTCCATCCAGGCCGTCCTCGCCGTGCTGCGGCTGCGGGCGGAGGAGAGCTCCGGCCGCGCCGAGCCGGTCCTGGCCACCCCCTTGTCGCGGACGCGGTGGGCGGCGACGCACCTGGTCGTCGCCGTGGTCGGCGGCACCCTCGTCCTGCTCGTGGCCGGGCTCAGCTTCGGGGTCACCGCCGCCATCACGGCCGACGACGCGGCCCTCGTCGGTCGGGCCGCCGGTGCGGCGCTCGCCTACGCCCCCGCGGTGTGGGTGACGGCCGGTGTGGCGATGCTGCTCTTCGGTGTCCTGCCTCGGCTGGTCGCCGCAGCGTGGGGCGTGGTCGGCTATTCGTTCCTGGTGGTCTACCTCGGCGGGTTCCTGTCCTTCCCGGACTGGATGGCGAACCTGTCCCCGTTCGGGCACGTGCCCCAGCTCCCTGCCGCGGACCTGACGGTGGCGCCACTGGTCGTGCTCACCGGCCTGGCGGCGCTGCTGATCGCGATCGGCCTCATCGGCTTCCGACGCCGCGACCTGGCCACGCCCGCCTGATCGTGGCCGCTCACCGTCCCCTCAGGTCCTCGTGGCGGTCGCCACGAGGGTCTCGAGGGGGAAGGTGAGCCCCGCGTCGTCGGTGTGCGGCTCCAGCCGCAGGGTGAGGTCGGCGACCAGCGCATCGATCACGTCAGCGTCGAGCTCGGCGAAGAGGTCGGCCAGCGGCGAGCTCGCCACCTCACCGCGGAGGAAGGCCGCGGCCGAGCCGAGACGGAGCGGCCAGATCACGATGCGGACCTCGACCTCGTCGAAACCCGCGTCGAGGAGGAGTTGGCGCAGGTCGGTGCGAGAACCGGCGTCGAAGGGCGATGCCATCCCGTCGGCTGCCGGGCGACCGACGTGCTGACGCAGGGCAGCGACCAGTTCGAGGTAGCCGGGCTGGTGCTCGAGGCCGCGGCACACGCTCACGCCGATTCGCCCCCCTGGGACGGTGACGCGGTGGACCTCGGCGAGTGCGCGTCGTCGGTCGGCGAGGAACTGCAGGCCCTGCTGACAGCACACCACGTCGACGCTGGCGTCGGGCAGGGGCAGCGCAGCGGCGCTCGCCTGCTCCCAGGTGATCGGTGCCGCGCCTGCTGCCCGGCGGGCGACGGCGAGCATGCCGGGGTTGACGTCGACGGCGGTCACCTCGCCCGATGACCCCACCAGCCGTTCGGCGTACCGCGCGACGACGCCCGTACCGCACGCGATGTCGAGGACGCGCTGCCCCGACGTGACGCCGACCCGGTCGAGGAGGTCACGGGCTGCGGCGTCGAACACCAGCGGCACCAGGTACTCCTCGTACGCGACCGCACTGTCGTCGACGAGCTGCCAGCCGTGTGTCGCGGTGGTCGGTGACATCGCATCCCTCCAGGTCCGTGGTCGCTGCTCGTATCGTCGTTCGCCGTGGCGCAGCGACGCATCCGTGGAACCACGGGTTCCGCCACGGAGAACGCCGTGGCACGCTCCGGTGGTGGACGTCGTGACCGAGGGACCGATCGAGCGCGGCCATGCCGCGCTCGCTGCCTGCGACTGGTCGCTGGCACGCGCCTGCTTCGAGGAGGCGCTTGCATCGGCCGAGACGCCGGGCGGTCTCGATGGCCTCGGACAGGCGCTGTACTGGCTGGGCGACTACCCGCGGGCGCTGCACCTGCGCGAGCGGGCCTACGCGGGCTACCGCGAGTCGGGCGAGGTGATCGCGGCCGGATCCGTGGCTGTGCAGCTCGCCGGGCTCCACCTCTGGATCCACGGCGACCTCGCCGTCTGCGAGGGTTGGACCGGACACGCGCGACGGCTGCTCGAGGACGTGGAGGAGTGCCCCGAGCAGGGCTGGTTGGAGCTGCTCCTCGCGTCCTCGGCGGTCGACCCCGCCGTGCAGGCACGACACGGCCAGGCTGCCGTCGAGATGGGGCGGCGCTTGGGCGACCTGTGCCTGGAGTACGACGCGCTCGGTCACGTCGGCCTCAGCCTGGTCCGACGTGGACGGGTCACCGAGGGCATGCGCCTGATCGACGAGTCGGCTGCAGCGGTGAGCAGCGGGATCGTCGACGATCCCTGGCCCGCCGGTGAGATCTACTGCTCGTTGTTCGGTGCCTGCGAGGTGGCGCTCGACGTGCGCCGAGCGGATGCGTGGCTCGGCGCGATCGATGCCTTCGTGGCACGGACCGGCGAGCTCCCCGTGTCGGCCATCTGCCGCATGCACCACGGGGGGCTGCTGACCGCTGCTGGTCGCTGGGACGAGGCGGAGGTCGAGCTCGCGGAGGCGATCGACCTCTACGACCGTTCCTGGCGTGGCAGCCGCGGCGGTCCGGTGCTGCGTCTGGCCGACCTGCGTGTGAAGCAGGGGCGCCTCGAGGAGGCCCGCCGGCTCCTGGAGGACTACGAGGCGACCACCGCGGCTGCGGTCCCTGCCGCACGGCTGTACCTGGCGGTCGGTGAGGCAGCACTCGCCGTGCGCACCCTCGAACGTCACCTCGCCCGCCGAGGTCGCGGCCTCGCCTCAGCTCCGGTGCTCTGGCTGCTCGTCGAGGCAGCGCTCGCCGACGGTCGTCGCGACGAGGCGGCCGGCATCGCCAACGAGCTCGCAGCGCTCGCCGACGCGACCGAACAGGTCACGGTGGGCGGACTGGCGGTCCACGCGCAGGCCCGTGTCGAGGCAGCAGCGGGCGGCCGCGGCGCCATCGAGCTGCTGGAGCAGGCCAGCGCGGTGTTCGCGGAGGCGGAGCTGCCCTACGAGCTCGCGCGGGCACGGTACGACCTCGCCGTCGCCCTGGCCGGTGACGAGCCGATGCTCGCGCGGGCCGAGGCGCGCGCAGCCCTGACCGGCTTCGAACGGCTGGGTGCGGGCCCGGACGTGGACGCAGCCAGGGCTCTCCTGCGTTCGCTCGAGCGGACATCCGCGTTCCCGGGGGGCCGCACGCGCCTGACGCCACGTGAGACCGAGGTGCTCGGGCTGGTGGCCGAGGGGCGGTCGAACGCCGAGATCGCCTCCGCCCTCTTCATCAGCCTCCGAACGGCCGAGGACCACGTCAGCAACATCCTGGCGAAGCTGGGGCTCCACAACCGGACGGAGGCCGCCGCGTACGTCCTCCGGCTCACCCGGTGAGCGGCAGCCTCAGCAGGAAGGTGCTGCCGCCCTCCTCCTCCGCCGGTTCGAGGTGCAGGTCGCCGCCGTGGGCCCGGGCGATCTCCCGGGACACGGTCAGCCCGAGACCGAGACCCTGGACGTCCTCGTCGGCCCGTCGGTAGCGCTCGAAGATCCGCTCGGACTCGGCGGGGATCACGCCGTGCCCCTGGTCACGGACCCGCAGCTCGACGGCATCCGCCGCCGCTGCGATGGAGACGACGATGGCCCGGTCCGGTGGGCTGTACTTCGCGGCGTTGGACAACAGGTTGAACAGGACCTGGCGGACCTGGTCGGCGTCGACCTCGGCCTCGACGGGGCCGGCGGCCTCGACGGTGGTCGCATGGTCGGCGAGCAGACTGACCGACAGGTCGTCGACGAGCTCACGGGTCACCGAGACGAGGTCGGTGTGGCGTCGTTGGGGCTCCTCGGGCCCGGGCCGCAGCCGAGCGATGCGTCGCACCTGCAGCTCGATCAGGCGCAGGTGGCGTCCGGCGAGCGTGACGAGCTCGCGGGCCTCGTCGTCGTCGGGCCCGAGCATCTGTGCGATCAGACCGACCGCTGCACCGACGGTGCCGAGCGGCCCGGCGATCTCGTGGGCCGCGCTCGACGCGGTCTCCTCGAAGTTCACCCGGGCAGTGAGGACCTCGTCGGCGCCGTCCGGCCGCGCCTGCGTCACAGGAGGCTCCCTCCGGGGCCGCTCGGGTCGGCGGCGTGCTCCACCCCCCGGGGCTGTGGCGCAGTCAACCAGGGGCACCGGGCAGGCGCCATGGCCGGCTACCGACGAAGGAGCCGGCGCGCCCCGCCGAGGTGGGCTGATCGCCGCGGTGCGACCCCCGGCTGCCGCCGTCAGGCGACCCACGGGCGGCTGGCCGGACCCACCGGCGTGACCGCGGGAGGCGGACGCCGGCGGCGCCACGTCAGCCCGCCCACTCCGATCAGGGCGCCCACGCCGCCGAGGACGACCGTGAGGACGATCGGGATCGAACGTCCCGACCCGCCGGGGACCGGTGCCGACGAGCCCGGGAACCGTGCCGCGTGCTCGGCCATGTGGTCGAGGAGTCTCTGTGGCGCGGCGACGTCCGGGGTGACCGCGGCGATCAGGATCAGATCGCGACCGGCGACGCGGAACCCGTCGTGCACGTGCAGCGGCGACGGGCCGTCGGTGGCTGGTGGTTCGGACTCCGGTGTCACCACGAAGCCCTGCCCGAGCGAGCCGAGGTCGACGACGGGCCCGATATCGCGGGTGGCGAGGGTCCTCGCGGCCTCCTCCGCGGCCTGGGGCGAGGTGAAGCGGACGGCACGCACGATGCGCGTGCCGGCCCGATGGTCCTCCCAGGCCATGGCGGTGATCGCCTCGGCCACGTCCTCCGTGGCGACACCGGCCTCCTGCACGAGGAAGTCCTCCGGGCCCACCGGCGCGCGGCGGCTCTCCTCGAGGTCGGGCGGGAACCAGACGAGGTCGCCGAGCGGGACCTCGGCCCCGGCCGGCACGACAGCGACGAGCAGGCTCGTCGACACGAGCACGCCGACCAGCGTGCTCCTCATCCGGAACCCTCGCACCCGCACCCCGTTCCCCGTGACGTTCACCCGCGGTGTCGACCCGCGTGACGGAGGGTTGAGCCGGCGTGCGTTCCGGGCCCCGGTGCGTGCGTGGGCCCGCCGCACCGGCTAGCCCCCGGCACGATCGAGGTCGCCCGCGACACGACGAGAGCCCCGCCGAAGCGGGGCTCTCTTCGTGGACCGGATGGGATTTGAACCCACGACCCCCTCCATGCCATGGAGGTGCGCTGCCAGGCTGCGCTACCGGCCCGAGATCGCACGACGGACCATCGGGACGGCCCCTGGTCGTGCGGTCGCGGAGCGTACACGCCACCGACAGGGGTGGCGAACCGGGCCGGAGGGGCGCGCGGCTACCCTCCGCACACCCCTGCCCGCCCTCCCGAGGCCCTCCGGTGAACGACGTCGAACGGTACGACCCGACCAGCTTCGAGGCCGAGCACGCCCAACGCTGGCACGACGAGCGCACCTACTCGACGCCCGATCTGTCGGGCGAGGGCTTCTACGCCCTGACGATGTTCCCGTACCCGTCGGGCGACCTCCACATGGGGCACGCCGAGATCTTCTCCATCCACGACACCCTCGTACGCCACCTGCGGATGACCGGCCGGAAGGTGTTCAACCCCATCGGCTGGGACGCGTTCGGGTTGCCGGCCGAGAACGCCGCCCGCAACCGGGGTGCCGACCCGAAGGCCTGGACCTACGCCAACATCGACGAGCAGCGCTCGACGGTGGTCCGGCTCGGGTACTCGTTCGACTGGGACCGGGTGCTGCACACCTGCGACCCCGAGTACTACCGCTGGACCCAGTGGCTGTTCGTCGAGCTGTTCGACGCGGGGCTGGCCTACCGCCGCGAGGCGCTGGTCAACTGGGACCCGGTGGACCAGACGGTGCTCGCCAACGAGCAGGTGATCGACGGTCGCGGGGAACGCTCCGGGGCGATCGTGCAGCGGGTGCCGCGCACGCAGTGGTTCTTCCGCATCACCGACTACGCCGACGAGTTGCTCGCCGGGCTGGACACGATCGACTGGCCGGACCGCGTCAAGAACGCCCAGCGCAACTGGGTCGGCCGGTCGGAGGGTGCCGAGGTCACCTTCTGGACCGCCGAGTCCGAGCCGGGTGTGGGCGACGGCGAACCCGTGGTCGTCTACACCACCCGTCCCGACACCCTGTTCGGTGCGACCTACTTCGTCTTCGCACCCGAGCACCCGCTGGTGGCCGAACGCATGGCCGATGACGCCGACTACCAGGCGTTCGTCGAGCAGGTCGCCAGCCGCTCCGACGTCGAACGCGTGTCGGGGTTCGACGCTGCAGGCTCGGGGAACGGCGAGGACGAGGCCGCCCAGCGGGCGGGTCGGACCAAGCGTGGCCTGCGGCTGAACTTCGACCTCGTCAACCCCGTGACCGGGCAGCCGGTGCCGGCGTACGCGGCCGACTACGTGCTGATGGACTACGGGACCGGCGCGATCATGGCCGTCCCCGCGCACGACCAGCGCGACCTCGACTTCGCCCGCCAGGAGGGCCTCGACGTCCGGGTCGTGATCGCCCCGACCGACGGCACCACCCTCGACGCCGACACGATGACCGAGGCGTACGTCGGCGACGGCACGATGGTCAACTCCGGCGACTACGACGGGCTGGATTGGCGCGAGGCCAAGCAGCGCATCACCGCCGACCTCGAGGCACAGGGCACCGCGAAGGCCACGGTCAACTACCGCCTGCGTGACTGGCTGGTGTCACGCCAGCGCTCCTGGGGTGCGCCGATCCCGATCGTCCACTGCGGCGACTGCGGGCAGGTCCCCGTCCCCCGCGATCAGCTGCCCGTCCGGCTGCCCGACGATCTCGACTTCTCGGTCGCTGGTTCACCGCTGGACCTGCACCCGACGTGGAAGTACGACGTGGTATGCCCGGCGTGCGGCAACGAGGAGGCGGTCCGCGACGTCGACACGATGGACACCTTCGTCGACTCGTCGTGGTACTTCCTGCGCTACCTCGATCCGACCTCGGACACCGAGCCCTGGCCCGTGGACGCGGCCAGCCGCTGGCTGCCCGCCGACCAGTACACCGGCGGTGTCGAGCACGCCGTCCTGCACCTGCTCTACAGCCGTTTCGTGGTCAAGGCCATGCGTGACCGCGGGCACGTCGCCGCCGATGAGCCGTTCCAGGCGCTGCTCAACCAGGGGCAGGTCATCCTCGGTGGCGCGGCGATGTCGAAGTCCCGGGGCAACCTCGTGGTCCCCGGCGAGGTGTACGAAACCTACGGCGCCGACACGCTGCGCGGGACGATGCTGTTCGCGTCCGCGCCGGAGGACGACATCGACTGGGCCGACGTGTCCCCGGCCGGGATGCACAAGTGGCTCTCGCGGGTGTGGCGCCTGGCCCTCGAGCACGTCGCCCGGGAGTCAGCAGGTACCGCGCAGGACGCGTCGGATGACGTCGCAGCGACCCTGCGACGCGCCACCGCCGAGGCGATCGTGGCGGGCTCGGCGGACTTCGAGTCCCGCAAGTACAACACCGCCATCGCCAAGCTGATGTCGCTGACCAACGCCACCCTCGACGCCACCCGGGGGGCCGACAGCGGTGGGCGCGGCGGCGCGCACGGCGGCGCCGCCGTCCGTGAGGCGCTCGAGGCCCTGCTGACGATGCTGGCGCCGATCTGCCCGTTCATCACCGAGGAGCTGTGGCGTCGGCTCGGCCACGACGGATCGGTCCACGACCAGCGGTGGCCGCAGGCGGACACCTCGCTGCTGGTCGACGACGAGGTCGAGATCGTGGTCCAGGTCAACGGCAAGGTGCGCGGCCGTGCGACCGTCGCCGCCGGAGCCGACCGCGATGCGCTCGAGGCGGCCGCCCGCGAGGCGGTGGCCGATCAGCTCGTGGACGCCACCGTCCGCAAGGTCATCGTCGTCCCGGGCAAGCTGGTCAACCTCGTCGTCGGGTGAGCCCGCGGTCGGTCAGGGCAGCTCGGGGCGGACCTCGTCGGCGAACCAGCGGTGGAACCCGTCGGTGCGGTCCGGCCCGACCTGGACGAAGCTGACCCGGTCGTAGCCGGCGTCGGCCGCTTCGTGCACCATCGGTGAAACGGCCGTCGGACAGCAGCTGCACGGTCGCGGCCGACTGGGCGATGATCGCCGGGTGGTAGCGCACGAACGGGCAGGTGACGAGGGTGATCAGCTCAGCTCGTGCGGTGCGAGCCGCGATCGCCCCGAGCACGCTCCAGGCGAAGCCCGAGTCGGTGTGCCGCGACAGCCACGGGTGGAAGTGATCGGAGATGCCGATGAAGTCGAAACCGGCCTCCTCGGCGGCGATCGCCTGGTCGACCTGAGCGTCCGGTGGACTCAGCTCGCTGAAGAGGGTGAAGCCGTAGTTCGGCACGAGGGGCTCTCTCGTCGGTGACGTCACAGGGTGCGCCGTGGTCCGCGTGTCGGGCGCCGACTCCCGGACAGGGCCGGCGGGTCCTCCGGTCACCGGCGTCCGGGCGAGTACCGTGTGCCGGTCGACGCGGGGATCGGGAGGTCGACGCCGAGGAGGCACGGTGGGTAGCGGGACGGTCCGTGCGAACGGGATCGAGTGGGCGCTGACGTCGGCCGGCCCGCCGGACGCCCCGCTGGCCCTGTGCCTGCACGGGTTCCCCGACACCTCGGCGACCTGGCGCCACCTCCTGCCGCAGCTGGCTGCCGCCGGCTTCCACGCGGTCGCGCCGGCCATGCGTGGCTACGCACCGACGGAGGTGCCGCCCGATCGCCGCACCGACCCCGACACCCTGACCGCGGACGTCAACGCGCTGCACCGTGCTCTCGGGGGCCGGCGGGACGCGGTGCTCATCGGACACGACTGGGGGGCGATCGCCGGCGCCCGCGCCGCCGCCGCGGCACCGGATCGCTGGCGCCGACTCGTCACGCTGGCCGTCCCACCCGAGTCGGTGGTGGCGCAGGCACGGCTCGACGTGCCGCAGGCGCGACGGTCCTGGTACGTGGTCGCGGCCCAGCTCCCCGGATCGGAGGCGCTGTTCACCGCCCGCGACCTGGCCCTGATCCGTCGGCTGTGGCACACCTGGTCGCCGGGCTACCAGCTGCAGCCCGCCGACCTCGATCCGCTGCGTGCCACGTTCGCCGTGCCTGGCGTCGCTCGGGCGGTCCTCAGCTACTTCCGCGGGTTCGCGACGGCGGCGGCCGAGAACCGGGCGGCCAGCCGGCGCGTCACGCTCCCGCCGCAACCGCACCTGCACCTGCACGGTCGTGACGACGGCTGCATCGGCGCCGCGATCGCAGAGCGTGCCGTCGGGGTCCTGCCGCACCCAGCGTCCCGTGTCGAGGTGCTCGACGGGCTCGGCCACTTCCTGCACCTCGAGGACCCGGTCACGATCGGGGCGCGCATCGTGGAGTTCGTGACCACCGGCAGGCCCGCCGTCGCGCCCCGTTAGGCTCGCGACCGTCACCGCCGTCCGGATCCGGGCGGACGATCCCGGGAGGTAGGTGTGGCCAGCGGGGCGAGCGTCGCGGTCGTCACCGACTCGACCGCCGATCTGCCTCGAGACCTGGTCGAGAGCCTGGGGATCCGGGTCGTGCCGCTGTCGGTGGCGTTCGGTACGGAGTCGTTCATCTCGGGCATCACGATCGACGCGGAGACCTTCTACGCGCGGCTCGCAGCGTCGCCCGGCCTGCCGACCACGTCGCAGCCCGCGCCGGTGTGGTTCGAGGAGGCCTACGCCGACTGCGCGGACGACGGCCTGGAGGCGGCCGTGTCGGTCCACTGCAGCGGCGCGCTGTCGGGCACCGTCCAGCTGGCGGCCGACCGCGCCGCCCGCGCGGACCTGCCGGTGGAGGTCGTCGACAGCCGCCTGGTCGGCGGCGCGCTCGGCCTGGTGGTGCTGGCGGGCCACCGCACGGCGCAGCGAGGCGGGACGGCGTCGGAGGTCGCGGCGGCCGTCCGCCGGGCCCGTGACCAGGTCACGAGCCTGGTGGTGGTCGACACCCTCGACTTCCTGAAGCGCGGTGGCCGGCTGACGGGCGCCCAGGCGGTCGTCGGTCGGGCGCTGCAGGTCAAGCCCCTCCTGCACCTCGTCGACGGCCGCGTCGAGGTGCGTGAGCGGACACGGACCTGGTCGCGCGCCATCGAGCGGCTGGCCACCGTCGCCGCCGAGGCCGCTGCGGGACGTCCCGTCGACGTCATCGTCGCCCACGCCGTCGCCGAGGAACGCGCCGCCGAGGTGTGGGCGGCGCTCGAGCAACGGATCGAGATCGCGGAGCGCCTCGAGGCACCGATGGGCCCGGTGGTGGGCACGCACGTCGGTCCTGGCGCGGTCGGCATCGCCGTCGCCCCGGCGTCGGCGATGCCACCGCCCTGACCGTCGGTCGACGCCACCGCTGCGATCCCCGGTCGCGGCGCTGGCCGACACGCTGTCCACAGCCCCGGCGAGGTCCAGCGTGTCGGCGCGGGCGGGGTACGGCAGCCTCCGGCCATGGACCTGATCGGTGAGGAGCGCGGTCGGCTGGCCCGCGCGGCCAGCTGGTTCGAGGCGACCCCGGCCGAGGTGGTCGGCCTCGCGGTCCTGCTCGTGTGCGCGATCGGTGCGACGGGCGTGCTGGTCTGGTCAGCGCTCGGTCGACCGGCCCTGCCCGACGGGGCGGCGATGGGCGCAGGGGACGCCGGCCAGGTCGGCGCCGCGGCTGGGCCGACCGGCGCGGCGCCGGGAGACGCGGCCGCTCCCGAACAGCCGGGCGGTCACGAGCACCACGGTGACGTCGACGACCCGATCGACGGCCCGCTCGGCGGTCAGGCCGCCAACGGCGAGGTCACCGTCCACGTCGCCGGCGCGGTCGCGGCGCCGGGCGTCGTCACGCTGCCGGCCGGCTCGCGGGTGACCGACGCGGTCGACGCGGCCGGCGGGCTGCTCGGGGACGCCGACCCGTCGCGCATCAACCTGGCCCGGCCCTTGGAGGACGGGGAACAGCTCCTGATCCTGCGGGAGGGCGAGGAGCCGCCCGAACCCCCACCCGGTGCGGCAGGAGGTCCGACCGCCGCGGACGGTGCGGCCTCCGGGGGCGGTGGTCCGGTGGACCTCAACCGCGCGACGGTCGAACAGCTCCAGTCGCTGCCCGGGATCGGCCCGGCCATCGCGGCGCGGATCGTCCAGCACCGTGACCAGCACGGCCCGTTCCGGACCCCCGGGGACCTGCGCGACGTCAGCGGCATCGGGGAGAAGCGGTTCCAGGACCTCGCTGACCTCGTCACGGTCGGGTGAGTCCGGAACCCGTCCCGGGCGGGGCAGCGCCGCTGCCGGCGTCGACGGGAGCGGTGCTCGGGCCGCTGGTCCCGTGGGCGTGTACGACCGTGATCGGCGCGTCACTCGGCGCACGGCTCGGGACCCGGTACGCGGACGTGGTCGCCGCCCAGGTGAGCGGTGGTGGTGGCGGTGCCTGGGTCGTGTGGGTCGCCCTGGCGACGGTGGCCCTCGCCGTGGTGCTCGCGGTCGCGCGCACCGACGGGCGCGCCACCACCTCACCGTGGCGTGCGGTGGCGACGGTCCTGCTCGTCCTCGTCGTGGCAGCGCTGCTCGCGGGGGCACGGACCGCGACCCACGGGCTCGGCGCGCTGCCACAGCTCGCCGACCGGGGCGGGGTCGCCGCCGTGGACCTGACCGTCGCGGCCGAACCACGCCCCATCGCCACGGGCTGGCACGTCCCGGTCCGGGTGACGTGGATCGACGGAGCCGCGACGCGTGAGCGGGCAGCCCTGGCCCTCGCGCCCGAGGCGCTGGAGCGGTCCCCACACGACGGCAGGCCGCCCGCGCTCGGCAGCCGGTGGCGTGGGACGGTCAGCGCCCGTCCGCTCCCGGACGGTGGGTACGGCCGGTGGCTCGCCGGCCAGCACCTGACGGTCCTGCTCGACGCGGGCGCCCTGGTGCCGGCCGGCGAGCCGGGGCACCTCGCTCGCTCCAGCGAGCACGTCCGGGCCGCCACACGAGAGGCCGCGACGAGGTACGCGGGGGAGCGGGTCGGTGGCCTCCTGGTGGGCCTCGTCACGGGGGACACCCGCCTCCTGCCCGAGGCCGATCGGGACGCGATGGTGGCGACGGGCACCACCCACCTGACCGCCGTGTCGGGGATGCACGTGGCGACGGTGGTCGCCGGCGTGCTCGCCGTCTGCGGCCTGCTGCGGGCAGGCGCCCGGACTCGTCGTGTCGCCGTCGCGGTCGTGGTGTGCTGGTTCGCCTACCTGACCCGCTTCCAGCCGTCGGTCCTGCGCGCCGGCACGGTCGCCGGGGTGGTGCTGCTCGCTGCCAGCCGCGGGGTCCTGCGGGACGGACGCCACGCGCTGGCCGGTGCGGTCCTGCTGCTGGTCCTGGTCGACCCCCTGCTCGCTGGCTCGCTCGGCCTGCTGCTGTCGGCGACGGCCGCTGCCGGCGTGCTGGTGGTGGCGCCGCGGGTGCGCGATCGGCTCGGTCGGCTTCCCCGTCGCGTCGCGGACGTGCTGTCGGTCACCATCGGAGCGCAGGTCGCCGTGATCCCGCTGCTGCTGATGAGCTTCGGCGAGGTGCCGCTGGCGAGCGTTCCTGCCAACCTCGTGGCGGTGCCGCTCGCGGTGCTCACCGCGGTGGTGGCGTTCCCGGCCACAGTGCTGGCGGCCGTCCACGTGCCGAGCGGCGCCGTGCTGTTCGCCGTGGCCGCCGTGCCGGGGCGCGGCATCCTCGCGGTCGCCAACGGGACCGCCGGCTGGGGCGGGGTCGCGTCGCTGGCCGCGCCGACGACGGTGATGGCCCTCGTCGCGGCGTCGGTCTGGATCGTCACGCGGGGCGGGACCCGGTCGGCGCGCTGGGCCGCTGCCGTCACCGTCGTGGCCTGTGTGGCGGCGGTGGTCCCGCCCGTGGTCGGCCGGACCGTCCCGGCACGGACCTTCACGGTGACCGCCATCGACGTCGGGCAGGGCGATGCCTTCCTGCTGCGCACGCCGGGAGCGCGGGTCCTGGTCGATGCCGGCCAGGACGACGCCGCAGCGCGCTGGCTGGTCCGGCACGGCCACGTCGGTCTCGACCTGCTGGTGGTCACCCACGGGCACCTCGACCACGTCGGCGGTGTCCCGGCGGTCCTCGACCGGACGGCGGTCGGCGCCGTCTGGCGGCCGCCGTCACCGGAGCGCGTCGCTGCCGTCGAGGTGACGGACGCGGCCGCAGCGGCGGTCGGCGTCCCGCTCCGGGAGGTGGTCGCGCCGGTGGAGGTGACCGTCGGGGACCTCCACCTCGAGGTGCTCGGGCCCCCGCCCGGGCGTCCGTACCGCCACGCCTCCAGCGAGCTCAACGAGGGCTCGATCGTGCTGCGGGCGACCTGGCAGGATCGGGTGGCGCTGACCACCGGGGACGTCGAACGGGCCGCGCAGGCCGACCTCCAGGCGCTCGCCGACGCCCGGGTCGCCGCCGGCCGGCCCGACCCGCTGCGCGCGGGCCTGCTGACCGTGCCCCACCACGGTTCGGCGACCTCCGATCCTGCCTTCCTCGCACGTGTCGGTGCGCGTGTCGGGCTCGTCTCCGCCGGGGTGGACAACCCCCACGGCCACCCCCACCGCGACACGCTGACGGCGCTCGCCTCGTCCCGGACCGAGGTCCGGCGCACCGACCTCGAGGGCACGGTCACCGTCGAGGTCCCGCCTCCCCGCGGCACCCCACCGGGTGCGGATCGTCGGCAGGACCCGACGATCTGCACCCGCTGCACGCGCGCCGTGGGGCGGGCCAGGTCGACCTCGCTAGCCTCCCGCCATGACCCCCGTTCACCTCCTCGCCGGCGACGACGACCTGCTCCTCCAGCGCGAGCTGGAGCGGGTCCTGACCGACCTGCGCGCGCAGGACCCGGACCTCGCGGTCGAGGTCCACGACGTCACCGAGACCGATCACCTCCCCGAGCTGCGCACCGCGTCGCTGTTCGGCGGCCGGACGTGCGTGGTGCTGCGGGGCGTCGAGGGCCTGTCGGGTGACCTCAAGTACGAGGTCGAGACCTACCTCGAGTCGCCCTCCGAGGACGCGGTGCTCGTGCTCGTCGCGCGGGGGGTCGGGAAGGTCCAGAAGATCGCCAAGCTCGCCAAGCAACGTGGCGAGCGGTCGGACGTCAAGGCGCCGGCCGACTGGGACGACCGCGGCTGGGACCGCCTCGTCGGCGAGGAGTTCCGGCGGCTGAAGCGCAAGGCCGACGCGTCGGCCATCGCCGCCCTCCGGGCGCACGCGGGCACCGTCCCCGGGGTCATCGCCTCGAAGGTCGGACAGGTCTGCGCCGCCGAGCCCTCGGCGCCCACCATCACGGCCGATCACGTCGAAGCCACCGTCGAGGGCCACGGCAAGGTCAGCGGGTTCACCGTCGCCGACGCCGTGGTCGACCGTGAACCGGGGACGGCCATCGTCGCGCTGCGCGGCGCGCTCGAGTCGGGCGAGGCCCCGCTCGCGTTGCTCGGCGCGCTGACCTACCGGTTCCGCCAGCTCCTGCAGATCCGCGGTGGTGCCGACGCCAAGAGCGCCGGCGTGCCGCCGGGCCAGTTCAAGCGGCTCCAGGGGCTCGCCGGACGTTTCGGTCCCGGCGAGCTCGCCTGGTGCCACGACCGCATCGCGCAGCTCGACGTGGACCTGAAGGGCTCCGAGCTGCCGGCCGACCTGGTGCTCGAACTCGGCGTCATCGAGCTCGCCACGAGCCGCTCGGTCGGCCGGCCCTTCAACCCGCTGGCTGCCCGCTGAGGCGGGTCGTCAGCCCTGCGGCGGCGCCTTGACGACCACCACCAGCGTGTGGGTGGCCAGACCGTCGAACGGGAACTCGGGTGGCGCGGCCGGGAGCAACGAGGTGAAGGTGCACGTCATCGTGTCCTGGTTGCGGTGACCGTTGCTCGTCAGCAGCGGGTAGTCGACCAGCACGACGTTGGTGGGATCGTCCACCTGGACCACCGTGATGGTCCACGAGACCGGGAGCAGGCTGAAGCCGCTGTTGGTCCGGACCGAGGGATCGTCGAGGGTGCCCCAGCGGCCGCGGGTGCGGTCCATGTCCTTCTTCGCGGATGGCAGCCCGGTGCCGCTGCCGAGCAGGTAGACGACCTCGTCGCAGGTGACCTCGAAGCCCTTGTCGGCGGCGGCTGGGACCGCCGTGGCGAGCAGCGCGACCAGGGCGATGGTGGCCGCGAGGGTGGGACGGGAACGGCGGCGAGCGGTGGTGTCCACGGGTGGTCTCCAGTGGCGGCACGGAGGCCGCGAGGTGACGACGGACCGTGCACCGGCTGGTGCGGACGGCGCGTCCGACGCTACGGAGCGCCTGGGGCCGTGCCGTCAGGGGTAGCCCCGGACCTCGTGCGCGGTACCTCGAGGTAGGTGAGGACGGCCATCACACGTCGGTTGGTGTCGGCGACCGGCGGCAGGTCGAGCTTGGTCAGGATGCGGCCGACGTGGGTCTCGACGGTCTTGTGCGACAGCACCAGCCGCTCACCGATGGCGTGGTTCGATCGTCCCTCGGCGATGAGCCCGAGGACCTCACGCTCCCGCGCGGTGAGCCGGTCGAGCGGATCCGACGCGCGTCGGCGCCCCATCAGCATCGCGACCACCTCGGGATCGACGACGCAGCCGCCGGCCGCGACCCGACGGACGGCATCGGCCAGCTCGTCCGCGTCGGCCACGCGCTCCTTGAGCAGGTAGCCCGCGGACCCGGCGTGGTGCAGCAGCTCCGCGACGTGCTGGGTCTCGACGTACTGCGACAGCAGGAGCACGCCGATGGCCGGGTGGCTGCGGCGGATGGTCACCGCCGCGTCGAGCCCCTCGACGGTGTGGGTCGGGGGCATGCGGACGTCGAGGATGGCCACGTCCGGTGGATCGTCGACGATCGCGCTGGTGAGCGAGGCGGCGTCCCCCACGCTCGCGGTGATGGTGAACCCGGCGTCGCTGAGCAGCCGCGCGATCCCCTCACGGAAGAGCGCCGCGTCGTCGGCGAGGGCTACGCGCACGGCAGGATCGCGGTGAGGCGGGTGCCGCCAGCCGGCGGGCTGACGATCTCCAGTGATCCGTCCAACGCGCCGACGCGGTCGGCCAACCCCGTCAGACCCGGCTGGGTCGGGTCGGCGCCGCCGCTGCCGTCGTCGCTCACCTGGAGCCGGATCAGGTCGCCGGTCCGGTGCAGGTCGATGGTCGCGTGGCCGGCCCCGGCGTGCTTGATGACGTTGGCGATCGCTTCGGCCGCGACGAAGTACGCGGTCGATTCGACGGTGGGCGACAGCCGGCCGATCGCCTCGGCGCTGACCGTGACCGGCAGCGGCGCACGCGCCGCGAGCGACTCGAGGGCGGCCACCAGTCCCCGTTCGGTGAGGATCGCGGGGTGGATGCCACGGGCGAGGTCCCGGAGCTCGGCGAGGGCAGCGCGCAGCTGCATCTCGGCTGCTGCGATGGTGTCGGTGGCTGGGAGCGGGCCGTGCTCGTCGACCTGCCGATGGGCGGTCCGCAGGGTGAGGGCGAGCTCGAGCAGTCGCTGCTGGGCACCGTCGTGGAGGTCGCGCTCGGTGCGGCGCCGCTGGGCGTCCTGCGCCGTGACCAGGCGCTCCCGTGAGGTGCGCAGCTCCGAGACCAGTTGCGCGTTGTCCAGCACCAGCCACGCCGCCGCCGCCAGGTCCCGCAGCAGCCGATCCTCGGCGGCCGACAGCTGCTCTCCAGGTGCGGACGTCACCGCGATCGCGCCGAGCAGGGTGCCGTCGCGGTGGACCGGGTAGACGTGATCGGACCCGGGGAGCCTCAGGACGCTCGGGTCGATCCGGACCGCTCCGACGTCGGCGCCGGGAGGCCAGCTGGCGGCCAGCCGCAGGTCGTCACGCACCCGCAGCCACACGCAGCAGTCCGCGACCGGCAGGCCCGCGACGACCGCCTCGGCCATCGCCTCGGGTGCGGTGCCCGTCGGGTACACCCCGGCCATCCGCTCCGTGAACGAGCTGAGCACGTCGTAGGGGCTGGCGCGCTGGCCGTACACGAGCCGGTTCGCCGCCTCCTCGAGCCGCCTGCGTGCAGGCTGGAACACGACCGCGGCGATCGCGGTCGCCCCCACGGTCAGCGGGACCCCGGTGTTCGGCCGCCCACCGACGAGGGAGCCGATCCCGATGACGACCGTCAGGTAGACCAGGCCGACGACGCCCGCGAGCCCCGTGTACTGCAGGCTCCGGCTGATGAGGGTGTCGATCCCGTACAAGCGGTAGCGGAGCACCGCGACGGTCACGGCGATCGGGAGCGCCAGCAGCGGCGCGGTGCGCACGAGCGCCAGGGTCTCGGCGGAAGCGCCCGTGGCCTCGAGCACGTTGCCGGCCGTGGCTCCGGCCACGACGAGCACCACCGCGGTGACGAACCACTTCAGCTGGTAGCGCTCCGTGCGGAGGGCCCGCCGGTAGCGCACCCACATCGAGACGGCGGCGGCCAGCAGCGCGGCGGCGAAGCACAGGTTCCCGACGGTCTCGAGCACCGGGGTCGCGTCGGCCAGGGCCGCCAGACCGAGCGGGTTGTCGACCGGGGTGCTGGCGAGCCGACCCGGCCGCAGACCGATCCCCGCGAGCAGGGCAACCATCGACAGCGACAGGAGGACGATCGCACGGCGCCAGCGTGGTGCGGGCAGCCGGCCGTCGGGGAAGCACAGGACGAGGACGGGGACCAGGCCCAGCGCTGGGATCCAGGCGGTGTCCCAGGCCCACGCCGCCCACGGCGCGGCCCGGCCCGCATCGTGGGCGACGACGCGCAGCACGCCGGCCAGGCCGTAGAGCTGCCAGGTGGTGCCCATCGCGAGCAGCACCCAACCGACCAGGTTGGCGGGTCGCCGCGCGGCGAGCACGGCACCCGAGGCGACGAAGGCGAGGGTCGCGACGAGGTACGCGGCACCCGGGCCGGCCTCGAACCCGGCGGGCAGCACGACGTGGCGGGTCGACCAACTGAGCCAGGCGGCCGCGAAGACCAGCGCGACGCTGGCTGTCGACCAGCTCCACACGATCCGCTCTGGTCGCGTCACCCCGGATCCGTTCGTCGTCCCGCCTCCTGCCGTGTCCCCGCACGTCGGGCTGCCCACCGCGGCGCCCCTGACCCCGGACCGGCCGTCCACGGCGTGTCCCGTGCACACCGACCCTCGCATGGTCCCACGCGACCGGCGTCAGGGGTAGCCCCGACCTCCGGACCCAGAGGCGATCAGCGTTCCACGGCGTCGCGGATCGCGCGGGCTGCGACGGCCACCGCGTCCAGGGTGGCGGGGGCGCGTTCCAGCTGCTGGATCGTGGCGGCGGCTCGGGCCAACGGCTCGGCGCGGTCGGCCACGAACCGTTCCACGACGGTCGGCGGGTCGAGGGCCGGATCGGACACGGACCGCAGCGCCACGGCGGCGGCATCGCGCCGCAGGCGCCGCAGGTCGAGGTCGACCCCGCGGTGCTGGCGACGGGCCCAGCCCTCGCCGAGCGGGATGCGCCCGAGCTGGTTGATCACCCGGTCGATGCCTGCCCTCTCGGCCAGACCGAACGCCACGTCCGCGACCTGGACCGCCGACCGGCCGTCCACCCCAGCGTCGAGCAGGACCGCGATGTCCGGGACGATGGCCAGATCCGCGGCGACCGCCAGGAACCGCGCCAGCTCCGGATCGACCAGGTCGTCGACCAGCCAGCGGGCGTGGGCGATCCGGGCCCGCTGCTGCGCGGCGGACCCAAGGCGCAGCCCCCGCGACAGCAGCTCCTCGGCGACCGAGGTGTCACGCTCGAGGAGCGCGGTGGGATCCCGGCCCAGCAGCGGATCGTGCAGGAGGGTCGTCGTCAGGTCGATGACCAGCCGGTTGACGACCTCCGCGAGCTCGCGCACGCGCTCGGGGTCGTGGGTCGCACTGAGGTCCTCCACCGCGTCCCACCAGCGTGGCGCATCGACGGTCCGGCTCGCGATGCGCACGGCAAGGGCGACCATCGGCAGGCCTGCTCCCGTCTCCTCCGCGAGGCCGCTGGCGAAGGTGACCCCGAACCGGTCGACGATGCCGTTGGCGACGGCGGTGACGATCAGCTCGCGACGCAGGCGGTGGCGAGGCAGGAGCTCGCCGAAGCGTTCCACGGCACGGACCGGGAAGGGCTCCCGCACCGCGTCGGCGAGGACCGGGTCCTCGGGGGCGTCGGAGGCGAGCAGCGCTTCCTTCAGCTCGCGCTTCGCCCAGGCCAGCAGGGTCGCGAGCTCGGGCCGGGTCAGGCCGCCGCCGGCCTCGGCCCGGGCCTGCAGACCCTCGGTCGACGGAAGGACCTCGACGCCGCGGTCGAGATCCCCACTGGCCTCCAGCCGGGCGATGAACGCCTCGAGCGCGACCGCGTCGTCGGCGCCGCGGGCGACCTCGGCCGAGATCGCGGCGACCTGGAGGTCGACCGACCGCATGACCGCCGCGACGACGTCGTCGGCGAGATCGGCGAGCACGGCGTCGCGTTCGCCTGGCTCCAGGCTGCCGTCCCGGATGGCGAGGTCCAGCAGGATCTTGAGGTTGACCTCGGCGTCCGAGGTGGCGACGCCTGCGGCGTTGTGGATCGCGTCCTGATCGACCCGGGAACCGCGCTTGGCGAGCTCGATCCTGGCTCGCTGGGTGATCGCGAGGTTGGCGCCCTCGCCGATCACGCGCGCCCGCACCTGCGACGCATCGACGCGGACCTCGTCGTTCGTCCGGTCGCCGACCTCATCGTGGCGTTCGTCGCTCGCCCGGACGTAGGTGCCGATGCCGCCCGCCCACAGCAGATCGACCGGTGCGGCGAGGATCGCCCGGATCAGCTCGGGCGGCGACAGCTCCTTCGCGTCCGTGCGCAGCCGTTCGCGCACCGGATCGGACAGCTCGACGCTCCGCACGTCTCTCGGCACGATCATCCCGCCGGGCGACAGCAGCGACCGGTCGTAGTCGTCCCAGCTCGAGCGCGGGAGGTCGGCCAGGCGGGCTCGTTCCGCGAAAGCGACCGACGGGTCGGGGTCGGGGTCGAGGAACACGTGCCGGTGGTCGAAGGCGGCCACCAGCTCGATGTGTTCGGAGCACTGCATGCCGTTGGAGAACACGTCGCCGGACATGTCCCCGATGCCGACCACGGAGATGGGCTCGGACCGGGCGTCGACACCGAGTTCACGGAAGTGACGGACGACCGCCAGCCAGGCTCCCTTGGCCGTGACGCCGAGCTCCTTGTGGTCGTACCCGCGCGACCCGCCGGACGCGAACGCATCACCCAGCCAGAACCCGTACCGCGACGCGACGGCGTTGGCGGTGTCGGAGAACGTCGCCGTGCCCCGGTCAGCGGCGACCACGAGGTAGCTGTCGTCGCCGTCGTGGCGGACGACCCTCGGTGGTGGGACGACCCCGTCGCCGCCGGGCTCGAGGTCGTCGGTCACGTCGAGCAGCCCGCGGATGAAGGTGATGTAGCGCCGCTGGACCTCGTCGCGCAGCTCCTGCGGGTCGCGGGGCGGCCGGGTCAGCACGAAGCCACCCTTCGCGCCGGTGGGCACGATCAGCGCGTTCTTGAGGATCTGGGCCTTGACCAGGTCGAGGACCTCGGTGCGCACGTCGTCGCGTCGGTCCGACCAGCGCAGCCCACCCCGGGCCACCGCGCCGCCGCGCAGGTGGATGCCCTCGACGAGGGGCGAGTGCACGAACACCTCGCGGTAGGGGACGGGTGGCGGGACGTCCGGGATGCGGGACGGATCGAACTTCAACGCGATGTAGGGGCCGCCACCGGCGTCCTCGATCGCGTCCTCGCGGTAGGCGTTGGTCCGCAGGGTCGCCTCGACCAGGGCGGCCAGGTTGCGCAGGATCCGGTCAGCGTCGAGGCGCGTCACCTCGGACATCGCCTCCTCGAACCGGGTCTCGGCGTCGTGCTCCGCCCGGGCGCGGTCGGCGGGGTCCTCGGCGATGGCCGGGTCGAACCGCGCGCGGAACCGGTCGAGCAGCGCCGCCGTCGCCTCGGCGTGCTCGATGAGGTTCTCCTCGACGTACCGTGGGGTGTAGGGCGTGCCGAGCTGGCGGCGGTAGCGGCGGTAGGCGCGCAGGATCGACAGGTCGCGCCAGGTCAGATCGGTCAGCAGCACCAGACGGGTCAGCGGGTCGATCTGGGCGTGACCGCGCCACGCGGCCAGCAGGGCGTCGGCGGCACGCTGCCGGCCGGCGGCGTCCAGGAGCTGCTCGACGGCGCCGTCGGGGACGCGGACGCCGAAGTCGTGCAGGTGCAGCTCGGGATCCCCGAGCAGCTGGTGGGGGACCTCCTCGACCACCGTCAACCCGAGCGACTCGAGCACCGGCAGGAAGGCGGACAGCTCGAGGGCGGCGCCCCGGTTGACGACGCGCAGACGCCACCGTTCGGGGAGGTCCTCGTCGGTCGAGTGGCTGGCCTCGGCGTCGGGCTCCCAGTCGGTGGCGAGCTCGTCGTCACCCTCGAGGACGCGTGCGATCAGCCGGAGGTCCTCGACCGCACGGTCTGGGGCGGTGCCGTCGCGGTACGAGCGGGGGAGCCGGCGGGCGAGGCCGGACACCAGCCGTGTCCCCTCCTCGGCACCGACCCGTTCGGTCAGCAGGTCGCTGACCTCGTCGATCCAGGAGCGGGCGAGGTCACGGACCTCCTGCTCGAGCTGTCCCGGGTCGATGCCGGGCACGTCGTGTTCGAGCGTCAGCAGGTACCGGGCGAGCGCCTCGTTGCGGTCACCGAGCGAGACGCTGACGTCGACGCGGTCGGCCTCGTAGCGCGCGCGGAGCAGGTCGGCGAGCCGGTCGCGCAGCTGCGGTGAGTAGGTGTCGCGCGGCACGGCGACCAGGACCGACACCGTCCGCGTGCCGGCATCGGTGCGGGTGAGGGCGCGGATCTCGCGGTGGTCCTCGGCGTGCAGGAGGCCGAGGAGGATGTGGCGCAGGTCGTCGACTGCCATCGGGAACAGCTCGTCCTTGGGCAGCGCTTGGAACAGCGAGGTGAGCACGACCTCGTCGTGGCTGCCGGGGACGACGTCCTCGATGTCGAGCACGTCGGCGAGCTTGCGCCGCAGGACCGGGGTGGCGTCGGCCGGGGCGTCCTCCCCGCGCCGGGTGAACAGGGCCAGGACCCGCAGGACGCCGGCGGGGCGCCCGGCGTCGTCGAAGCGGGCGAAGGCGAGGTGCTCCATGCGAACCCGGCGCTGGACGGTGGAACGCGACCGGGTGCGCGACCAGGTGAGGAGCTGGGGGTCGAGCACGTCCTCCGCGAGCGTCCCCGTCAGCTGCTCGAACGGCACGAACTCGCGGTACCGCGAGCGCGATTCGTCACCGAGCAGCCCGTACCCGGATCCCTCCACGAGCTGCACACCGACCGGGTCGCCGCCGCCGGCGGTCATGGGCAGGCCATCGGCGTCCACGATGTCGAGGGCGCGGGTCCCGAGGAGCACGGCGTGCTCGTCGAGCAGCCACTCGACGAGGTCGGCGACCTCGTGGGCGTCGGTCGGGTCGCGCCCGGGTCGCTCCGCCCGCAGGCTGTTGGCGTGTTCGCGGAGCCGGGCGCGCATCGCGTCGAAGTCGTCGGTGGCGGCGCGCACGTCCGACGCGAGGTCCACCAGCCGGTCGCTGAGGTCCTCGACCTCGCGACGGTCGAGCGCCCGGTCGAGGACCAGGTGCAGGAGCGCCTCGCGGCCCGGGGTCTCGCGGGGTGGGCCGGCGGCGGTCAGACGGCCGGCCTCGTCGCGTTCGGTCCCGACGATGGGGTGGAGCTGACTTACCACGCGGTGACCGCGGCGTTCGATCTCGTCGAGGACGGTGGACAGCAGGAACGGTCGGTCGTCGGTCGCGAGCTGCACGACCGACCCCGCGCGGGGACGGCTCTCACCGGGTGGCAGCACGTCCACGGCCACCCCGTCGCCGCGTCCGGCGAGGAGGGCGGCGCCGGCGGCCACCTGGCGGGCGAGGGCGGGCACGTCGGCGGCGACCAGCTCGTGCTCGGGCACCCGGCGGAGCGCTTCGCGTGCGATGGCGACGGCCAGATCCGGTTCGGGAGCCCCGAGGTCGACCGCGGCTGCGGCGACGGCATCGAGCACCCGCGTCAGCGACGCACGCTCTGCAGCTGACACGGTCCGGGTTCTCCCAGGTGGGGGGCGCAGGCGTGACGCTAGTGAGGTGGCCGGGGCTCGCCACGCACCTGGTGCCAGCCGCACGGCCGTGGACGTCGCACGGACCGGGGGGACCCGGCCGCGTGAGCGACCGTTGCTAGCGTCCGCCCGCCCCCCGCCCACGAGGATCACCGCCGTGCCACGTCGCTACCGACCCACCCTGTCCGCGGTGTTCGCGGTCGCGCTCGGGACCGTGCTCGTCGGCTGTGCCGGTGGGGGTTCACCGATCCCCGACGGCTACCAGCGTGTCGAGCACCCCGACCTGCACCTGGCCGTCCCGCAGGAGTGGGAACCGGCCGAGGCCGAACGCCGCAGCGTCGACGAGGACGCGACGGCCTACCGGGTCCCGGATGCGGACGGGCTGCCGATCGGTCTCGAGGTCTTCCGCGCGGCTCGTGAGGGAGGCAGCGGTTACGCGAGGGCGGACTTCGCCGTGGATGCGGTGCTCAGCGACCTCTACACCGCCGAGAGCTTCGAGCCGCTCGGCGTCGACCACGACGTGACGGTGGCCGGCAGCGACGACGCCTTCCTCCAACAGCTGCGCATCGCCGCACCGAACCTCGGGCCGGACGCGACGGTCCGGTTCACCGCCGTCGGCGTCAGCCTCGGGGCCGACGACGACGCGGGTGACGGCGACGTCGTGGTGGTCCTGATCACGGGACCCGAGGACCGGATCGACGACGCGACCATCGAGCGGATCGTGGACAGCCTCGAGGTCGTCGGGGCCTGAGGGACGCGGGCAGCCGTCCGGTCACACGGTCCGGGCACACGACGAGGGCGCCCCGACGGGGCGCCCTCGTGTGCGGTGCAGCGGTGCGGCGTGGCCGCAGCGCGAGGTCAGAGCTTGCCGAGCGCCTTGGCCATGCCCGACTTGCGGTTGGCGGCGGTGTTCTTGTGCACGACGCCCTTGGACGCGGCCTTGTCGAGCTCGCGCGCTGCGACGGCGTACGCCTCGGCAGCGGCTTCCTTGTCGCCGGCCTCGGCGGCGGCGCGGAAGCGCTTGGTGAAGGTCTTGAGCTTGGAGCGGACCGCCTTGTTGCGCTCGTGGCGCGCCTCGTTCTGGCGGTTGCGCTTGATCTGGCTCTTGATGTTCGCCATCTGGGTGGTCTCTCGGTTCGTTCGGGTGCGGCGCTCGGGCGCGCACGGACGTTCGCGCGGGGGTGCCGGAGGACCGGCGAAGAGTGCTCGGGCCACACTGTTGGCACATCTGGCGACGCGAACCGGCGCAGCAGGAGCCGCTCGGTGGTGCAGGCCGAGCCGGAACGGTACCAGCGCGCCGCCGTGAGCGGCAACCGGTCGCGGTCCCCGCACGGCGCCGCGTCAGGTGTCGTGCGGCCCGTCGGTCGCCCCGTCGGCGTCGGCGTCGGCGGGGTGCAGCACGCCAGGTCCGGTGGGCACCAGCGGGTGGCGTTGGCAGCGGCGGTCGTAATGCGCGTCCTCGGTGTGCTCGAAGGGACAACCCCAGACGCTGCGCCGCCAGGCACCGGCGACGAGCCAGTAGATGGTCAGCAGCCACACGACGGTGACGAGGAAGCCGAGCAGGGCGCCGCCGCCGGTGACCTGGATCTGGTCGCTGGTGGCGAGGGTCCACACCAGGCGGATGAGCTGCAGCACGGTGACGACCACGAGCGCGCCGGTGAGGGCGATCCAGAACCCGTCGCGGAAGGAGGGCCGTGGCCGTGGTCCGGACGAGGCGGGGTCGCCGGGTCGCGGTCCCTCCGCCGGCCACTCGTAGCGCCGCCTGCTGAGCCGGTCGCGCCACCCGCGACGTTCGCCCCGACCCACTCCCACCTCACGATGTCCACCCGCGACCACGCGCCGCGGAGCCCCAACGGTACCCCGCTCGGTCAGGGGTGAGCGGCGCCCGGCTGGTCGCGCAGCGCGTCGCCGAGGCCGCTCGCGCGGTGGGTCCTGGCACTGATCGTGGTGCGGATGGCGGCCTCGGTGGCGACGATGGTGGCCCCCTGCCGGGCGCGCGTGACGGCGGTGTAGAGCAGTTCGCGGGTGCAGATCCGCGACGCGGGGTCGGGGAGCACCACGACGGCGTGCCGGACCTGCGAACCCTGGGACTTGTGCACGGTCATCGCGTGGACGGTCTCGACGTCGCCGATGCGGGCGGGGGCGAGCGTGCGCACCCCGTCGCCGTCCGGGGCGGGGAACGCGGCGGTGACACCGGGCGCACCGCCGGCGTCGCCGGAGCCGGTGGCGGCGTCGGTCGGGCCACCGGGTCCGGCGACGATGACGCCGAGGTCACCGTTCCACAGCTGGAGCCGGCGGTCGTTGGTGGTAGCCATGACCGGACGGCCGAGGTACCAGCGCTCCGACGGGTCGATCAGCCGCTCGGCGGTCAGCCAGGCCTCGATGCGTGCGGTCCAGCCGGCCACGCCGGGTTCGCCCCGTCGGTGGGCGCAGAGGACGCGGACCTCGTCGAGGGCGGCGAGGGCGGCGGCCCCGTCCCCGGTCCGCGCGGCGTCACGCAGCTGCCTGCCGACCTCGAGCACGCGGTCGCGGACGCCCGCGAGCTGCGCGTCGCTCGGCCCCGTCCGTCGCCAGCTCCGCCGGCTGTCGGCATCCCCACCCGGACGGATCCAGTGCAGGTCGGCGGAGGCCTCGAGCGCGGAGACGGCCGCGTCGGCGTCCCCTTCGCGGACGGCGGTGGCGAAGCGGTCCACACCCGACCCTGCGGCGAACCGGTGGACCCGGTCGAGCACGACGAGGGCGTCGTGGACGCCGGTGGCGTCGGCCATCGTCGTGTCGGTGAGGTGGGCGTCCCCGAGCACCGCCTGCAGGGTGGCTCGGGCGGTCGCCGACCGGCAGGGGGTGGCCGACGGGTCGCCGACCACGTCGCCGAGGACCGAGCCGGCCTCGACGGACGCCAGCTGGTGCGGATCGCCGAGCAGCACCACCCGCGCGTCGGCGCGCACCGCGTCGAGCAGCCGCGAGAGCATCGTGAGGTCGACCATGGAGGTCTCGTCGACGATCACGACGTCGTGGGGGAGCGGGTGGCCGGGGCCGTGCCGGAACCGGCGGCCGTGGCCACCGAGGCTGCCGAGCAGGCGGTGCAGGGTCGTGGCGGTGGCGTCACGCAGCCGGTCGTCGCCCGGACCGGCGGCGGCGCGGAGGGACTCGGTCAACCGCGCGGCGGCCTTGCCGGTGGGAGCGGCGAGCGCCACGGCGGGCGGACGGGCACCGACCGCAGCTGCCTGGCCGTCGAGGAGGCCGAGGATGCGCGCCACCGTGGTGGTCTTGCCGGTCCCCGGGCCACCGGCGATGACGGTGAGGTGACGGGTCACCGCGAGCACGGCCGCGACCTGTTGACGGTCCGGCGCCGCACCGGGTGCGGGGCCCCGGTCTGCGTCGGCCGCCTGCTGCGCTCGGAGGTCGGCCCGCAGCCGGTCGAGGTCGACCCCTTCGACCTCGCGTTGTGCCCGGTCGTGGAGGGCGCGGGCGGTGCGGCGTTCGTGGCGCCAGTAGCGGTCGAGGTACAGGCGCGTGCCGGCGAGGACCAACGGCGGCACGTCCCGGCCGGCATCGGCCGGTTCGGTGAGGTCACGGGGGTCGCGTTCGACGACCAGCGGGCTGGCCGCGAGGGCGGCCCGCCACGCCGCGGGGTCGGGCCAGGGGAGCGCGGCGACGGGGTCGTCGGCCGCGTCGTCCCCCGCGTGGTCGTCCTCGCCGAGGTGGCCGCGGGGGCGTTCCTCGGCGGTCTCGGCCACCACGGTCGCCCGGACCGCGTCGAGGTCGACGCACACGTGCTGGCGGCGGGGCGCCCGGACCGCCAGGGCGGCCCCGAGCATGACCTCGTCGCCGGGGTCGCCGAGGAGCCGGCTGAGCGCCGCCGCGACGTGGACGTCGGCCGGGGCGAGCACCCCCGCCTCGACGAAGGGGGCGAGCGGCGCCGGTGGGGCGCTGGCCCGACGTCGGTCGCGGCGAGCTTCGTCGTCCTGATCACGGGACAGCACGGCGGCGACCGCCCGGGCTCCCGTCTCGGCCGCCTGCGACGGGCCGGGGTCGGTCGGCGCGGCGGCGTGCTCGGAGGCACCAGCGTCGTGCGGCGGGAAGGGCAGCGGGACCTGGGTCACGGGCTCACCTCGGCGCCGTCGAGCAGGTCGGACAGGTCGGTGATCAGCCGTGCCGGCGGCCGCCACGCGAACACCCCGATCGGGCTGCCGTCCACCATCGGCGTGTCGGGGCCGATCATCCCGCGCAGGAAGAGGTACAGCGTCCCGCCGAGGTGACGGTCGGGTTCGTAGTCGGGGAGTCGCCAGGCGAGGTAGCGGTGGAGCGCGACCTGGTACAGCAGCGCCTGGAGCGGGTAGTCGTGTTCGACCATCGCCGTGGCGAGCGCGCTCGGTCGGTGGTCCCAGGCGGTCGGCGGGTCGGGCCAGGCCAGACGGTTGGTCTTGTGGTCGGCCACGAGGTAGCGGTGGCCGTCGCCGTCCGGGACGCGGAAGGTGAGGTCGATGGCGCCGTTCAGGTACCCCCGCAGGTCGAGGTGGTACCCCGGGGCGCGGAGGCGGGCGGCGTACCCGGCGGCGCGCAGCGGGTCGTCCGCGGCGAGGCCGCCGGCGTCCGGGTCCCGCTCGAGCAGGTCGGCGAGCCGCGCCAGGGCCACCGGCGTGCCACCCCGTCGGCCGCGGTCCCCACCCGCGAGCGGCAGCTCGAAGGTCATCTCGTCGAGACGTTCGGAGCGCGACAGGTCGGCCAGGCGCCGCCAGCGCGTCCCCGCATCATCGGACACGGTGCCGGCCAGCGGGCCGAGCGGGGAGGTCACCGCGGCGACCAGCCCGTCGACGAGGACGGCCGGGTCGACGGTGACGTCGTGCTGACGGACCTGCTCGGCGACCGTGGCCGTCAGGGCTGTGTGCAGGTCGTCGGCGGCGAAGTCGACGTGTTCGAGGACGGCGTGGACGAGGGTCCCGAACGCAGCGCTGCCGCGGATGCCACCGAGGGGCACGTCGCGGGCCTGCAGCGCGGCGACCTCGGCGGCCGGCGGTGCAGCAGCACCAGCGGCGGAACCGGTGGTCGTGACGTCGGCACCCTCGGGCTCGTCGTCCTTGACGGTGACCGCGGCCTCGGACCGGACACCCGCGGGGGCGTCGAGGTGGCCTCCGGCGAACTGCGCCGCGCGACGCACGATGCCGGTGTACGAGGTGCGGTGCCACGCCCGGTCGAGCGTCCGCTCGAAGCGGCGGACGGCGAGCGTCGGTGCGTCCTCGTCGCGGTCGTCGGCCCAGGGGTCGACGTCGATCGTGGCCGGGACCGGGTCCACGCGGGCGTCGACCCCGTCGAGCCGGGCCCGGAGGACGGGGACGACCGCGTCGTCGGGGGGCAGCGTCACGCCACCGGTGAGGACCACCGCGCCGTCCTCGTCGCGGAACAAGAGCCGTGCGAGCGCCGATCTCTCGCTGCCCTGGAGCTTGGCCCACCAGACCACGGCGCGGTGCTTGGCGCGCGTGAGGGCGACGTACGCGAGCCGCAGCCCCTCGCCGGCGGCCTCGATGGTCGCGAGCTCCTGGTGGGCGTCGAGGCCGTCGCGACCCTTCGGTCCGGCGTCGATGAGCCGGCCGTCGCCGTCGGGGTCGTTGAGCAGCAGCGGTACCGACGGGCTCTGGCCGGGGCTGAACAGGAACGGTGCGAGGACCACGTCGAACTCGAGGCCCTTGCTGCGGTGGACGGTGAGGATCTGCACGGCTTCGTCGTCGGACTCGAGGCGGCGTGCCTCCTCCTCGGGGGGCAGCGTCCCGTCGTCGGCGTCGCTGCGTCGGGCGAGCAGCCACGAGCGCAGCGCCGTCACGCCGCGTTCGTCGTGGAGCTCGGCGGCGTGCAGCAGTTGGCCCACGTGCCGCAGGTCGGTCAGGCGCCGCTCGCCGCCGACGGTGGCGAGCAGTCGGTGGGCGACCCCGGTCTCGGCGATCACCGTGCGCTGGAGGGTGGCGACGCCGTGCTCGCGCAGGACGCTGGCCCAGCGGTGGAGCTGGTCGTGGAGGTGGTCCCAGCGTCGTTCATCGTCGGTGGCCAGGTCCGCGGCGGTCCACCCGCCCCAGGCCGACACCGCGTAGCGCCGGGCCCGGGCCTGGTCCGCGGGACGCTCGAGCGCGTCGAGCAGCCACCGCCAGTCGCCAGCCGCGTCGGTGCTGAGGACGCTGCCGACACCGTTGACCACCGACGGCACCTCGACCGCGTGCAGGGCCCGCTGCACCTGGGCCGCCTCGGCGTTGGTGCGGACGAGCACGGCGAGCTGGCGGGACCGCAGGCGGTGCCGGTCCCGACCGACCCGCACCTCGCGCAGGTGGTGGACCACGACGCTGGCGACGTCGCAGGCGATGTGCTGTCGGACCGCTGGTGCTCCCGAGCCGCCGGGGACCTCGCCGACGACGCGCAGCTGGAGGGGCTCGGGCCGCTGGTCGTCGTGCAGGGTCGGCCCGGTGTCGTCGGTCGGTGCCGCCTCGACCGTGCGGAACCGGATGCGTCGGTCGCCGAAGTGGGTGCCGGCCAGCACCGGTTCGAGTGCCCGCAGCAGCGCGGCGTCGGTGCGCCAGTTGGTGCCGAGGGTGCGGCGGTCGTCGGCCGCGTCGGTGGCACGCAGGTAGGTGGCGACGTCGGCGCCGCGGAAGGAGTAGATGGCCTGCTTCGGGTCGCCGATCAGGACCAGGGCCCGGGTCGGGTCGTCCGGATCGGTGAAGGCCCGTTCGAGGATGTCCCACTGGATCGGATCGGTGTCCTGGAACTCGTCGACGAGCGCCCAGCGGTACCGGTCGCGCAGGGTGGCGACGGCGAGAGGTCCCTGCACCGGGTCGGTCAACGCGTCACGCAGCGCGAGCAGCAGGTCGTCGTAGCCGAGGACCCCGCGGCGGGCCTTGCGTGCGGCAGCTTCGGCGCGGACCTCGGCGGCGAGCTGGCCGAGCTCGGCGGCGCCCGGGTCGGGGTCGTCGGGTCGCGGGACGACCCGGGCTTCGGGCCGGGTGATGGCGGCGGTGGCCAGCGCGTGCAGCGCCGGGCCGCCTGGTCGCGCCGGGGCCGAGGGGTCGGTGGGGTCGCGGTCGAAGAAGCGCCGGACGGTGACGTCCTGGACGACCTGCTCGATCAGCTCGGCGGGGTCCTCGAGCAGCTCGATGGAGCGGGGCAGTTCGACGCTGAGGCCGACCGATCGCAGCACCTGCTGGGTGAACCCGTGGATGGTGGAGATGGTCGCCGCGTCGAACTCGCGCGTGGCGTCGACCAGGTTCCGGTGGCGGGCCTCGAGCTGCTCGAGGGTGGCGCCGACCGTGAGGGCGTGGTGCACGACGTCGTCGCTGGCCGCGACGCTGCCGCCGGCACGCACCTCGGCGATCGCGCCGGCGAGGTGGCTGGCCGCGTCGACGAGGCGACGGCGGATGCGGTCGCGCAGCTCGGCGGTCGCGGCGCGGGTGAAGGTCACCACGAGGATGTGCGGCAGCTCGCACACGCCCTCGGCCACGGCGCGGGTGACGAGCGCGGCGATGGCGTAGGTCTTGCCCGTACCCGCTGACGCTTCGAGGACGGTCGTACCGCGTGGCAGGTGGCCGGCGAGGTCGAGGGTCACGGGGTCGGTGGCGGCGGCCTCGGCGGCCGGGTCACGGGACGGCGGGTCGGGTCGGAGGTCAGCGCTCACGGTGGTCCTCCAGCTGCTCGGAGCCGAACAGCGGCCACCACACCCGTCGGGCCAGGCGCCCGAAACGTCCGGGCTCCTGGTCGACGAACCACCCGTCGCCAGCTTCGGCCTCGGTGGGTGGCAGCGCGAACAGGTCGTCGAAGCTGAGGTCGCCGAGCACGAGACGGTTGGCCTCGTCGCGGTCCTCGTTGTCGAAGGCACCCCGGTCGTTGGTCGTCCAGAGGTTGGACGCCTTCTTGGCGGGTACGGACTTGCTGTCGGCGATCTCGAGCTCGGCGAGCCACGCGGCCTGGGCGTAGGCGTGCGCCGTCTTGCAGGGCAGCGGCACGGGTCCGGTCAGCCCCCGCTCGCGCAGGTCGAGCAGGTCGTCGAGGCTGGCCTCCGCGGTCCGCTGGCGGTCGGTCGGGTCGCCGTCGGTCGGTCCGAGGTCGCAGTCGCGGGCCGCCCGCTTGCCGCGTGCGCCGACGTGCTCGATCCGGTCCCGCGGTCCGATCCGCGAGACGCTGGCGATGGCCTCGCCGCCCGCCTTGCCGGCGTCGCTGCGCCCGCGGCCGAGGGTGACGGCGGACCACGCCTGGGTCGGGTCCTGGGCGGTCAGCGCGAGGACGTCCACCCACGCCTCGAGGCGGTGCTTGGCACCGAGCCGGCTGTACGAGGCGGCGCGTCGGGTGCAGCCGACGACGTCGGCGACGGCGCCGCGCAGCCGCCGGCCGCTCGGCAGCTCGAGGTCCACGTCGACGCTGCGTCCGGGGCTCGTCAGGTCGACGTCGAGGGCTTGGGCGGCCGTCCGGAGGGTGGCGACGATGGTCGTGATCGTGTCGATCGCTGCGTCGGCGAGGTGACCGGGGGGCAGCGCGCCACGACCTCGTTCGACCTCGATCGCCCGCTCGATCGAGCCGCCCGCGACCACCGCACGGAAGAGCCGTTCTCCGACGGCCCACTGCGCGAGGCCGTTGGGCAGGTCGGTGGGGACCGCATCGTCGGTGACGTCCCCGTCGCGCGGGAAGGTCAGCTGGAGCCGCTGGCGGAGCAGGGCCATGCACGGGTGGGTCAGGAAACTGCGCAGGTCGTGGAGCGCGACGGGGCCGTCCGGGTCGGCGGTGGTGGGCAGCGACAGGGTGGCATCGGCGCGCACGAAGGGCGGGGGCTCGACGGACGGCCCGGCCGCGGCCTCCGCCGCCCGCAGGTCGTCGACATCGAACCCGAACGGCTGGCCTGCCGGCGCGGCGGGCCGTGCGGCGTGGCCGATGCCGGTGGGTTCGAAGCGTGCCGGCGCGAACGGTTGGAGGGGGTGGTCGACGGCGACCAGCACGGACGCCGCGACGTCGCGCCCCTGCTCGTCGGTCACGTCGGTACGGACGGTCCGGTCGACGACGTCGAGCAGTTCGCCGACGGGGACGGCGGGTGGGCGTTCGTCGTTGGTGCGCTCGTCGTGACCGGTGGTGAACACCACCAGGTGCGAGCCCGCGGCGAGGAGCGCGTCGAGCAGCAGCTGGCGGTCCTCGGTGCGGGCGTCCCGGTCACCGACCAGCGGCGTGGCGGCCAGCAGGTCGTCCCCGTCGGGCACGGTGCGACGGGGGAAGACCTCGTCGTCCATCCCGAGGAGGACCACCACCTGGTGGGGGACCGATCGCATCGGCACGAGGGTGCAGACGGTGAGGTCACCGGTGCGGTGCGAGGCGCGAGAAGGGGCGCCCTGGAGCCGGTCCTCGAGCAGCTCGCGGACCTCGACCAGGGTCAGGGGGTGCTGTGCCTCGACCCCGGCGGCGCTGGCCGCGTCGCGGACGTCGTCGAGGAGGCGGTGCAACTGCAGGCGCTGCCACGCGTCGTCGGCGTCGACCTCGCACAGCTCGTCGGCCGCGGCCCGCAGGTGGGCCGACCAGTCGGCGAAGGGCTGCGGACCCTGGAGGGAGCGAAGAGCGCGCTGCAGGCGGTCGAGCAGCTCGGCGAGGCGACCGACGAGCTCGACGTCGGCGCCCTCGACGTCGCCCTCGGGTGGCACCCCACCGACGGTCCGCAGCGCCTCGTCGTCGACGGCGACGCCGACCAGCCACCGGTCGAGGCCGGCCCGCCAGGTGTTGGCGGCGGTCGGGACCCCGTGCACGGCGCGGTGGTCGCCGTCGAGGCCCCACCGGATCCCGGTGCGCTCGAGCCGCTCCTCGAGCTGTTCGAGGGCTGACTCGTCGAACCCGAACCGGGTCCGCACCGGACCGCGCGCGCACAGGTCGAGCACGGCGCTGGCGGTGACACGGTCGTCGGCCATCGCCAGCACCTCGGCGACGACCCGCAGCACGGGGTTGGTGCGTCGCAGTGACCGGTCGGCGAGCTGGACGCGCAGATCGGTGGCGTTGGCGCCGCCGTCGGGGCCGCCGGTGGTGGTGGCCTGGCGGCTGAAGACCGCCTCGACGATCGGGGCGAAGGTCTCGATGTCGGGGCACAGGACGATGATGTCACGGGGTTCGAGGTCGGGGTCGTCGGCGAGCAGGCCGAGCAGCACGTCGCGCAGCACCTCGACCTGGCGGGTGCGGCCGTGGCAGCGGTGGATCTGCACTGAGCGGTCGTCGCCGGCGAGCGTCGGTCGCCGGTCCTCGTCGCCCGGGGTGTGCGGTGCACGGTCGGCCCGGACGTCGGCCTGGAGCCGCTGGAGGAGCGTGGCCGACGGCGAGGCATCGTCCACGGGACCCGGGGGGTTTGCCTCGGCCGGCGTGGTGCGGACCACGAGCTGCAGCTCGCGGGCGTCGCGTCCCCACGCCGCCAGCAGCGGGTTGCGGGGCAGCGTCCGGGTCGGGTCCTGGTCGCGGCGGGGGAGCGCGGTGGTGCGGGTCGCCGGCGCGGTCGGCGGCGCATCCGAGGCGAGGTGCGATTCGAGCCGGGCCCACAGCGCCGGCGAGGGGTGCAGGAGGAGGAGGTGGACGTCCCGGCCGTGCGGGGCGGTCGAGGTCGGGCCCTCCGCGAGGGCCGCGAGCACCTCGAGGTAGGTCACCGGCAGGGCGGTCATGCCGAACAGGGTCAGCCGATCCGGCAGCTCGACCGCCGGCGCGCCGCCGGGTGCCCCCGTACCGGCGCGGAGGACCTCGGTGGCGGCTTCGAGCCGTTCGGGCGCGGAGGCCGTGCCGACGTGCTCGCGCAGGCGTCGCCACAGCCACGGTTGCCAGGCGAAGCGAGCCGGGAGCGGGCCGCCGGCGGCGTCGACGTCCTGCCCGGCCGCCCACGCCTGGAGGAGGGCCGGACGGTGGACCGCGTAACGGTCGAACAGGTCGGCGACCCGCCGCACGGCCCCGAGCCGACGGTCCGACGGTCCGCCGCCGGGGCCCACCAGGTGGCCACCGAGCGGACCGAGCTGGTCGACCTCACCGGCCGCGACCGCCTTCGACACCACCTCGAGCAGCGTCCAGGACAGCCGGTCCGGGCGCCACGGGTCTGCCTCCGGGTCGCCCCCCGTGGCCCGGGTGATGGCGTCCGAGACGAGACGTCCGGGGAAGGGGAACTCGATACCGGCAGCGATCCCGTCGCCGCGACCTGGGGTCGCGCCCAGCCGGTGCGAGAGCTGTTGGGCGACCCACCGTTCGATGCCGCGGGAGTGGACCGCGACGATCTCGGGAGCGAAGGGGTGGGGCGGGGGGACGGCCAGCACGTCGGCCAGCGCGCCGACGAGCGCGTCGGCGCGGTCGGCGTGGTGGACGTGCAGCACGAGGACCCCCGGGTGAGCGTCGGCCGGCGGCCCTCGCCGGCGAGCGGTCCGCAGTCTGCCAGCCGACCGTGACACGCACGCCCACCGACGTGACGGAGCCCCGGTGACCTTCGCAGGTCACCGGGGCTCGTCGGTTCCTTCCGGATCGGTCCCGGTGCACCCCGGAGGGTGTCGCCCCGAGGGGCGTGCACCCCGAGGGGTGCTGCGTGACCGTGTGATCCTTCCGGTGGCACCATCTCCGCTGCGGCGGCGGTGCCGCTCTCCACCCGCCAGGCGCAGTGGCGGTCGTCGAGCGGTTCGGTGTCGGTCCGACGGCCCTCCGGGTGCGCTGACCCTCGCGGGCCTCGCCTCCCCGGTGGTCCGGACCGGACCCCCGACCGTTCCCGGCGCCGCCCCGAAGGGCGTCGCACGTTCCGGGTCGGTGGCTCGTCCCTGGCGATCCTCCGCTCCGGTCCTCCGACCCGGAGGTCGGCGTCCCTTCGCGGTGGACCAGGCACGGTCCTCCACCTCGTCACGGGGTCCTGCACCGGCTCCCGTGGCGGCCGATCGAGCTTGTCTCGCAGTCGCATCCCGACCGGCGAGGCACACGCTACGCACGGCTCCAACAGGTGTCCAGAGCCTGACGGCAACTCACAGGCAACTCACAGGTGGCCCACAGGGAAGCCCGCGGTTGTGCACCGCTCGTCCACAGGAACGCCTGCTGCGGCGCACCGTCGACGGTCGCCAGCGCGCGCCGCCGTGCTCAGCGGCCCGGCAGCGGCAGGCCCTCGAAGACGAACGTCGGGTACAGGGAGTTCGGGGCCTGGGACGGACCATCGACAGGCCGGTTGAGGTTCAGGTTGTAGTTGAACCGGAGCGTGACGCTGGTGGCGTCGGCGGGGAGGCGGCCGAGGAAGCCGATGCGTGCGGACATGTCGCTGTTCGGGTCGAGTTCGAGCTGGGGGTTGTCGCTCGACGCCTGGTAGGCGTAGCTGCGTCCGGTGTCGTCGATCAGTTGGACGAACTGCTGCACCCGGTCGTCCTCGCCGTACAGGGCGAGGGTCACGGTCTGACGGTGCCCGTTGTACAGCTCGAACGAGACGAAGATGCCGTTGTCCTCGATCTCGAGGCCGGTCAAGGTCATCGTGCTGCCGTTGGGGTGCTCGATGCTCTCGTCGAGGTCGATCGACGTCGGACCCTCCGGCTCGTCCTCTCCGTTGCCGGTGTCGTCCTCGCCGGCGTCCTCGGTCCCATCGACGGCAGGCTCGTCGCCGTCGCCGTCGCCGGCCTCACCGTCGGCCGCTGCGGCCGAAGGGTCGTCGCCGTCGGTGGGGTCGTTGCCGTTGCCATCGTCACTGGTGCACGCGCCGAGCACCAGGCTGGCGACCGCGGCGATCGCCAGGGTCCGTTGGATCGATCTCATGCAGCTCACTCCGGGGCAGGGTCGGTCGCCGCTTCGAAGCAGCGGTGGCCGGCCGGCAGGTCAGTCGGTCTCGGGCGGTTCGACCCCACGGATGAGGATCTCCACGCGCCGGTTCTGTTGCTTGCCCTCGGCGGTGTTGTTGGTGGCGACCGGGTCGGTCTCGCCACGTCCTACGACGGTGAGCCGGCTCGCATCGACACCGGCAGCGGTGACGTAGTCGGCCACCGCCTGCGCGCGACGTTCGGAGAGGTCCTGGTTGTAGTCGGCGGCACCGTCGGAGTCGGTGTGCCCCACGATCTCGACCGGCGCGTCGGGGTAGAACTCGAGGACCTCGACGATGTCGTCCAGCCGCGCTTCGGCCTCGGGCAGCAGTGTGGACTCGTCGACCGCGAACAGCACCTGCGAGGGGATCGACAGCTCGGTGCCCTCGGAGGTCACCACCCCGTCGTAGGAGGAGATGGTCTCACCGACCCGGACCTCGACCGAGGACTCCAGCCCTTCGCCCTCGGTCACCGTCACCGACGAACTCAGCCCGCCGCCACCACCCTCGTCGTCACCGTCGTCCTCGTCGAGGTCGGGCGTGTCGAGTGGCTGCTCACCTGCGGTCTCGTCCAAGGTCTGATCCGGCGCGGCCGAGCCGTCGTTGGCATCGTCGTCGCCGGTGCAGGCACCGAGGAGCAGCGAGCCGACGAGCAGGAGGGCCGTCGAGGCACGTTCGTGGCGCATCTTCCATCCCCGTGTACGTGTAGGTGGAGCCTAGGTCTTGGGCTGGCGGGCCGGCGTCAGGCGCCGGGGAGGGGCAGGTCGGCGAACTCGAACGACGGCGCGTCGGAGAAGTCCGCGTTGTCCCGGTCGGCGGGGCTGCGGGGTTCGCCGTCCTGGTCGTGGTTGAACTGCACGGTCACCGAGGACGCGTCGGTCCCGACCCGGCCGATGAACGCGATCGAGCCCTCGAGGGTGCCGCTCGGCTCGATCAGCAAGGCGTCGTTGTCCTCGGGCGGCTCGTACCGGTACCGCTTGCCGGTGTCGTCGACGATGCTCGCGAGTTCGAACGGGGTCAGCAGGATGTCGAACGGGGCGCCGTTGAACGCCTCGATGTCCAGGAAGATCGCGTTCTGCTCGACCCGGATCGCTCGGATCGTGAGCTCGACGCCGTTCGGGTGGGTCTGGGTCTGGTCGATCGTGACCTCGCCCAGCGGGCTCGCGTCGCCGCCGTCGTCAGCGTCCACGTCAGCAGGACTGCCGTCGTCGGCGTCGGGGTCTCGACCGTCGGCGTCCGTTGCATCGACGTCGTCGTCGGCCTGCTGATCCGCGCGGTCGTCGGTGGGCTGGTCGTCGTCCGCGCGGCACCCGCTGAGTGCGAGGGAGGCCGCGATGGCGAGCGCGACGGTTCGCTGGGTGTGTCGCATCACGCGTCACCTCCGGGGAGGGGCAGGTCGGCGAACTCGAACGAGGGCGCGTCGGCGAAATCGGCGTTCTGCGCGTCGGCTGGCTGGAGCGCCTCGCCCTGCTTGCTGTAGTTGAAGCGCAGGGTCACCGACGAGGCGTCGGGGCCGACCCGGCCGATGAACGCGATCGACCCCTCGAGGGTGCCGTTCGGCTCGATCTCGAGCGCCTCGTTGTCCTCGGGCGGCTCGTACCGGTACTCGCGGCCGGTGTCGTCGACGACGGTGGCCAGGTCGAGCGCGGCGAGCAGGACCTCGAACGGCGCGCCGTTGAACGCCTCGATGTCCACGAAGATCGCGTCCTGCTCGACCCGGAGGCTGTGGACGGTGACCTCGACACCGTTCGGGTGGCTCTGGGTCTGGTCGATGCTGACCTCACCGAGCCGGTCGGCGACGACGTCTCCATCGCTGTCGTCGTCGGTGCCGTCGTTGTCCAGGCCATCAGCGCCCGCGCCGTCGTCGGCCGCCCCGTCGCCCTGATCCTGGCCATCGGCGTCCGTCGCTTCGACGTCAGCCTCGACCTGATCGTCGGAGCCGCCACGTGCGTCATCGTCCGACCCGCAACCGACCAGGACCGAGCTGATCAGGACCCCGGCGGCCAGGAACGCACGCTGCTTGATCATGTCGTCACCCCCGTTCGGCCGGCATCCTAGGCAGGACGCCGGTCGGCGCGCACGTCGGTGCGCGCAGGGGTGTGGACACACGACGGGGTGGTGCGGCTACGGCCGCCACATCGACGGCCGCAGCACGGCTGGGGTCAGCGTTCGTAGACGCCGACGATGCGGTTCTGCTCGATGATCGCGTCGCCGTACTCGCGCAGGAAGGTCTCGCGGTCGGGCTTGCCATCCACCGTCCGGCTCAGCGCGTACACCCAGAAGTAGTAGTGGTGGGGGCCGTGCCCGTCCGGTGGCTGCGGGCCGCCGTAGCCCTGGGTGCCGAAGCCGTTCGGGCCGGGGTTGAACCGCTCGTCAGCGTCGATACCGATGGTGGTGGTGTCGGTGGGGATGTTGTACAGGGTCCAGTGGGTGAACCCGAACGGCAGCGGTGCGTCGGGGTCGTGGCAGATCAGCGCGAGCTCGACCGCGTCGGAGGGCACCCCGCTGATGGTCAGCTCGGGCGCGACGTTGTCGCGATCGTTGGCGTTCGCGTCGGTCAGCCGGTCACCGCTCTGGAACTGCGAGCTGGTGATGGCGAGGTCCTGGATGTTCAGGCCCACGGGGTGCTCCTGGTCGTCACGGGTGTCGGTCGGTCCCGACGCTAGGCAGACCTCGCACCGGCACCCCGTACGACCGGGCAGGGACGCAGGTCGCTGCGTCGCGCTCAGGCCGGCTCGGCGGTCACGGTGGCCCCGTCGACCACCCCCCAGCGTTCGAAGGCGCCGGCTTCGGCCTCGAGGATGGCGCGGGAGCGGAGCACGACCGGGCTGAGCCGACCGGGTGGCAGCGACCGGGTCCGCAGGACGCGCCCGTCGCGGTCCAGGAACGCGACGTCGATCGCGAACCGCATCCGGAAGGTGTGGACCTGCTTGGCCGGCGAGATGAGCATCGCCCCCTCGAGCCCATCACGTCCGAGCAGCCCCTTGGACCGTGTGCGCGCCGTGTCGCAGACCTCCACGGGCGCGACGTCACGCCCCTCGACCAGCAGACGTGCGAGACCGGCCACCGGCCTCAGTCCGCGTCGGGTGGTGCGACGCCGACGACCAGGATCTCGACGCGGCGGTTGCGCTGCTTGTTCGCGTCGGAGTCGTTGGGTGCGACCGGGTCGCTCTCCCCACGGCCCTCGACGGTGAACCGGCTGGCGTCCACACCGGCGTCGGTGAGGTAGGTGGCCACGGCCTGAGCGCGTCGTTCGGACAGCCGCTGGTTGTACTCGGCGGCGCCGTCGGAGTCGGTGTGGCCGACGATCTCCACCGGTGCGCCGTCGTAGAACTCGAGGACCTCGACGATGTCGTCGAGACGCGCCTCGGCTTCGGGTAGCAACGTGGCCTGGTCGAAGGCGAACAGCACGTCGGCATCGACCGACAGCTGGGTTCCCTCGCCGGTCTCGATGCCCTCGTACTCGGAGATGATCTCGCCGACGCGGACCTCGACCTCCGAGCGGATGTCCTCGCCGGGATCGGTCGTGATGCTCGACCCCGGGTTGGAACCGGTCCCGGTGGTCGCCTCGCTGGTCGGCGAGGAGGTCGGCGCGGCGGTCGGTGTGGCCGTCGGACCATCGTCAGGATCGCCACCACCGCCGCAGGCGGTCAGGACGACCGCGATCGCGGCGACGGTGGCGGCCAGGCGGTGCGGAGGTCTCACGAGTTCGGGAGGGGAAGGTCGGCGAACTCGAACGACGGCGCGTCGGCCAAGTTCGGGTTGTCGGCGTCCGCGGGCTGGAGCGGCTCACCGTCGTTGTCGTGGTTGAACTGCACGGTCACCGTGCTCGCCTCCGGTGCGAGCCTGCCGATGAAGGCGAGGGCGCCCTCGAGGGTGCCGGTCTGCTCGATCGCGAGGCCCTCGTTGCCCTCGGGCGGCTCGAAGCGGTAGCTGCGGCCGGTGTCGTCGGTGAGCAGGATCTGGTCGAAGGCGGCCAACAGGATCTCGAACGATGCCCCGTTGAACGCCTCGATGTCCAGGAAGATCGCGTTCGGCTCGACGCGGAGGCTGTGGATGGTGAGCTCGACACCGTTGGGGTGGGTCTGGCTCTGATCGATGGCGACCTCGCCGAGACGATCCTCGGCGGTCTGGCCAGCCTCACCATTGTCGTCGCCGGTGTCGCCGGTGTCGTCCGCGCCATCGACGTCCGCGCCATCGACGTCCGCGCCATCATCGCCCGCGTCGTCGGTGACGGGTGGGTCCGGTTCGGGGCCGTCGTCGGACGAACAGCCGGCTAGCCCGAGCGCAGCAGCCGCAGCCAGTGCCATCGCGTGTCGCATCGTCACCGTGAACACCCTCCGTTGGAAGTCCGGGAGCCTACTACCGTGGTCGTCGCTCCCGACGTGTCGACCGGACGTGACGCCATCACAGACGCCTCGGATCGACGAGCTTCGGATCGTCGACGACCACGCCGACGCTGGCCAGCATCTCGGGCGAGAGGCCGAGCGCGCCGAGACGGACGCCGTTCGGGCAGTACTCGAAGTGGACGGGGTCGTAGCTGGACCCGGCCCAGTTGCCGCCCCAGCAGAGGTTGAACTCGTTCTCGAGGCGGCTACGCCCGATGAAGTTGTACACCGAGATGCCCTGGGATTCGGGCACGTCGAACGCCAACCCGTAGTTGTGCATCGACGCGCCCGGCGGCGCGACCGGGTACGGGGGGTTGGGGTCGACGAGCCAGGCGGCGTACATCGCGGCCTGTTGCTCCATCGAGCGGTACCCGCTGGTGATCGTGAGCCGGCCGTACTCGCCCTCGATCCGCAGGATCGCGACGTGCATGACCTCCTGCAGGCCACGCACGTCGACGCTGCAGGAGGTGAGGCCGGACGACGTGGGGGCCGGATCGATGCTGTGGCGGTCGATGAGCGCCTGGACCTCGGCGCCAGTCAGGCACTGTGGCCCACCTCCGCCAGGACCGCGGAAGCCGGTGAACTCGATGACGGCGGTGGCCCGAGCGCTGCCGCGCGTGTCGGCCATGGCGTCGTTGGTGGCGGGGCGGCCGAGTCGCCGGTCGGTGCGGGTCACGACGTCGACCGCGATGGTCCGGGCGTCGACGCGACGCACCGTTGCGGGCGACACCAGCGTCGCGCCGTTGCGCTGCGCGTAGTCGGCGGCTGCCGCACGAGCAGCGGAGACGACCGATGGCGGGACCTGACGGTGGATCATGAAGTGGATGTAGGTCACGATGTCACGCTCGAAGCGATCGGCGACGGCGTCCGCTCCGGCGAGGGCGGCGGCGTCGGCGGACGTGACCGCTGAAGCCCGCAGCTCGGTGAGTCGCCCGCCCTGCATGAGGACCGCCCCCGTCGCGAGGATGCCGATGATCGCGACGAGCAGGATCGGGAAGGCCTGGCCGGACTCGTCGGCGTGGCGTCGGTACGTGGATCGCAGCATCACGGGTTCGCTCCGCGGTTCGTCGTGCTGGGGGAGCCGAGCGGTCGGAGGGACGGGACACGCGGCGAGGCGGGACGACCGTGGTCGTCCCGCCTGGCCCCCCGTGAGTCCGCCGTGGTCAGGCGTCGGTGACGGTGTCCTGCACGTTCTTGAAGGCGGCGTTGATCGCGCTTCGGATCGAGCTCGCGATGGTGCCGCTGTTGGTCGCCACCGCGGTGATCACCGCGGCGATGAGGACGATGACCGCCACGTACTCGGCGGTGCCCTGGCCCTCCTCGTCGGACATCACCCGGTGCTTGAGGCTGCGGAGGCCCGAGCCGCCCTCGATGTACAGGCGGGTGGTCATCTGGTCGAGCTGGTCGATCGCGGTACGCATCTTGGCTGCTCCTCTTGTGTGGGTTCCCCGGGCGGGTCGTGCCCCGCGTCCGTTGAGGAGAAGCTACGTGGGGTGGTGGGGGGGCGAGGAGAGCCCCGGGACCCAACCCTGCGGGCGGGTGGGGCCCAACGGTCTGGGCCCCCTGTCGGCCGGTGGCGGCCGTCATGCGCCGGCCTCCTCGTCGAGGCCGAGCCAGGTGGCGACCGCCTCGACACGGGAGGTCACCTGGAGCTTGGCGTAGATGTGGTTGATGTGGTTCTTGACCGTCTTCGGCGAGACGTAGAGCTGCTCGGCGATGTCGCTGTTGCTGCGGCCTCTGGCGACCAGCTCCATGATCTCGCGCTCGCGGTCGGTCAGACCGAACCCGTCACCCGTCCCCGCGTGCGTCGGGGCGGACCGGAGCGCGGCGAAGACCGACGGGGTCGCCGACGCCGACAGGAGCGACCCGCCGTCGTGGACGGTTCGGATCGCGTCACCGAGCGTGTCGGGATCGAACGTGCCGTGGACGAGGTACCCCGACGCGCCGGCGCGGATCGCCGCCGTGACGATCTCGGGTTCGTCGGAGTAGGTCAGCATCAGCACCCGGGTGGTGCGGGCGATCGTGGCGGCGGCCGCGACGCCGTCCAGCACGGGCATGCGCACGTCCAGGAGCACCACGTCGGGTCCGAGCAGCTTGACGAGGTCGATCGCCTGGGCGCCCGTGCTGGCCTGACCGACGACCTCCACGTCGTCGAGCGTGGCCAGCAGGGCGACCAGTCCACCCCGGATCACGGCGTTGTCGTCGGCGAGCAGGACACGGATCACGCGGCGCCTCCGGGGGTGTTGGTGGGCCGCATCGGCGTGCGGACCTCGATGCGGGTCCCGGCTCCGACCTCGGACCGCAGCTCGGTCGACCCGCCGATGGTCGCGGCACGTTCGTGCAGGCCCACCACACCGATGTGCCCCGCCCGCGCCAGATCCTCGAGCGGTGGGGGCCGGAACCCGATGCCGTCGTCCTCGATGCGAAGCAGCAGACCCTCGTCCTGTTGGGTGAGTTCGACCCGGACCTGTGACGCCTCGGCGTGCGCGGCGACGTTGCGCAGCGCCTCGCGGGCGATCTGAAACAGCTCGTAGCGGACCTCGGCCGCGGGTTCTGCGTCGACCTCGACGTCCACCTCCACGGGCACACCGTGCTCGGAGCTCCAGGAGCGGGCAGCCCGTTCGATGCTGGCACCGAGCGGCAGTGCGAGGTCGTCGACCCGCAGCCCCTTGAGCAGTTGGCGGGTCTCGCCGCTGGCCTGGTCCGCGGCGTGGCGTAGCCGGTCCGCCTCCGCAGCGGCGAGCGCGGGATCGCGTTCGGCGAGGCGGGGGAGCGCGGCGGCGGACATCGCGATGCCGTGGAGGGTCTTGGCGACCGAGTCGTGCAGTTCGCGGGACAGGCGCGCGCGTTCCTCGGCGGTCGCAGCCCGGACCAGGCTGTGGCGGGCGCTCTGGAGGGCCTCGTCACGCTCGAGCAGTAGCCGGCGCAGCTCGCCGCTGAACAGCGCCGTGCCGATCAGGGCGAGCGGCAGGAGGAAGACCGCCGCGGAGACGGTGTCGGCCGCGGCACCGACGAACGCCGCGATCACGAGGGGTGTGGTCAGGAGCAGACCACCCCGGCGGCCGTAGAGCGCCGCCACCAGCGCGGCCGTCGAGACGGCGTAGAGCGGGAACGGTCCGGCGCTGCCGACCATCAGGAGGACGCCGACACCGACGAGCAGGTCGAGGCTGGTCCAGGCGGGGTAGCGCAGCAGCGTCCCGCCGAAGCGGGGCCACAGCAGCACCGGAGCGACCCCGGAGGTCGCCATCAGCGCGGCCGACCCGAGCGCGAGATCGGTGCGCTCAGGGGGCAGCGCGAGCATCACCAGGAGCAGCGCGATCAGACGGGCGTTGAGGAGCAGCCGGACCAGCGGACCGAGGGTGCGTTCGGCCCCGGTCGGCCCGGAGGCGACCGGGATCACGGCTTCGGCGGAGCCGCTCACAGGAACTGCTCGGACCCGAGGCCGGAGGACACGACCATGGCCGCCACGATGACCATGATCGACGCGGGGACGAAGGTGAAGGCGACGATCATCGACACCTTCGGTACGGCCTTCGACGCCTCCCGTCTGGCCTCCTGGTGCCAGGTCTCGCGCAGGTCGTCGGCCAGCGAACGGAGGGTCTTGGTCAGGGGTGCACCGAGTTCCTCCGCCTGGAGCAGCGCGGTCACGAACGCGTCGAGGATCTCGGACTCGTTCCGGCGGCGCAGGCCGTCGAGTGCATCGCGTCGTGGCATGCCGAGCGCCATCTGCTGGAGCGTGGTCTCGATCTCCTCACCGAGCGGACCCTCGAAGGCGTCGGCGACGCGGCTGAACGCGGAGACGAATCCGAGGCCGGCATCGACGGTGATCGACAGCACGTCGAGGAAGTCGGGCAGGTCGCGGGTCAGGCGATCCTGGCGCTTCCGCACGGCGCCGCGCAGCCACAGGTCCTGGACGAAGAACCCGATCGTGACGAGGAGGAGGCCGATGAAGGGGTTGCCCTGCAGCAGGAACAGCAGGCCGGCCGACCCGAAGACGGCGGTGAAGGCGGCTTTGCGGCCGAGGAACGCGCGGACGGTGAGGTTCTCGGGGCGGCCGGCCGCCTGCAGCTTGCGGCGGTAGTGGGACACCCAGTGATCGCCGGCGAGTGACAGCGCGAACGGCTCGAGCCGACGCGCGAGGTGCCCGATCGGGCTCGGACGCTCGTCGCGGCGCCGGCCGGGATCCGTGTCGAGGAGGGCGCCGTCGAAGCGGTCCCAGCCGACCGGGCTGCGCATCATGCGGACCCCGACGAAGGCCAGCGCGAACGACGCAGCCAGACCCACGGCAACCAGCGGAGCGAGCACGCCGTCCTCCTAGACGTCGATGGCTTGGAGTCGGCGCACGAGCGTGATCCCGACGACGTACAGCAGCACGGCCACGAGCACCACGAGACGGCCGATCCAGCTCGAGAGGATCTCGTCGAGCGCCCCGGGGCTCATCATGTTGATCAGCAGGACGGACCCGAACCCGAGCAGCACGACCACGTAGCCGGTGTAGACCGCGCCAGCCATCAGCGTGTGGATCTCGCCCCGCAGATCCTTGCGCTTCTCGAGCGTCGAGGACATGTCGCGCAGGACACGGACGAGGTCGCCGCCGGCCTTCTGCTGGATCAGCAGCGTCGTGACGAGCACGCCGATCTCACGGCTGGGCAGACGGGCACGCATGCGCTCGAGGGCGCGCTCGAGCGGTTGACCGATGCGCAGCTCCTCGGCGACGAGGCTGAGCTCGCTGGCTGCCGGATCCTCGAGCTCACGTGCGGCCAGACCGATGGCGGACGGCAGCGAGCGGCCAGCAGCGGCCGCGTTCGAGATGGTGCGTGCGATCTCGGGCAGCTGCGTCACGAAACGGTCGCGGCGTTTGCCGCGTTGGCGGTGCAACAGCGCGACGACGGCCCGGTAGCCGGCCCAGGCTCCGATGACGGCGGTCCAGGTCGGCGCGAGTGCTTCGAACAGCAGCGCCCCGACGGCCATCGCGCCGATGACGGCGATGGTGGCGTTCAGCACGGTCCAGGTGAGGCCAGCGGCAGCGAGTTCCTGACCCACGCGATCCCCGAGCCGGGTGCGTTGGAGCCACGCGTCGAGCTTGTAGCTGCGGCGGCTCGCGCGGGCCTCCACACGGGTCAAGGCCGTGCGTTGGGCGAGCGAACGCCGCTCCTCCCACTCGGCCCAGAACTGCAGGATCGCGAAGGTCAGCACCGCTCCCAGGGTGAGAGCGAGCAGCAGGAGCATCCCGGGGGTCACGGTGAGTCCTCGATGACCACGGCGGTGTGCTGTTCGACATCGAGGTCGCGGTCGAAGGCGTCGGGGATACGTGCACCGTCACGCTGGAGCCGGAGCCGCAGCGCCGGCGGCAGCCCGTAGTGCACGTGCCGACCCGTCACGGACCCATCCCCGATCGAGGCATCGGGTACGAACTCGGCCACGCTGGTGAGGCGGATGCGCTCCCAGTGCTCGGAGGTGATCACCGCGACCTGCGAGACACGACGGGTCCCGTCCGGGTAGCGATCGAGGTGCACGATGGCCTCGATCGCGCCGTTGATCTGGTCGCGGAGCGCCTCGAACGAGATGTTCAGCTCCGACATGGAGGCCAGCGTCTCGAGGCGCATGACCGCGTGCCGTGGTGAGTTCGCGTGCACGGTGACGAGCGAGCCCTCGTGACCGGTGTTCATCGCCTGGAGCATGTCCAGGGTCTCCTGGCCGCGGACCTCGCCGACGATGATGCGGTCGGGACGCATGCGGAGGCTGTTGCGGACCAGGTCGCGGATGCTGATCTGCCCCTTGCCCTCGACGTTGGGCGGGCGCGCCTCGAGGATCACCACGTGGGGCTGCTGGAGCTGGAGCTCGGCGGCATCCTCGATGGTGACGATGCGCTCGTCGTTGGGGATGGCGGCCGACAGCGCGTTGAGGAACGTGGTCTTCCCGGTACCGGTCCCGCCGGAGACCACGATGTTGAGCTTCGCGCGGACGAGCGCGTCCAGGAGCTCGGCGGTCTCGGGGGAGAGGGTGTCGTTGTCGACCAGCTGGCTCATCCGGTAGGGCGTCGGGAAGCGCCGGATCGTGATCGAAGGCCCCTTGAGGGCCAGCGGCGGGATGATGATGTTGACGCGTTCACCGGTGGGCAGGCGGGCGTCGACCATCGGCGACGACTCGTCGACACGGCGGTTCACGCCGGCGACGATGCGCTCGATGGTCTGGTACAGCTGCCCTTCGGAGGTGAAGCGCCGGTCCTCGACCCGCTCGAGCCGTCCTCGCCGTTCGACCCAGACGTCGTCGATGCCGTTGACCATGATCTCGGTCACGTCCTCGTCGGCGAGCAGCGGTTCGAGCACGCCGAGCCCGAGCATCTCGTCGACGATCGAGCGGATGAGGGCCGTCCGCTCGTCCTGGGTGATGACCGGGCCCTCTCGGGTCAGGAGGTTGCCGGCGATGCGTTCGAGCCGGATGCGCAGCTGACCGGCATCGAGCTGCGAGAGCTGCTCGAGGTCGGCCTCCTCGAGCAGCTTGTGGCGGAAACGCGCCACCGCATCGTCCGCGCTGCCACCGATGTCGGCGACGCGGAGACCTTGCGCTTCGCGCCGGCTCTTGAGTCCCACGGCTCGGCTCCTGTCTGCCTCAGCTGCGACGCGGCAGCTGGGCGCTGCGCGTGACGTCGAGGACACCCGGCCGGATCGACTGCACGACGATGGGCACCTCGAGGCGGACGGTCACACGTTCGCCGTGCACCCGGACGTCGCTCGGGGACAGGCTCGCTCGGGGCGCGCCGGAGAGGGCGTTGCGCGCGGCGGCGAAGGCGTCATCACCGTTCCGGACGGCACGGCTCGCGCTGCGGGCGGCGTTCTCGGCATCGCTGGCGGTGCTCACGAACAGTTGGAGCTGGATGGCGATGAACGCGGCCAGGACGAGCACGGGCAGCATCGTGATGGTCTCGACCAGCGCGGAACCGTCACGGTCGTGCAGACGTGCGCGGAGTCGCCTCATTCGATCACCGTCCCTGACGTCGATCTGACCGATCCGATGCGACCGAAACCGGGCCGCAGCACGGGCACGTCGACGCGGACCTGCACCCGGTCGGAGCTCTGCCTGACCACGAGGGACCCACGCCAGGGGCCCGGGACCCGGTCCCGGGCGACCGCGTAGACGTCGTCGTAGACGCCGTCACCGTTGCCATCGCTCTGCGCGGACACCGCGAGCTGGCGGGCAGCCTCCCGTGAGGAGTTGTTGACGATGATCTGGGCCCAGCCGAACAGCACCAGCTGCCACGCGACCAGCAGGACCACCGCGAGGATGGGCAGGAACGCCACGAAGTCGACCAGGACCTGGCCGGCCTGGCCCCGAGTGACACGATCGGCGAGATCCGGTTCGTCCTCGTCCCGCTCGTTCTCCCGTGGTCGCTGGTTGAACAGGTCGAGTTCATCGCCGAGCTTGCCGATGGCCGCCGGGATGACGCCCTCGATCCGCCCGGGATCGCCGGTGTTGACCGCCGCCTCGAGGTCACGGAAGCGCGCGGGGACGCTGGTGCGGAGGGTCGGCGCCTTGAGCACGCGGTCGACGAGGTCGGGCTGGATCTCGTGATCGCGGGACGTACGGTTGACGACGACGTGGACCTCGCCGTCGCGGATGGCGAGCCGTTGCCACAGGGCGAGGAGCCGGTTGGCGCCGCGGAGGGAGGGCACCTCGGGCTGGGCGACGATGATGGCGCGGTCAGCCATCTCGACCGCGGCTGCGGATGCCTCGGTCATGGTGGTGCCGAGGTCGACGATCACGAGGTCGAACCTGGCCCGGAGCGCAGCCAGGATGCGGCGAGCGGCGGTCGTGTCGACGTCCTCACCGAGTTCGCCGTCGACGGGCGGCAGGAGGACCTGCACCCCGCTGGCATGCCGGATGAGCGCCTCGTCGAAGTGACGGGTGGTGAGTTCGTCGGCGACCGCGACCAGGTCGGTGATCGAGCGGCGGTGGTTGAGGTCGAGCATGGCTCGCACGTCGCCGGTCTGCAGGTCGAGGTCCACCAGGCACACCGACCGCGAGGGCTCGGTGGCCGCCAGGTGTTGGCTCAACAGGACGCTCAGCGTCGTGGTCCCGACCCCACCCTTCGAGCCCGCCAGCACGAGGAGGCTGCCCGCGTTGCGGCTGCGGCCGTCACCGGCGTCGCGCATGCGATCGCGGACGGTGGCGGCCCACTCTGCCGCGCTCGTCAGCGCGCCGACGAGTTCCTCGAGCTGCAGCGGCAGCGGCACCAGGGCGCGGACACCCGCGAACATCGCGGCGCGGAGCAGCTCGGGGGTGTGGTCGGTGGCGAGGAGCACGACCGAGACATCCGGGTAGCGGCGGTTGAGGTCCGCTGCGAGCTGGAGGTCGGCGCTGCCCTCGAAGTCCTCGTGCAGCACGACGACGTCGACGGTCGCCTGGTCCAGCGCCGAGAACAGGTCGCGGGCGTTGGTCCGCTGGCCCGTGAACTCGAGCGTCTCGGACTCGTCGATGATGGCGGTGGCCTGGCCCGTGACGTGAGCGGCGCCCTCGGGGATGGCGAGGAGGACCTGATCGGCCACGTCAGTCCCCCAGCTCGGCGGTGGTGCCGCCCGGCGGCTGGTAACGCCGGCGTTCAGCGGGCAGTTCCCCGGTGTCGGTCGCACGACGCAGCCCGAGGCGGACCTCGGTGGCGAAGCTCTCGGCGTACGCCAGGATGAGCACGTCGTCGGCCGACAGCGCGAAGGTCACGGGCACGGCCGCCTCCGTGGCGAACCCCGCGTCCTCGGAGGAGGTCTGAACCGCTGGGGCGATCTCGACGACGGGCACGGCCTGCAGCACCAGTTCGGCTCGCGCCGCCTCCTGACCGCTGGGGGGGAACGTGGCGTAGATGTCGACGATGTCACCGGCCTGGATCTTGCCGCCCACCCCGGTCTCGGGGCTGACGAGGATGGCGACCTCGCGCTCATCGGTCTCGATCTGTGGCGGGTTCCGGACCGACCCGTTCTGCAGCATCGTGCCGGTGGGCAGGGCCGTCGCCGCCACGAACCCGCCGAGCTCGTCCACCGAGCGCAGCGCGCCGCTCGGCACGTACCGCTGGGGGACCTCGGCGACCTCCACCGCGTTCCCGGGGATCGGGTCGAGCGGTGCGATGTCCGAGGTCAGGATGAGCACTGACTGGGTCGGACCGAGCTGCTCCTGCACCGCCCCCACGTAGTTGGCGACCCCGACCACGAGGCCGAGGGCCATCAGGACGGAGACACCGGTGAGGAGGGCGCCACGACGTTGACGAGGGTTCACGCGACAGCTCCGGCGGTCTTGTGACGACAGAACGAGCAAGGGTCGGTCGGGGTGCGTTGGCCGCAGCGGCCGCACGCCTCGCCCTCGACCACGGGACCGAGGCTGGCCGAAGCAGCGGCCGCCGTCGCCGGGTGCACGACCACCTCCACGTGGCGGTCGGTGCCCCACCAGGTGGTGCCGAGGGCCGTGGTCGCCACCTCGGTGGTCCCGCCCCACCACCCGGCGGCAGTCAACGCCTGCCGGACCGCTTCGAGGTCGCCCTTGTCGCCGGCGGCGAGGGTGATGCGCTTGCTCTGGTCGGGGAGGGGGAGCGGGAGAGCCGGCTTGCGGCGTGACGTCGGCACGACCCGACGCTCGGCGCCGGTCGCCACCGCCACGAACGCCGAGCCCGGCACCACCGACCGGGTGTGGAGCTGGAGCGACACGGGCAGGTGGGACAACCCGGACACCGTGCCGAGCCAGCCGATGGACGTCAGCTTGGAGGTCAACTGCTCGACCGCCGCGATGGTCGCGGCGGGTTCGCGCGCCGCGCCCGCCTGGGCGAGCAGGCCACCGAGGATGGCGCCGGCCAGCGGCGGGAGGTCGACCGGGACCGCGATCAGCGCGTCGGTCTGGAGGATCGACCGCACGACCTGGAGGTCGTGGTGCCAGGGGTCGGGCTGCCAGACGGGGTGGAGGGCGATGACCGTCTCACCCGCGTCGAGGGGGGGACGAACGGCATCGAGCAGCGCCGCGGGACCCGGCGCCTGCGGGATCACCATGGGTGCGCTGACCCCGAGGATGGCAGGCGGGAGCCCGAAGCCCGACCCACAGACCACCGTCACGACCCCGCCCCCATTCCTGTCGGCTTCCAACGGCATCCACGGGGACCGCGCCGACTTCCCCCGGGACGTGCACGCTGCGTGACGCGGCGGTGACGCCGCGTCCGGCGCAGGAGACTAGCCTGCCTGCGCACTCGGCTCCACAAGGTCAACGTCCGGACGGGCGTGAGGTGACGGGCGGGGACCTAGGCGTCTGGGTCCCCCAGCGCAGGGTGGCTGAGGCGGGGGACCCAGGTCGGGCGGCCCGCCGCCCGGTAAGAACCTGGTGGGCGCCCAGGACGGTGCGCAGAACGATGAGACGGGGAGACGGCGATGAGTAGGGGCCTGAGGCGCGCGCTGCGCGGACACCGTCGTGAGGCAGGCGTCTCCACAGCGGAGTACGTGGGGGCGATCAGCCTGGTCGCGCTGGTGATCGGTGCGGTGGTGCTGACGCCCATCGGACCGGTCGTCGCCGACTCCGTCCGCTCGGCCTTCTGTCTCATCGACATCGGCGGCGATGCCTGCGAGGACGGCCCGGCCGTGACCGGCCCGGGTGCCGATCCGGTGACGGGCACCCCCGTGGGCACCACCGGGCCGGAGGACGGCGGGAACCCCGCGGACGTCGGTCGTGACCCCGAGACGGGCGAGGTCACCGACCCTGGCCTCCTCGACGGGATCCCACCCTCCGGTTCGGACCACGATCCGGACGGCGCGACCGGACCGGGTGGGACCGGCTCGAGCGACCCGGCCGACGGCACACCGTCCGGCCCCGGCAGCTCGGGCGAGGACGCGGTGGACCCGACCGGGTCGCAGTCCGACCCCATCAACTCCCTCACCGGGGCCTTCGTCACCTCCTACGTGGACCTCGCCTACCCGGGGGTCGGTCCGCAGCTCGCCTTCCTGCGCAGCTACAACTCCGCCCGCGGCGGCGAGGGGGTCCTCGGCCGCGGTTGGCAGCACGCCTACGAGGCCCGCATCGAGCGCACCGCCGACGACCGGGCGGTGTTCGTCACCCAGGAGGGGATCCGCGCCGGCTTCACACGGCGTGACGGCGAGTGGGAGCCAGCGCCCGGTGTCCGCGCGGAACTGACCGAGGCCGACGACGGCTACCGGACGCGCCGCCCGGATGGCGCCGTCCACCGCTTCGACGCTGCCGGCCGCTTGACGGCGGTCGAGGACCGGACCGGTGCAGCCCTCGAGCTGCGGTACGAGGCAGATCGGCTCGTCGAGGTCAGCGACGGCACCGATCGGGCGCTCGCGTTCGCCTACGACGACGACCGTCTGACGAGCGTGACCGGTCCTGATGGCCGCGGGGTCAAGCTGGCGTACGACGGTGGGTTGCTGACGTCCGTGACGCTGCCGGGCGGTGCGACGCTGCGGTACGGCTACGAGGGCGGCCGCGTGTCCGAGGTCTACGACGCGACCGACCGGCTGATCGTGCGCAACCGGTACGAGGGCGAGCGGGTCGTCGAACAGACCGACGGCGCCGGCGAGGTCTCCCGCTTCACGTGGGACGAACGCCAGGGCGCCGCCACGATGATCGACAACGGCGGGTCGACGTGGACCGACGTCTACCGGCGCGGGTTGCTGGTCCGCCGCATCGACCCGCACGGGCGGCACATCACCTTCACCTACGACGACGACCTCAACGTCGTCGGTGTCGCCGACGAGCTCGGCCGCGAGGCGACGGCCACCTACGACGCGGACGGCCGCGTGTTGACCGTGGCCGCCCCCGGGCAGGACCTCACGCAGCGGTACGTGTACGACGACGCCGGTGACCTGGTCGAGGTCGTCGACGCGGCCGGTGCCGTGACCCGGCTGGAGCACGACGACGCCGGTCGGCTCACCGAGATCGTGACGCCCGACGGTGCTCGGACCCGGATCGAACTCGGCGACGACGGCCTCCCCGCGCAGGTCGTCGACCCGGTGGGGGAGGTCACCAGCTTCACGTGGACCGAGACCGGCCAGGTGGCGTCGATCACCGACGCCGACGGCGACGTGGTCTTCCGGGGCACCTACGACGCCGCCGGACGGCTGGTCGCGCTGCTCGACGCCACCGACGGCGAGACCCGTTTCACCTACGACGCGCACGGCAACGTCGCGACCGCGATCGACCAGACGGGTGCCACCACCACCTTCGAGCGCGACGCGGCCGGCCGGGTCGTGGCCCGCACCGACGCGCTCGGGCGCACGACCAGGCTGAGCTACGACGTCCGTGGGCTGCTCGAGGAGGTCGCCGCTCCCGATGGCGCGACCACGACGTACGCCTACGACGCGGTCGGCCAGCTCGTGCAGCGACGGTCGCCGCTGGGTGACGTGTACCGCTACGCCTACGACGCGGCGGGCCACCTGGTGTCGGCCGAGCTGCCCACCGGCGGTCGCATCGACCACCACTGGGACGCTGCCGGCAACCCCGTACGCACCGACGTGCCGGTCGCGGACGGCAGCACCCGCGCCGTGACCCGCACCTACGACCAGCAGGGACGCGTGGTCGCGGTCGACTACGCCGACGACACCCCCTCGGTCGCCTTCACCTACGACGACGCCGGCCGCCTGGCCACGATGACCGACGGCCTCGGCGAGGAGTCCTACCGCTACGACGAGGGGGGTCGACTCGTCGAGGTGCGACGTGGCGACCAGGTCCAGACCTGGGACTACGACGACGTCGGCCGCCTGACCGACCGCACCACCCCGAGCGGCGCCCGCTTCAGCTACGACATCGGACCCGACGGCACCGTCCGCCAGCTCACCAGCCCCGAGGGCGTGTTCGCGTTCGCCCACGACGCCGCGGGCCGGGTCACCGAGCTGCGCAACCCCAACGGCACCGCCGAGACGCGCGAGTACGACCCGGTGGGCCGCATCGCCCGCCAGAAGGTCGCCGGGCCCGAAGCGGTGCTCGACCGCAGCTACAGCTACGACGAGGTCGGCAACCTCACCGCCATCACCGGTGACATCGAGGCGACGTTCGCCTACGACGACATCGACCAGCTCGTCGAGGAGTGCCACGACGGGGTCTGTACCACCTACACCTACGACGCCCACGGCAACCGGATCGAGGAAGAGGGCCCGGACGGGACCAGTACCTACACCTACGGTGCGGGCGACCAGCTGGAGTCGATCGTCGGGCCGGACGGGACCGTCGAGTTCGAGCACGATCCCGCCGGCCGGATGACACGAGCCGGTGACACCAGTTTCCGCTACGACCTCGCCGGGCGGATGGTGGCTGCCAGCACCCCGGACGGGGACGCCAGCTACACCTACGACGGGCACGGGCGTCGACGGTCGGTCGACGGGCCCGGTGGCAGCACCGAGCTGACGTGGGACCCCGTCGCGGCGTGGCCCCTCCTGGCGGAGGTCGTCACCGACGAGGCGACCACCACCCCGGTGTGGGGTCCGACGGGCCTGCTCGGTGTGACCGGTACGGACCCGATGGTGACCCACGCCGACCCGCTCGGCTCGGTCCTGGCTGGCACGGACGCCGAGGGCGAACTGCTCGGCACGGCCCGCTACGGCGCGTTCGGCGACGTGATCGCAGCCGACGGTGCGCTCGACCTGCCGTTCGGCTTCACCGGCGAACTCACCGACCCCACCACCGGCCTCGTCCACCTGCGGGCGCGTGACCTCGATCCCGCGCTCGGTCGCTTCCTGATCCGCGACCCGGCCGGGCCCGTCCTCGACGACCCCTTCGCCGCGTCCTACCTCTACGTGGGGAACCGTCCGACGGTGTTCACCGACCCGCTCGGGCTGTGGTGCATCGCCGGGAAGAACCCGGACGGGTCCTGCCGCGGCTCGGGCGTGGTCAACAGCGTCAAGGACACCGTCGGCGACGGGTTGAGCACGATCGGTGACGGCCTGGCGACGGCCGGCTCGTGGGCCTGGGAGAACCGGCAGACCATCGGCGGCTTCATCGTCGCCGGCGCGTGCGTCGCCGGAGCGGTGGCGACGGCCGGGGCGGCCGGGGTCGTCTGCCTCGCCGGTACGGCGGCGCTCTTCGCCGACCGCACGGTGACCAACTTCAACCACGCGGGTGGCATCGACGGCATCCGCGACGGCACCTTCCAGACCGGTGACTTCGTGAAGACGGTGGGCGTCGATGCGCTGATCACGGCCGCGGTGATGATCCCCGGCGCTGGCATCACCGCCGCGGGTGGTGGCCAGGGTCTGGCCAACGCCGGGCTGACCGTGCCGCAGCGGCTGTTCGTCGGCGTGAACGCGGAGCTACCGTCGATCCTCTGCACCGCGACCAGCTGTACCCCCGGTCTCCCGGAGCCTGGCAAATGACCAGCCACGACCACGGTCACACGACGCGCCCGACCGCGATCGGACGGACGATCTGGAACCGCGGTCTGCTGCTCGGCATCCTGGTGTTGGTCCTGTGGTTCGGTGCTTCGACGGTCACCACGATCGTGCAGTCGGAGGGGGCGGGGTCAGCGACCGACCGTGCCGTGCAGATCGCCATCATGGGTGCCATCTACTTCGCGATCTGGTGGCGGACCGCGATGGTGCGGGTCAGGGTCAGCCAGGACGGGCTGGTGGTGCGCAACGTGTGGCGGACCCACCGCATCGCCTGGGAGGACATCCGGGGGTTCGAGCCGCAGCGCCAAGGGTGGTTGCTGCACCGCACCGCGGCGGTCCTGCAGGACGGCACGTGGGTGCCGCTGGCCGCGATCACGCTCTACCGCGACGCCAGCTCTGGCTGGGGGGTCGTCCAGACCGAGCTCCTCAACGCCGAGCGGTTGGCGGCCCTCCACGGGAGGTCGATCGACGATGCGGCCGAGACGGTCGCCGCGAGCGCGCATGAGCGGCCGCCGGCTCCGCCGGCCTGGGCGCGGGTCGTGCTACCCATCGTGGTACTCGTCGTGGGAGTACCGTTGCTCGCACCACAGCTGCCGGCCGTCGTCGCGGCGCTCGCGGCGGCGGTCCTCATCGGCGGGGCGCTGATGGTGTGGCGGGCGCTCGGTGGGCGCGTCGATCGGCGGGCTGCACCGCTGCTGACGGCCGCCGGGCTGGTGGTCGTGCTGCGGATCCTCCTCGAGGTCGGGCTGCGTAGCGGCTGATCGCCACTGGAAGGTCTGGCCGACCGGCGCGCCGGTACCCAGGAGAGCGGAGCCACCACGTGACCACTGGTTCGATCGAGACCTTCCGCAACCCGTCCTACCCGCGGATCGGCTGGACGTTCATCGTCCTGCTCGTCGCGATGGCGGGCTGGATGCCGGCAGCAGCCGGCGATGAGCTCGTCCTGGCGGTCGCGCTCTCACTGATCTGGCTGGCCGGGTCGGCGGTGGTCTACCGGGCGTACGTGGTGGCGCGGGTCGAGGCGTCGCCCGCTGGCGTCCGGGTGGTGAACCCGTTCGCGACGCACGAGCTGTCGTGGCCCGATATCGAGCAGATCAGCTCCGAGCGGTACCTGATGCTGCACCGGGCCGATGGCAGCCGGGTCACCGCGTGGGCGGTGCAGGCGGCCAACGCGGCACGGATGGCTGGTCGGCGTTCGCGGGCCGACGACGTCGCCGATCGGCTCCGTGAGCTGGGGGCGGCGTCCGGGGGTCGCGTCGGTGCGATGCCGCCGGCGGCGGGCACGCGGGTCTCGGCGATCGTGTACGCCGCGATGTGGGTGGTGGTGGCGGCCGTCATGCTGGTCGTGGTGGTCGGGTCGTGACCGAGGCTGCGGGCGGCCACCGACCCGGTCCCACCGTTCGTCCGACGGCGGCTGGCAGGACGATCTGGAACCGCGGTCTGCTGGTCTGGATCGGGGGGCTCATGGCGTGGTTCACCTTCTCGACCGTGACGACCATCGTGACTTCGGACGTGGCGGGGTCGACCACCGACCGTGCCGTCCAGGTCGCGATCATGCTGACCATCTACCTCGCGATCTGGTGGCGGGGTGCGATGGTGCGGGTCGAGGTCAGCCAGGACGGGCTGGTGGTGCGCAACGTGTGGCGCACCCACCGCGTCGCGTGGGAGGAGATCCGGGGGTTCGAACCGCTGCTCCAGGGCCGCCTGCACCGCACGGCCGCGGTGCTCCAGGACGGCCGGTGGGTCCCGTTGGCGGTCGTGACGCTCCACCTGGACGCGAGCTCGGGGTGGGGGGTGCGCCAGACCGAGCTGCTGAACGCCGAGCGGATGGCGGCCCTCCACGGTCGCTCGATCGATGAGGCGGCGGAGACGGTCGCGGTGTCGGCGCCCGAACCGACGTCGACGGCGCCGATGTGGGCTCGGATCGTGCTGCCGGTGGTGGTGTTGCTGGTCGGCGTGTTGCTGGTTGCCCCGAGCCTGCTGGTCGCTGGGCCGGCCCTCGCCATCCTCGTCGGCGGTGTGTTGCTGGTGTGGCGCGCGCTCGGGGGCGTGCTGGATCGGCGCGCGGTCCCGTTGCTGACCGCCGCGGGCGTCGTGGTCGTCCTACGTGTGCTGGTCGAGATCGGTGTGCGCGCTGGCTGACGGGATCGGTCGGGGTGCGGCTACGTTGGCAGGGCCAGGAAGTTCGAGGGCACGGGGGAACGGTCGTGGAACGGGTGGGGGCACGCTCGCGCGTGCTGATGCCGGCGGTCATCGTGGCGGTGCTCGCGGGAGCTTGCACGTCCGCTACGGATGACGACGTTCCGGTCGACGACGGTCAGGTCGTGGACGCCGGAGAGGTCGGGGACGAGGCCGTCACCGAGCAGGCGGCGCCTGGCGGTCGCCTGCAGTTGACGGGGTGGGCCGAGGACCACCCCAAGGTCATGACGGTCGCGCTGCGTGCGATCGAGGTCGACGCGGCCGGCAACCTGCTCATCGACATCGAAGCGGTGAACTCCTCGTTGCACGGCAACAGCGCGTCCATCGGCATGCGTGGCGTCCTGGCCCGTGACGACCTGGGCAACGTCTACGACTTCGTCCGGCCCGAAGGCAACGGCCGGTTGCAGTTCGTCCGGGACGAGCGGATGACCGGGACGTTGGCGTTCGAGGGGCCGGTTGATCCCGCGGCTCGCACGGTGACGGTGGCGTTCAACCAGCAGGACGATGCCGAGACGCTGATCCGCGCCGCGGAGGACAACCTCAACCAGTTCCCGCGGTTCCTCTTCGAGCAGGTCCCCCTGCCGGGTGTGGGGTTGGAGGCCGAGGCTGACCGTGGAGGGACGGCGGACGCGTTGACCACCGAGCAGGAGATCGAGGTCGGCGTCACCGTCCAGCCCGAGATCAACGAGGGCGTGTCGGTCACGGTGCTCCGCTACCGCACCGACGGGCGCACGATCACCGTGGAGCTCGAAGCGGTCAACAACTCGAACCGGGTGGTCGAGCTGACCAGCGGGAACCCCCACCTGCGCGACGGACGGGACACCAAGTACGGCTACCAGCGGTCGGAGTCCGACGACCGTGACGAGCGGGTGCTGCGGATGGACCCAGGCCAGGAGGTCACGGCTGTGCTCGCGTGGCGTGGGCTCATCCCCGACGACGCAGAGTTCCTCGCGCTGGAGATCAACAGCGAGCGGTGGCAGACACCCACCTCACCCCACGTGTACGTCGAGATGCCGCTACCGGGGCAGGACCGATGACCGGATCGATCACGGAGCAGTCGCGTCCGCGCGCCCGGCGTCGGCTGGCAGCCGCGCTGGTGGCGGCGACGGTCCTCGCGGCCTGCACCGGCGGCGACGACGACATCGGTGACGGTGCGGCCGGGACTCCTTCATCGTCTACGAGCGGAACGAGTCCGAGGAGCGCGACGACCGGGTGGTGCGAATGGAACCGGGTTCGAAGGCTTCGGTCACGTTCTCGTACCGGGGGACGATCGCCGCGGACGCGGAGTCGTTGCAGCTGCGGCTCAACGGTGAGACCAAGGGGCAGGAGTCCACGCTCCACCCCAACATCGAGTTCAACGACATCCCCCTACCGAACTGAGGAGCGTGATCGTGCCGAGCCGATCGAGGCGCAGGATCGCCAGTGCCCTACTCGTCGCTGCATTCGTCGCCGGCTGCACCAGCGATGACGACGGTGCGCTGGACGACGGCGCTGACGCGACGGACGCGTCCGTCGATGTCGATGACGGCGCGGAGGCTGATGGCGCGGACGTCGATGCGGACGATGACGGGGACGACGACGGGCAGGCGGTCGAGCCGCCGGTGTCGGTGGTGACGGTGGAGCCGATCGATGCGCCGCGGTCGTCGGCGGAGATCCGTGTGGGTGAGATCATCATCGAGTTCGACGGTCAGGTGACCGAGGACGGGACGGTGTTGACCCTCGAGGAGCCGATCCTGTTCGACTTCGACTCGGCCACCTTGCGTGGCGGGGCGCGTGAGGCGTTGGACGATGTGGCGGAGGTGTTGGCGTTCTACGAGGGTGCGCCGGTGCAGGTCATCGGCCACACCGACGACCAGGGCGGTCGTGACTACAACCTCGGGCTGTCACAGGACCGTGCGGACGCGGTCGTGGCAGGTCTGCGCGAGCGGGGCATCGGTGCGGACCGTCTGACAGCCGAAGGGCGGGCGTTCGATGAGCCGGTGGCGGACAACAGCTCGGAGGCGGGTCGTGCGCAGAACCGTCGGGTCGAGGTGTTGATCGTGGGTGTGACCCCACCGGATCAGGACGGCTGACCGATGCGTCCGTTCTGCCAGTTGTCCACGCCCGTCCAACGCGTGGCAGGTATGCCTCGTGGCCTCGCTCTCGTGCTCGTGGTGGCGTTGGTCGCCGGCTGCACGACCGGTGGGGACGACGGACCGGCAGACGACGGGCCGGCGGCTGACGTGGATGCCGCTGAGCCGGCCGAGCCGGATGAACTGCGACCGAACGGTCGCCTGGTGCTGACCGGCTGGCAGGAGCACCACCTCGGCTCGCAGGTCTCCGTGGCGCTGCGCGGCGTGGAGGTGGACGCTGCCGGGTTCCTGACCGTGGATATCGAGTCGGTCAACGCCAACTTCCGCGGTGCCGGGATGGTCTCCCTCGCCGATCCGCACGTGTGGGTCGTGGACGACCTCGGCAACGAGCACCCGATGGTGCGGCCGGCGGTCGACGAACGGTTGCGGTTCCCCAAGGACCACCGGCTGAGCGGTGTGCTGGCGTTCGAGGAACCGCTCGCTGCCGAGGCGCGCACGTTCACGCTGATGTTCAACCAGCGGCCGGGCGACCAGCTCATCAGCGCCAGCGAGCACGACCCGTCCGTCTCGCCGAAGTTCCTGTTCGAGGGCGTTCCCCTACCGGGGGTGGGGCTCGAGGTGGAGGCCGACCGGGGCGAGGCGGGCCAGCTCACCGATCGGGCCGTCGCCGAGGTCGGCGAGACCTACACCCCCGATCACCTGCCCGAGGTCGAGGTGACCGTGCACCGCGTCGTCGGCGACGGTCGCACGGTCAGCATCGAGTTCGATGTACGCAACGGCTCGTCGCGCCAGATCCTCCTCGCGGGATCGCTGCCCTGGCTCGATGACGGTCACGGGAGCACGTTCGTCACCGTCGAGCAGGACCGGGACAACACCGAGGTTGCCGAGCGTCGGGTCGAGCTCGAGCCCGGGGACGAGGCCACGGTCACGTTGTCGTGGCGCGGGGTGGTCGCCGCCGATGCGGACACCCTCACCTTGACGCTCAACACCGGGACCCGGGACGAGAACAGCGGGCTCGCGCCCTACCTGCGCATCGACGACCTGCCCGTGCCGGGCCGATGATGCGCCGGACGGCGACGATCCTGGCGGCGGTCGTCGTGGCGGTCACCGCCCTCGCAGGCTGCACCGGCGGTGGTGACGATGGCGGTGCCGCGAGCCCGGCGCCCGCGGGTGAACCGGTCGTGGACGACGCGGGCCCGGAGGCGTCCGGGCCCTCCGGTCGGCTCCAGTTGACCGGCTTCCGCGAGGACCACCCCGTGGGTGCCTCGGTGATGCTGCGGGCGGTCGAGATCGACGCGGCGGGCAACGTCCTGCTGGACTTCGAGGCGGTCAGCGTGCGCTCGAACGTGCAGATCGGGCGGTACTCGAACCTGCTCGAGGACGACCTCGGGAACCGTTACCAGCTGGTGCGCGTCGAGGACAACCCGGAGCTGGCGCTCGGCGAGGCGGAGCGCATGACGGGCACCTTGGCGTTCCAGGGGCCGATCGACGCCGATTCGACGCGCTTCACGTTCGCGATGAATCAGGTCACCGATGACGAGCGGGTCAGCGCCGGGGAGCAGCGCCCCGTGCAGTTCCCCGCCTTCCTCTTTCCCGATGTCCCCTTCCCGGGAGTCGGCCTCGAGACGGCAGCGATCAACACGGCGGCCGGGCTGCTCGACGCCGGGATCGTCGAGGTGGGTGAGCAGTTCACCAGCGAGGACAACCCCGACGTCGAGCTCACGGTGGTCAGCGTCGCGAACGACGGCCGGTCGATCCTGGTGGAGATCGAGGTGGTGAACGCATCGGGGTCACGGGTCGGCATCGTCAACGACGCACCGCGGCTGACCGACGACGCCGGCCGGACCTTCCAGTTCCTGCGGGACGAGTCCGAGGGCGAGGACCTCCGTAAGCTCGAGCTCGACCCGGGCGACGAGGCCACGGCGACGCTGGCCTTCCTCGGGACGCCGGGGCCCGACGCCAGCGAGCTGCACCTCGTGCTGAACGCGCTGGGGATCGACCGCGGCGAGCTCGGCCGGCCTGGCTTCCGGATGACCCTGCCGTTGCCGGGCCTCGACGGGGCGGGGCCGCCGTGACCGCGGGCCCTCCTCGTGGTCGACCGGCCGCGGCGTCGCGTCAGGGGCTCGCCGGGGTCGCCTCGCGGTAGGCCTCGGCCAGGGCGATGTAGCCGGCCACGTTCGGCCGCGGGACCGGCGGGACCGGCTTCTCGAGGATCTTGGCCGGTACGCCGACGGCGATCGTGCGCGGTGGCACGACGGTGCCCTCGGTGACCACCGCGCCCGCGCCGACGACGGCGCCCTCGCCGATCACGGCGCCGTTCATGACCACCGCGCCCATGCCGATCAGCGCGTCGTCCTCGACGGTGCAGCCGTGCAGGATCACCCGGTGGCCGACGGTCACCCGCTCGCCGAGGGTCACGGGGAACTCGGGGTCGGTGTGGACGACCGAGTTGTCCTGGATGTTGGACCCCGCCCCGATGGTGATGGGCGCCAGCTCGGCGCGCAGCACGGTGCCGAACCACACCGACACCTCGTCGGCGAGGGTGACGTTGCCCGCCAACGTCGCGGTGTCGGCCACGTAGGCGGTGGCCAGGGTCGGCGTGACGCCGGCGACGGTCAGGACGGTGGGCACGGTGCACCTCGCGGTCGTGGGGCTCGGGGGCTCGCGGTCGACAAGGTAGGCGTCGATGCCCCCCGGACCCAGGCGGCCGGTCCACCGTCCGGCGCCGGACCCACCTCACCTGGGTAAGGTCGGACGACACGACGGGAGGCGATCCGGTGAGCGGATCCGATGTTCCAGGCCGTGACGATCGGACCCGACGGGTCGAGCGCCCCGACCCGGACGTCACACGCCAGGGCGACGACGGAGCCACCCGGCGGATCGACCCGCCGGCCGGATCGTCACGGATGGATGCTGACCCGACCCGTCAGCTCGACCCGACGGGGTACGGGGACGACGACGGGTACGTCACGGTGCCGAACCGCCCGCGTGAGGGCCGGGTGGTCGAGGAGGAGGAGCTCGTCGAGGAGGAGCCCCCCCGCAACCGCGCACGGGACTGGGCGATCGGGCTCGGCGGGGTGGTCGTCGGCGTCCTGCTCGCGGTCATCGTGGCGTTCCTCGCCGGCGACGGAGGGACGGTCGACGATCAGGTGGCCGCGGCCGAGGACCGGATCGCGGCGCTCGAGGCGGAACGCGACGAGCTCGCGGCCCAGAACGACGCGCTCGAAGCCCGGGTCGCGGACGCCGAAGCGGCTGTCGGCGAGGGGGACGCGGCCCTCGACGCGCAGCGCAGCGCCCTCGACGATCGGGCGGCCGCGCTCGACGAACGTGCGTCGGCGCTCGATCAGCGCGAGGCGGCGCTCGACGACCGGGAGGCTTCCCTGAACGACCGCGAGGCGGCGATCCAGCAGCGCGAGGCCGACCCGCCGGCAGGGGACGGTGAGGAGAACGGCGACGAGGGCGGTCGCATCGAGTTGCCCGACATCGACGGCGAGGACGTCGAGGGGTTCTTCGACCGGCTGTTCGAACGCATCCGCGACCTGTTCTGACCGCCGCTCACACGAGGAGGGGACCGCCGCGGCGGTCCCCTCGTTCGTGCCCAGCGCGGTCTAGTTGGTGACGTCCTCGACCTGGTCCTGGATCTCGCCGATGACGTCCTCGACGGGGTCCTGCAGGTCGGCGGCGGTGTCCCCGAACAGCACCAGTCCGGTGGCACCGAGGATCAGCGACAGCACACCGAGGATGATGCCGGCGAGCGCCATGCCGCCGCCGGTCACCGTCGCCTTCCGTGCGGCGAACTTGCCGATGATCCCGGCCACGATGGCGATGACGCCGAGCAGCGAGCCGATCAGCCCGAGGATCGGGATGATGGCCAGCAGCGCGGCGATGACACCGAGGACGAGGGCGACGACCGCCGCAGGGGAGCGGTGGGCGTCGACGACCACCGCTTCGTCGCGCCGGTCGGACCGCCGTGGCCGGGTGCGATCCGGGTCGTCGTGGACGTGGTCGTCCCGGTGCCTCGTGTCGGTGCGGTCGCGGTCGACCTCACGCGGGGTGGGTTCCCGGGTGCTTTCGTCGGGGTGGCGTGCGCGATCACGGTCGTCGGTCACGTCGTGGACGACCTCGGGATCGTCCCGACGTGCGTCGTCGGTGGTGCCTCGGTCCTTGGAGCGGTCTGCGAGTCCCATGCGTGCCCTCCGTCCCTGGGGTCGCGGGTCGTCGCCCTCCACGATGCCCTACGGAGCGGTCAGCCTCCATGGCCGAGCTGCCAGCCCGCGGCCGGGTCGGGCGGGCCCTCCTGGCCGTCCGTCCGCCGCGCGGCCGTGGCCGGTCGGGCGGACCGTGGAGCTGTTCAGCTGTTGGTGCGGACCGCGCGGCGTTCGGTGACGGGGACGTCGAGGGTGGTGGCGGGGCCTTCGAGGGTGCCGAGGTCGTAGGTGCCGGCCAGGATGGGGCCCTCGACGGTGTAGGTGGCGTGGTAGTGGATGCGGGCGGTCAACGGGTAGGTGTCGCCGACGTCCTGGCCGTGGAGGTGCTGCGGGGTGTGGGTGTAGGTGTGGGTGCAGTCGTCGGGGCCGGGGCGGTCGCCGGGGTTCCAGCGGCTGCCGGGTCCGGGGCAGGTGCGCGGGTCGTGTTGGTCGCCGGGGTCGAAGCTGGTCTCGACCGGCTCGAGGGTGGCGGTGACGGTGAACTGGCCGGCGGTGACCTGCCCGGTGGCAGGGGTGTAGGCGCTGTCGTCGACGGCGAGGTACATCGGGAAGCCGGTCAGGATCGGGGTGCCGAGCGGGGGTGCGGTGACCAGCTGCGGCGCCGGCGGCTCCACCCGCCCGATCGCCTCCTCGATCAGTGCAGCGACGGTGGGGTCCTCGAGCGGATCGCTGGTCCCGGGCACGTACCAGAGGTAGTACTCGCCTTCCCCACAATCGCGCGTGTAGTGGATGGCCGCCATCGGTACCGAGGGGTCCCCGGCGAGGCGCTTGCTGCGGTCGAAGTCTTCCGGTACGGGCTCGTACGAACACGTCGGCGCCCTGGGCGTGCTGGCCACCGGCGCAGCGGCGGGTGCACCGAGGGTTCCGTCGTCACGGGCCCACAGCCCGAGCGACCCACCCGAGTGAGCGGCGCCCGCTCGCTCGGAGCAGAACCGGTCCTCTGCCGGGCAAGGGGGGTTGACGCGCGCGATGGCGAGTGGAGGAGCCTGGACGCCACTGATCCCCAGGACGAGGACGACCACAACCAATCGCCCGATCCTACGCATGACAGGGCTTCTCGGAGTCCACGAGCCGAGTCCCGCCGACGCGGTAGCGGAGGTCATCATCGATGGCGATCGAGGCGATGTAGTACTCGACCACGCGAGGGCCGCTCTCAGCTGTCGATAGCAGTTCGCCGGAACGCCCGTCATATATCCCGCTTCGGGGCCCAGTCACGCTGCATTCCTGGACGACCGCCTGGCCGCCATGCGCATCAGTTACCTGGACCCACAGGACCTCACTGTCGGGGCTGCGCAGGACCGTGCCTGCTTCACGCCGTTGGTCGACCGAGGAGCGAAGGAGCTCCACCTGCTCGGGGACGTAGAGCTTGCCGAGGAGTTCCTCGTCGAACTCGTTGGTGGCGAGCGCCGTCTGTGCTGCCTCGTAGGCCTCCGCATGGACCTTCAGGAAGAAGAGCTGGTCCTCTACCGAGACGTGTGAATCGGGGTCTGGTGCCGGCTCAGGGAGGGGTGGGTAGAGAGGGCCGTCCGGTTCGGGGGGTTCGGGTGGTTCGGTGTCCTCGGGGCCCGGGTCGGGGGACAGGGTGATGTCGGGGGCGGCCTGGGCGCTGGTGCCGAGGTCGAGCTCGTCGTCGGGCGATGACGTGCAGGCGGCCAGCAGGGCTGCTGTCGCGATCAGCGTGACGCCATGGCGTCGCGTGCGCATGGACGTCTTCCCCCCGTCGGGACCGTCGATGCGTCGGAGCCTAACGCGACGCTCTCGCAGGGTGCCGAGCGAGTTCCTCGGGGCTGTGGACAGCCAGCGCCGAGGGTCAGCTCGGGGCCGTCCGTGCGGCCAGGATGGCCTCGCGGTCCTCGTCGGGGAGGTGTCGGACCGCCTCGCGGACGGTCACCGTGGACGCGAGCTGGGCGCGGGGCAGGAGCCAGGCGGTCACCAGGTCGGGGCGGTGCGTGCCGGCCTCGCGAAGCACCCAGCCGATCGCCTTGCGGATCATCGGGTCGCGGTCGGCGAGCATCGGCTCGGCCAGCTCCGTGACCCGCACGAACGCCGTCTCGACCACGGCGGCCGGGACCTTCCGGCGCAGGCTCGTCAGGTGGGCGAGGAGGGCGGCACGTCGCACCCACCGGTCGTCGTCGGTCGCCCACCGGCGCAGGTGGGGGTCCACGCCTTCGTCCTCGCGCTCGACCAGGGCGCCCACCACGTTGATGGCAAGCGGGTCGAGCAGCGCCCAGGTCCGGGCCTCGCGGACCAAGCGCTCGATCCGGGGCAGGTCGGCGAGCCGCAGCCGGTCGGCGTGGTGCACGAGCAGTTCGACGGCAGCCATCCGCCGTTCGTGCACGGGCGCCGTCCGTGGGTGGTCCCACAGGGTGGCGGCCAGCTCCCACACCTCGTCGTGGTCGAGCTGCGGGTGTTCGCGGTCGAAGCTCTTGACCGTCCGCCGGATGCTGGGCACGGCGGTCCCGAGGTGGGTCAGCTCGCTACGCAGGTAGTGCCGTTCCTGGTCGGCTCGCCCTGGCGTCGCGAGCGTGGCGAGGCGGCGTTCCAGCTCGTCGGCGAGGTGGTGCGCGTCGGGCTGCACGGCTGGGGCTCCATGAGGGTCGGGCCGGGTGCGCCTGCGGGCCGGGCTGGCTCAGAACGCCCGGAGCGCGTCGGGGTGGCGTTCCCGGCGGGCCAGAGCGCGGACGGCCTCGATGCCGCCGGTACGGCGAGCGGCGGTCTCGGCCAGGATCCCGGCCACGACACGGCAGGCATCCTCGGACTGGTCGGCGGGCACCTCCACGCTGACGGCGAGGTCGTCGATGTGGACCACGAGTTCGACCAGCCGCGTGGCGAGGTACTGCTCCAGCGGGACGGACACCCCGTTCACGACCTGCAGCGGCTGATGCAAGGTGTCGGCATCCAACCGGGTCGCGAGCCGGTCGGCGCAGGCGCGGACCGCCGCGGCCAGCGCCCCCGGCCCCTCGGCTGCCGTTGAGACGCCCCGTTCCCGCACCCCTCGGTGGAGGTCGCTGGCGACCGGGTCGTGATCGGCGAGGACGACGGTGAAGTACCCGGATGCGTCGACCCGGGCCGCTGACGGATCGCTCGCCGAGGTGGACGCGGCGGCGTCGAGGTAGGTCTCGACCACGAGCACGGCACGGGCGAGGTGGCCGGCCAGCCCCGCCACCGTGTACCCCTCGAGAGCGCTCGGCCGATCCCACCGCTCAGCGACCACGTCGCTGCCGATCAGATCGGCGGCGGCGCGCGCCCTCGCGAGGAACAGCTCGGACATGGTCACGTCGTTCCTCTCGGGTGTGCCGCCGGCGAACCTACGCGCAGCAGCTCCTGTGTGGCGACGAACGCGCTCACATGCCGCCGAGGATGGCCCAGAGGAACGCGATCACGGCCGCGATCCACCCGACGATCGCGCCGACGAGGATGGTCGCGGTCCACGCGGCGGCGACGAGCCCCCGCTGCACGCGATCGGCGTGGGAGAGGTCGGAGCCGACGCAGCCGCGAGCGACGCCGACACCCAGCGGGAGGGCCAGGACCACGATCGCGACGCGCGCATCGGTGACGAGGGGTGCCGTCACGCCGACGACCACCAGTCCGGTCGCCATCGCCGCGACGAGCCACGACACCGAACCCAGCCACCATCGACCTGTGTCCGTCTCGCTGCTCATCTCCGCCCCACGTCCCTGGGCAGTATGACCTTCCCACGCCGACGACGGGCCAGCACTGGGTCAGGTCTCGTCCCGCCCGTCACCCGGACCTCCCGGCTCAGCGCGGGACGCTACGCCTCGAGGTGGTCCGCCGTGACGGGACCGCACACGTCGCCCCTCACGTCTCCGGTCAGTGACGCTGATATGCGCCGGTGTCGCACCCTCGCCGGCGGACCGAGCCGCGCTGATCCTCCGCTGGGCACTCGCTGATCACGCCGGTACCGATCGCCGGACTGCGTCGACCGAGGGCGTGCGTGTCGGTGGGTCCGCCGTTGTCCTGCAGCGGTCCGAGGTGGAGCGCCGTGGTCCCGGGTCGATCCGTGGGGTCGTCGAGCCAGCAGGTGCCGTCGCCGTCGAGGTTGCCGCCGCCGGAGGCGAACGTGGCGGCGGTCGCGCCGCAGTCGTTCGGACCGAGCCTGTCCCGGTTGCCCGCCACGATGGTGTTGGTCAGGCGCACCGTGCCACCGAGGCTGTCTGGCAGCGCGTCGGTGAAAGCCGGCTGGAGGATGTCGATGTAGGCCAGGGAGATGTTGATGCCGCCGCCGTCGTCCGCCGCGAGGTTGTCGGTGATCGTCGAGTTGATGAACTCCACAGTGCGACGACCGCGGACATCGACCCCGCCGCCCTTGCCGGCGAGCCCACCGGGACGGATGACCTCGCGGAAGTTGTAGACGCGGTTGCCGCTGATCGTGGAGTTGACGACCGTCCCAGCAGCGTCGAAGCGGATGCCACCAGCCTCACCCGCGACGTTGTCGCTGACGGTGCTGTCGACGAGGGTCAACGTCCCGGTCGGGGTGTTGAACACGCCACCGCCGAAGCCGGCGACGTTGCCCGTGATGGTGGTCCGCTCGACGCGCAGGTCCGCCGCGTTCCCGATCCCGCCGCCGCCGGTGTGCTGGGGGATGCTGTTGCGTTCGTGGGTGTGGCCACCGGTGATGGTCACATCCGAGATGGTCGTCGGACCGCCGTCACGCAGCACGTTGAAGACGCGGTCGATGCCGTTGCCGTCGATGATCGTGTGCCGGGCGCCTGCCCCGCGGATCGTCATGGGGGTGGAGATGTCGAGGTCACCCATGCTGTCGTCGTCGACGAAGTCGCCGTTGTCGGCGAGGTAGTCGCGCAGGATCGGGAGGATGGTGATCCGGTAGTGCCCCGCTGGTACGAGGATGGTGCTGTGGCTGGCGGTGGCGTTGGCCTCCATGATCGCGGCGCGGAGGGTGCACGTGCCCTGGCTGGTCCGGCAGACACCGTCACCAGGCGAGGCATCGACGGCGTCCGTCGTGTCGTCGACGACGAAGGGTGTCGCGGCCCCGACGGCTCCAGCGGGAAGCGTGGCGAGGACGCAGAGTGCAGCACCGATCACCGCGAAGAGTCGCATGCTCTGGCGGTGACACAGGGGCCTGGTCGGTGTGGCGGGCATCGCGGGGCTCCTCGTGGCATCGGGTGGCGGCCACCCCCCCGGGGATGGCCAGGCGAGTGAGAAACGGTCACGTTTCTCACCTGTCCAGTAGTGTTCTCCGTCATGGCACCCACCTCCTCCCCGCTACCGCGCGGACCGCACCACCTGCCGCGCGAGACGGTCGAGGCGTCGCAACGCGACCGGGTCCTGCGCGCGATGGTCGGCAGCGTCGCGGAGCGGACCTACGCCGGCGCGTCGGTCACCGACGTCATCGCCCGGGCGGGTGTCTCGCGGCGGACCTTCTACGAGCACTTCGCCAACAAGGAGGAGTGCTTCCTCGCCGCGTACGACCGCGGGTGGAACCAGCTGTCCGAGGTCCTGACCGGTGCGGCACGCACGTCGCAGGCGTCGAGCGACGATCCGGTGGACTGGCTCCGCGCGAGCCTCGGGGCGCACCTGCGCTTCATGGTCGACGAGCCGGCGTTCGCACGGTCGTTCTTCATCGAGGTGTTGGCGGCCGGGCCGGCCGCGCTCGAGCGGCGGGCCGAGGTCCACGCGGCGTTCGCCTCGATGACGCAGGCGTGGCACCGCCGCGCGCGTTCGACCAGCGATGCGTTCCACCCCGTGCCGGAGGGGACCTACCGGGCGCTGGTCGGCGCGATGCACGAGCTGGTGGTCGACAGGGTCCGACGTGGCCGGACCAGCGAGCTCGGCGACCTGGAGCCGACGATCCTGTACATCCACCTGGCGTTGCTCGGCGACGCGGCCACCGCCACCGCGTCGACCCGCGGGGCCACCTGAGCGTCGAGGCGGGACGGCCCTCGGTCCGCGGGCTTCAGCTGCCGGCCTCGATGGCGGCGACGCGTCGGCGGGCGTCCTCGTCGCAGCGTTCGTCGAGTTCGTAGGGGGCGAGCTCGGCGAGCCGTCGTGCCTCGGCTGCGAGCTCGGGGAGGCGCACGTAGAGGTTGTCGCCCGGGCAGCGGGTGGCGACGTGGTCGCGGTGGCCGGTCAGCGTGCCCGGGTGGACCCCGTACGCGTGCCAGGCGTGGGCCATCAGCGCGGCGAGGGACGACAGCTGCGGATCGGTCGGCACGTCGAGGTCGTAGTTGCCCTCGCACAGCAGCAGCAGGTGGCCCGTGGGGTCGTAGTCGGTGAACGTGTCGCCGGCGACGTCGGGACGGCGCAGCTCGTAGACGTTGCCGGCCAGGTCGACGCCGTAGTGGTAGGCGATGTCGGACCAGCCGTGTCCTTGGTGGAGGCGCTGGTGCCGGCGCAGCTGAGTCGGCGTGCGGGCGTTGTCGCCGAGCTCGACGCCGGTGTGGTGCAAGGTCACCCGCTCGAGGCGGTGGGCGACACCGCCGGCGACCGCCGGAGCCAGACCGAGGGCGTCCCGGCAGAGGACCTCGATGCGGACGGGTGTCGGCGCCTGCGGCTCGACCGGCTCGGGCTCAGAGGTCGGTTCGGTCGTTGGCTCGGCAGCGAGGCCATCCGCTGACGGCGGGGCTGTCGGCGAGGTGGGGGCGTCGGCGCCGGCCCCATCGGTGCGTCCGGCCCCGCCCTCGCCGACCTCGGCGTCGCCATGGCTATCGCCGCGGCAGCCGGCGAGCAGGCCGGCGGCCGACACGGCCCCGGCTCGCAGCAGCTGGCGACGGTTCACCCGGCCCCTCGATCCCCTCCGGCCAGGGTACGGGCCCTCGGCTGGCGCACCACGCCGTGCGGGGGCCGGACCGGCCTCACCCCGCGCGGACCCTGTCGGAACGGACCGGTGCGGCGGGCCGGCGGCTGCCGCATCATGGGAGGTCCCGGTGAAGGGAGCGCGCGTGAACATCGGTAAGCCACGCAGGATCATCACCGTCGAGCCGGTCCCGGACCAGGTCGAACCGCTGCCGACCGAGCCGGCGCCCGCGGAGCCGACGCCAGAGGAGCCGGTCCCCGCCAACGTCACCGCCGGGGCGGTCGCAACCGTCGCCGACGGCTGACACCTAGGAGGCAGGGGTGACGGCCGCGATCGGGCTGCTGCTCGGCTGGCTCCCCGTGCCGGGCGCAGCTCCGGCCCTGGCCGCCGCGCAGCTCGCGGTGTGGGACGGGCTGGGGGTGCTGGTCCTCGGCGCCGCGTTCGTGCCGGCCGTCCTGCTGGTCGGACGCGGTCTGCGGCGGGCGCAGCTGGCGGTGTGGCGGGGCGGGTTGCCGCGCCGCCTCGGTGCGTTGCCGACCGAGGTCCGCTCGAGCAGCGAACGGCCTCGCGGCTACAAGGTCGCCCGGCTCGTGGGCGGGCGGCCGGGGGAGAACGGTGGGTTCCTCGGCGCCACGCTCGGGGGCACCTACACCCGGGACGACGGCGCCGGTTGCGAGGTGCTGGCCGGGCAGCTGCCACCACCTCGCCGCTGGGGCCGCCGCCGCCTGCCGCCGCACCACGACGCCCCCGACCTGGCCTGCACCTGCGGCTTCCACGCGATGCGCGATCGGGCCGAGGCGGCCGCGCTGCTGACGTCGCGACCGCCGATCAGTCGGCTGTTCGGGCTGGTGCTGCTGGAGGTGGACCTCGGAGGGACGGTCCTCGAGTTCGACCGGGGGTTCCGGGCCGGCCACCAGCGGGTGCTCGGCGTGCAGGTGCCGAGGTGGTGTCTGACCTGCGCGACCGCCGGCAGGGCTCGGCGCGCGGTACGGATCGCGGGGCTGGCCGGCAGCACCCTCGAGGAGGCCTGCAAGCAGGACCTGCCGTCCCACCCCCCGCTGTACCGCCTGGCGATGCTGGTGCACCACCGCGAGATGCTGGCGCGGCTCGACGGACGCGCGGCGCTGCGGGCCGTGTGCGAGGACCACACACAGGCGCCGCACGGCTCGGTACCGGGCGCGGCTCCCGCGGTGGTCCTCGAGCTGGCCGACCTCGCGGCGCAGCTCGGCACGGAGGTCCGCTGGCTCGACGACGACGGGTTCGACGTCGCGGGGTTCGTGGAGACGATGGCGCTCGTCCCACCCGGACGGGCGCTGACCCGGTGAAGGTCCGTCGACGGAAGGCTCGCCGCTGGCAGGCTCGTCGATGGCGGGCTTCGTCCGGGGCGGGCCCGCGTCGGCGTCAAACGTCGTGGTGCTCCGCGAGCCAGCGGTCGAACCCGGGCACGGTGAAGGCGACCCGGCCCCGCTCTGGGGCGTAGAGGTGCCCGGCGGCCAGCAGGGTGGCGCGGGCATCCGACAGCGGACGCTGGTCGGCGTGCCCGAGCCGATCGGCGATCGTGGCCATCCGCGCGGGTGAGCCGAGGTCGGCGAGGGTGCGGGCGAGCTCACGGGCCCGGCCCCGGGGGAAGCGCTGCCACCGGGAGGTGAAGAACCCGTCGCGCCGCTCGTCGACCAGGACCTGGGCCCGCACCACGTCGGCGAGTCGCACGTCGCGTCGCTCGGGCAGGATCGTCCACAGTGCCTCGCCCCACAGCTGCACGAAGTAGGGGTAGCCACCGGTGTCGTCGAGCACGTGGTCGATGACGTCGCCACCGACCCGGACACCGGCGTGCTCCTCGAACGGTTCGTCGAGCGCAGCGGTGACCCCACCACGGTCGAGCATCCCGAGGTCGTAGGTGGCGATGCGTTCGGCGTAGGTCTGGCCCTCCTCGAGCAGCGTCCTGGCGGCACCGGGCAGGCCGGAGAACATCACCCCGAGGGGGCGGGCGTCCTGGGCGTGGCGGTGGACGGCCCGCATCAGGGGGCGCAGCAGCAGTTCCTCGGCCTCGTGGACCTCGTCGACGGTCAGCAGGAGGCCCACGCCGCGGTGCTCGGCGAGCAACACCAGGTCGTAGAGCAGCGCCTCGAGGGTGATGTCGCCGCGGTCGGACTCGGCGGGGTGGAAGGCGAGCTCGCCGCGGGTGATCGAGATCGATGACAGTCGTCGGCGCAGGTCACCGACCGCGCTGGTCAGCGGGGCGGCGTCGCGCAGCAGGGAGCGGCAGGTCGCGGTCAGGTCGGTGTCGGAGGCGTCCGCTTCGATGTGCAACGCGACGGTGCCGGTGGCCGTGGCGTGGTGGCGCGTGTAGGCCATCAGCGCGGTCTTGCCGACGCCGCGGACCCCGCGCAGCAGCGGCATCGCGACGGGGTCGGAGGGGACGGCGAGGCGGTCGACGATGTCCTTGGCGGTACGCAGCGGCGAGGTCCGCGACCCGAACGCCGGCGGGACCTTGCCGGGCCCGGGCCGGAACGGGCTGGCGGCCCGGGGTAGGGCACCGCCGGGGTTCGGCGTCTTGAACGGATCACCCAACTCTGGCTCTTTCTCGGGATTCTCGTAAATCTAGCACACTCTCGGCGAACCGCGCCGTGACGTTCCCGAGGTGCCCCGACCGAGGCCTGTCGCACCCCGGTGGCAGGCTCGAACGGAGGAGGCCGGACAGCGGTGGCTCCTGGCATCGACCGGTGGGGCGGAGGAGCGGGTGACCGAGTCGCAGCAGGTCCTCTACGGCGGCGCCATGTGGGTCGGCCCGGTGTTCCTCGGCGGGTACCTCCTGCTGTACTGGTGGCTGAACAACGCCCCGTTCACCGCACGTGGGAAGCGGAAGGTCGCCGCGCGGGCCGCGAGATCGCAGGCTGAGCGGGCACGACGGTTCGGGTCGCCTACCGACGACGCCGGATCGGCGCAGGACGATCCGCCGTAGACCGCACGGGGCGTCCAGGTCGGATGGGGACAGCGACGGCGACCGTCACGGTCCTGCGACCCGACCGGCGCGGGTCAGCGCACGTCGCGGCCCACCTCGGGGGGAGGGACGGCGCGCAGCGTGCGGTTCCGGCCCGCCCGGTGCTCGACGAGGCCGAGTCGCTCGAGGGTCTTCACGTGGGCGTGCACGCTGCTGGCGGACGACAGACCGACGTCCTCACCGAGCTCACGCAACGTCGGAGGGAACCCGTGCCGCTGGTGGATCCGCTGCAGGGCGGCGAGGACCTCGCGTTGGCGGCGCGTCAGGTCGGTCCCGATCGCGGTACTGGTCGCCGTCTGCTCGAGCTGGCTCACGTCGGTCTCCTCGGAGGCGTGGGCGGCAGGCCTACCTCGGATCCGGCAGCTGTCGAGCCCGGCCCCCTCGCCAGCTGTGGATGGCGGCGCGGGAACCGACTGCTCGGAGCCGCGCAGGCGTAGAGTCCGCCCAGGCGCGAGAGGGGACCGGTGTGGACCGACCCGCCGTCGAGATCGATGGCCTCCGCAAGACCTTCGGCGCGACGGTGGCGCTCGACGGGCTCGACCTCACGGTCGCCACCGGTGAGGTCCACGGCTTCCTCGGCCCCAACGGGGCCGGCAAGACCACCGCCCTGCGGATCCTCCTCGGGCTGCTGCGTGCCGACGGCGGGCGAGCTGTCGTCCTCGGCGGCGACCCGTGGCGCGACGTCACCGACCTGCACGGCCGGTTGGCGTACGTGCCCGGCGACGTCGAGCTGTGGCCGCAGCTGTCGGGCGGCGAGGTCATCGACCTGCTCGGGCGCCTGCGGGGCGGGGTCGACCCTCGGCGCCGCGACGAGCTGATCGACCGGTTCCAGCTCGACCCGACCAAGAAGGGGCGGGCCTACTCCAAGGGCAACCGGCAGAAGGTCGCGCTGATCAGCGCCCTCGCCTCCGACGTGGAGCTCCTGCTGCTCGACGAACCCACGGCCGGGCTGGACCCGCTCATGGAGGCCGAGTTCCGGGCGGTGGTCCAGGACGACCGCAACCGGGGGCGGACCGTCCTGCTCTCCAGCCACATCCTCAGCGAGGTCGAGGCGCTGTGCGACCGGGTCAGCATCATCCGCGCCGGCCGGATCGTGGAGTCGGGCACCATCGACGACCTCCGTCACCTGACCCGCACCGCCATCAGCGCCGAGCTCGACGTCGTCCCGAGCGACCTCGCTGCGCTCCCGGGGGTCCACGACCTGGTCGTGACCGGCGACCTGATCGAGTGCGAGGTCGATGCCGACGCGGTCCGGGCGGTGATGCGTCGGCTGTCCGAGGCAGGGATCGTTCGGCTGGTCAGCCGCCCCCCGACCCTCGAGGAGCTGTTCCTGCGCCACTACGACACGGCGCCCCGAGCCCGGGGCGACGACACGGCGCCCCGAGCCCGGGGCGACGACACCGCGCCCCGAGCCCGGGGCGACGACACCGCGCTCCGAGCCCGGGGCGACGACACCGCGCCCCGAGCCCGGGGCGACGACACCGCGCCCCGAGCCCGGGGGTGAGGTCGCTGACCGGCACGTGGACGTTGGTGCGGCTCGGCCTGCGCCTCGACCGCATCCGGCTGCTGGTCTGGGTGCTGGCCATCGTGGCGGTCGTGGCGGTGTTCGCCGCAGCGATCGGCGAGCTGTACCCCGACGAGGTGTCACGTCGGCAGCTCGGCGGGTCCGTGGCGGCCAACCCCGCCTTCGGTGCGCTGCTCGGTCCGTTGCAGGACCCGCTGTCGGTCGGCGGCCTGGTGACGTGGCGGATGAGCTTCTTCCAGATGGTGCTCGTGCCGCTGATGGCGCTGCAGACGGTCACCCGCCACACCCGAGCCGAGGAGGAGGCCGGCCGGCTCGACCTCGTCGGATCCACCGTCGTGGGGCACCGCGCACCGTTGACCGCGGCGCTGATCGTCACCCTCGGTGCCAGCCTGCTCATCGGTGGCTTCGTGACGGTGAGCCTCGTGGTGCAGGGGGAGGCGGTGGCGGGCGCGGTCGCGCTCGGGGCGGTCTACGCCGGGGCCGGGGCGATGTTCGCCGCCATCGCGGCGGTGACCGCGCAGCTGTCCGCGACCGCACGTGGAGCCAACGGGCTGGCAGGTGCGGTGCTCGGGGTCGCGTTCCTGGTCCGGGGCGTGGCGGACGGGGCGGGCGAAGCCGGCCCGACGTGGCTTCGGTGGGCGTCCCCGGTCGGCTGGACCACCGAGGTGCAGCCCTTCGCCGGCGAGCGATGGTGGGTGCTCGGCCTCATGGCGGTGCTCGTGGTCGTCGGCACGGCGGTCGCCTACCTCCTCGTCGAGCGCCGCGACACCGGATCGGGCTTGCTGCCGTCACGCCTCGGGGAGGCGGAGGCGGCCCCGTGGTTGGCGAGCCCCCTGGCGTTGGCGTGGCGCCTGCAACGCGGCACGCTGCTGTGGTGGACGCTCGGGGTGTTCGGCACCGGCCTGGTCTACGGGTTCGTGGCCGAGAGCGTCAGCGATCTCATCGACGACGTGCCCGGGGCGGCCGAGATGCTCGAACGCCTCGGTGGCGCGCAGGTGCTGGTGGACGCGTTCATCGCGGCGACGATGGGCATCCTGGCGATGATCGTGTCGCTCTACACCATCACTGCGCTGCTGCGTCCGCGGACCGAGGAGACGGGCCTGCGGGCCGAACCGGTGCTCGCGACGCGGGTCACGCGCCTCTCCTGGCTCAGCGGGCACCTGGCCATCGCCGTGATCGGCAGCGCCTGGCTGCTCGCGGTCGCAGGTGCGGGGGAGGGTCTGGCGCATGGCCTGCGGATCGGTGACCTCGGGCAGGTGCCGCGGCTGGCTGGGGCCGCGCTCGCGCAGGTGCCGGCCGTGCTGGTGGTCGCCGGCCTGACCGTCGCGCTGTTCGGCTGGCTGCCCCGGTTCGTCGGGCTGGCGTGGGGGGCGCTGGTCGCCTTCCTCCTGCTCGGGCAGCTCGGGCCCGTCCTGCAGCTCGACCAGTGGGCGCTGAACCTGTCGCCGTTCACGCACGCGCCGCTGGTCCCCGCCGAGCCGCTCGCGGCGGTGCCGGTCCTGGCGCTGCTCGCGGTGGCGGCGGCACTGGCGGGGGTCGGCCTCGTGGGATTCCGCACGCGCGACATCGGCTGAGTCGGGCGAGTGTCCGCGGCCGCGTCACACCAGGCGGACATCGATGTGCTCGCCGAGTGCGGCCAGGTCGTCCCGGTCGCGGGTGTAGAGCGGGACGTCGTGGGCGTGCGCGGTGGCGGCGATCAGGAGGTCGAGCGCGCGTCGACGCGGCTGGCGGTCCGCCGTGACCGTGGCGTGGGCGAGCATCCCGTAGGAGCGGGCCACCGGGGCGTCGATCGGGAGGGGGTCGAACCTCGACTCGATCTCCGTCAGGCGTCGCAGGCGGCTACTGCGGGCCGCATCGTTCCGGGCGAGCAGCACCCCGACGTGCAGCTCCGCCAACGTGGCGGCGGAGATCGCCGCCTCGTCGGGTAGCTCGGCGACCTCGCGCGCGATCACGACCGAGGTGTCGAGCAGCCCCCTCACGCGTCCGACCATGGGTCGTGGCCGAGCCCGTCGTCGAGATCGTGCTCGGCGACGTCATCGAGGAGGTGTACGTCGGTCGGGGTGGCGAGGAGAGCGGCCACCTCGTCGCGGTGCACCCACTGGCGGGGCCGGTGCGGTCCCAGCTCGGCGACGGGCCGCCCGTCGACGGTGACCGTGTAGTGGGCGCCACCCTCCGCGGCGCGCAGGACCGCGCTGACGTTGTTGCGCAGCTCGCGTTGCGGGATGATCTCGGCCATCAGGCGACCGTAGCAGATGTTCTACGCTCGGGCGATGGCTCGGGATCGGCGCCGGGTGGTCGGTCGGTACCCGTCGGTCAGCTCGGTCCGGGACCCGCGCGGTCGAGCTTGCGCAGCTCGGTGGTGAGGTAGCCGCGGATGCGTCGCAGGCCGCCGCGCTCCTCGATGTGGGCCGCGAGCCGCCGGAGCGATGCCTCGATGACCTCGGGACGCGGCTCACGGCCGCGCACCCGGACCTCGTCGAGCCACTGGACCGGGGAGGCGTGGCCGCGCTCGCGGTTGCACCGGGCGCAGGCGGCGACCTCGTTCTCGGGGATGCTCGGGCCGCCCTTGACGCGTGGGATCACGTGGTCGCGGGTGGGCCGCACGTGGTCGGAGAAGGTCCGTGAGCACCACACGCAGCTCGGCCCGTCCCGGTCGAGGGCGACCACGAGTCGTTGGGCGCCGTTCGGGGCGCCGGTCGGGTGGATGGGACGGAAGCTCACGGGGAGGAGGGTAGGTCGCCAGGCTGGCCGATCACCGGCGGCCGAGCAGCGGACGACCGGGGTCAGCGGTCGCGTCCGCGCCACGCCCGCCACGCGCCGGTCGACCACACGGCCCAGGCGATCAGCACCGGCTGGAAGAACAGGCGCACGAACCGGGCGCGGTCGGAGTCGAGGCCGAACGCGTCGGTCCCCTCGAGGTACTGCGCGACGTTGCCGGGGAAGATGGCCACGAAGAAGGCCGCGGTCGCCCAGCCCACCGGGGCGCGCTTGCGGCCGGACAGCAGCGCTAGGCCGAGGGTGATCTCGGCGATCCCGGAGGCGACCACCACCACGTCGGCGTCGACCGGCACCCAGGCGGGCACCTGCGCCTGGAACTCCCTGCGTCCGAAGGTGAGGTGGCCCGTCCCCACGAACGCGAGGAAACCGCCGAGCCCCCACCTGGCGATGGTGCGGAGGGGATCGCGGCGAGGCTCCGCGCGGTCGCCGTTCCTGGGGCCGGCCCGCACGGGGGTCGGCCGCCGGTCGCTGGTCCGATCGCGAGCCATCGTCGTCCCGTTCGTCGCCCAGCGTTCGGTCGAGGACATCCAAGCGGATGCCGGTGGGTCAGTCACCGCTCAGCAGTTGCCCGAACCGGTCGGCGGCGTCGCGGTCCATCGCGGGCAGGACGTGGGCGTACACGTCGAGGGTCATGGCGATCTTGGTGTGGCCGAGACGTTCGCTGACGACCTTGACCGGCACCCCGGCGGCGAGCAGCAGGGTGGCGTGGGTGTGGCGCAGGTCGTGGAGACGGATCGGCGGCAGGGGGAGGGTCCGCACGTACGCGCGCCAGATGTCGCTGATCCGTCGAGGCCGCAGGTGGCCGCCGGTGGCGTCGGCGAACACCGGTGCGTCCGCGCCCGCCGAGGCCGATGACCGGAGCCGCTCGTCGAGGTGGCCGAGGGTGTGGTCGTCGAGGCTGACGGTCCGGGTCCGGCCGGTCTTCGGGCGTTTCAACTGCACGGCACCGTCGACCTCGGCGACGGCGACCGCCACCGTCAACCGTGCCGCCTCGACGTCGACGTCGCGGCGGCGCAGGCCGAGCAGCTCGCCACGACGCAGTCCCGTTCCGAGCGCCACCGCCCAGAGGTCGGCGAGGGGGTGATCCGCGGAGGCGACGAGGAACTGACCCACCTGCCGTGCGTCCCAGACCCGCAGCCGCCGGGGTGGGCGCCCGTCGACGGCGTGACGGGGGAGGGTGACGGCGGCGGCCGGGTTGGTGGCGAGCACCCCGAGGCGGACCGCGTCGACCAGTGCCCGGTGCAGCACCGCGTGGGCGTAGGCGACGGTCCGCGGTGCGAGTGGCCGGCCGCCACGGCCGCCGCGGGTCAGGAGCGTGGCGTAGGTCGCCTCGATGCGGCGGACGTCGAGCGCGTCGAGGGGCACGTCGCCCAGGTGGGGTAGCAGGTAGGCGTCCGCCATGATGCGGTAGGAGGCCACCGAGGACGCCTCGAGGTGGTGGCGCCGGGACGCCGACCACTCCTCGAGCCACTCGGCCAACGTCGGGATGGGCATGCCGGCGAGCTTGCACGACCGGGCGCGTTCCCCAGAGCTCGACCGGCGTGAGCCTGTGGACGACCGCCGCCCTCAGGGCGCGGGGTGGACCTCGATGGGGCAGCGGGGACCGTTCGCCCGCGCCAGCCGAGCGTCCGTGGTGAGCAGGGTCGCGCCGAGCGCCTCGGCGAGCGCCACGTACATGGCGTCCTGGCCGCGGATGGATGCACGCAGCTCCCACGCTCGTTCGAGGAAGGGTCGGTGACCCACTCGCTCGCCGGGCCAGTCGCGCAGGTCCTCGACCGCCTGTCGTGCGGCGGTGGCGTCGAGCAGACCGACCTCGCGGTGCTTGCGGATGACGCCGAGGACCTCGACGTCGATCAGGTGTGGTGCGAACTGCTCCTCGTCCTCGGCGAGCCGATCGCGGATGACGTCGGCGGTCGTCGCGCCGGCGATGACCTCGAACAAGGCACCGGCGTCAACGACCAGCATCGGGCCAGGCTCCTCGCAGCTCGTCCAGCGCCTCGATGACCTCCGCACGCGAGGTACCGGAGGTGCGCCGTCGGGTGCGATCCAGCCACTCGTTGGTCGTCGGTCGCGCAGCGAGCCGGGTGGCGTGGCGTCGGAGCAGCTCGGGGACGGTGATGCCGGCATCGGCTGCGTGGCGGACCAGGCCGGCGTAGACCTCGTCATCGACGTCACGGATCTGCAGGGTCCGAGGCACGATGTGCTCCTGGTCACTGGATGCGAGCACGCATGAAATCATGCAGATACGCATGATAGCGGTCATGGGCGCGGCGCGCAGTCGGGGCAGCGAGGGTCGTGCGGTCCGAGCCCTCCTTCCTCGCGCCGGTGGAACAGTTCGCGCGGCGCCACGATCCCGTCGCGCTCGAGGCGCCGCATCGCCGAGCGCAGCGGTTCGGTCTCGGGCGGCTGGGCCGCGACCGTGATGGCGTGGGGCATCGCGGACGGCCCGCACACGCGGGTCCGTTGTCCTGTGGTCAGCCCGGTGACCGCGTCGCAGAGCCGGTCGATGTCATCCTCGCTGGTGCCGTGCCAGGTCCACCGCTGCGCGACCCAGTGGGACTCGCGGACGACCCGGCTGTAGCGCGCCACCTCGGCGAGCTCGCCGGTCAGCGGGCAGCGGTCCACGACGGGATCGGCCTCCACCAACGTGCCGTAGGTGCACCAGTCCGCTAGCGCCGGTACCGACACCACGCGCCACGTACCGTCGGCGAGCGGCTCGGCGGCGACCAGTTCCTCACGGCCGAGGGGGCCCTCGGGGGTCCAGATCGGCAGGAGGAGGAACGGCTGCTGGACCGGCGGAGGGTAGGCGTCGAGGAGGGGGCGGCCGAACGGGACACGCCACGGCCGCTCGACCTCCGACAGGAGTGGCTGGCGTTCGAGGACGTAGGTGTCGACGTCGGGTCCCTCGTAGCGGCCGTTCGAGTCCGGTAGAAGGATCTGGAGCACGTCGAGGTCGCGATCCTCGCCGTAGTGCTCGTAGGCCCGCAGGAGGTAGCGGGGCACCCACTGATCGGCGACGGTGCCGAGGCGCACCTCCGGCGAGGAAGGTCCGAGGTCGAGCGTGATCGTGTCGCCGGGTGCGAGGGTGTCGCCGCCCGCCCGTGTCATCACCTCGGCGACCTGCTGGACGAGCCACGCCGCCTCCTCGGGGTGCAGCCCGATCGCGAGCAGTTCGGGCAGCCCCCGCTCGTGCAGGCCGATGCTGTAGGCGAAGGACGGCTCGCCGGGACCGTCGTCGGGGACGGCCTGGATGGCCCACCCGTGACGGGCGATGGTCGTCGGGATGTCGAGCACGGTGACGGTCTCCTCGTCGCGGCGAGGAGACACCGTCGCGCGGGCCGTGCCGTTCGGCGGATCGGATCGCTCAGCGGCTGTGGACGAGGAGCGGCGACCCGGCCCGCTCACACCTGGCATCACCTACCGCGGGTCATTCCCCGTCGGTCGGCGCGGCGTCCGCCAGGGTCGCCGGCCGCAACCCCGCTTCAGCCAGCCACCACCGAGCGCGCGCGAGCTGGCGCTCGGCCGAGAACGTGGCCCACCGCGACCACCAGACCTCGTCGTCGAAGAGCGTGTCCTTGAACCGGCGGAACGCGCCCCTGCCCTGCACGGCGACCTCCAGCCGCCCGGCGAGCTGCTCGTCGGTCACCTGGTCGATGAAGTCGGTCATGTCGCGGTAGCCGACGCCGGAGCCGAGGCCGAGGACGACCACGAACCGGTCGGGGTCGTCGAAGTCCTCGGGTTCCTCGATCCCGGCCATGCCCACCGGGTCGCGCGGCCAGCACCGGCCGGTCGCCACCTCCAGCGCCCATCCCTCGTCGAGGTCGGTCGGACCCTCGAGGTGGGTCGCGAGCTCGTCGAGGTCGACCGGTGTCGGCCGAAGCTGGTCAGGATGGTCCCCAGTGGCCCGTTCGAGGTCGGCGACGAGCTCGTCGTCGCCCAACCAGCCGCGCGTGCCGAGATTGGGCAGCAGCCCCTCGACGACGACCTGGGCGACGTCGTGCCCTCCGGCGATGGCGTCGATGAGGGCGGGGCCGGCCAGGTGTGCGACCTCGAGCGGCTCGTGTTCGAGCAGCAGGTCGACCAGCGCGAACGCATCGCGCTGGTGGACGGCTCGCCGCAGGTCCTGGATCGTCGCGTACGTCCAGGGCGCCAGGGGCGGTTGGTCGCCGTGGTCGAGCCCCGCCGTCGGCCACGGGCCCGGGACCACCTCGCCGCCGCTGCCGTCGCCCACGGTGAACGCGCGAGAGCCCCAGTCGTGGTGCAGGTCGGGCAGGTCGCTCAGGAGCGGCTCGGGTGGCGGGGGGACGGGCGACTCGCCGTCGTCCTCGTCCCAGCGCCGCCCGTACTGGTCGGGGATGGCACCCCATCCGAAGTAGGGGACGGGGCGGTCCGGGAGTTCGCCGAGGACCTCGTGCGGGTCGACCTTCTCCTCACCGACGGTGCACAGGTGCATCCAGCCGTCGCCGAAGTCGAACTCGAAGCTGAACCGTTCGCCGAGCTGCAGGCGGGTGAGCTTCTCGGTGCGGTCGTCGAGCAGGTCGTCGCCCTCGTCCCAGTCGGTGAGGTAGGCGATCCGGGTCCCGTCCGCGAGGGTGAAGGCGTGCAGGTGGGCGAGGTCCCAGCGGGCGAACGCCTGGTTGATGGCGTCGGCGAGCATCCGGAAGGTCATGCCGGGCCGGGCGAGCAGCAGCCGACCGGGCCGTGGCCACAGCTCGGGGGCGTGCGCTCCCTCGATCAGGTCGACTTGGATCGACAGCCAGGTCCTGGCCACCAGTGGCTCCTCGGGTCGCTCCCGGAGCGGATCGGGACCACAGCCTGCCAGACCGGGACGACGGGCACGTTGCCCGGGTGGACCGGATCGCCTCCCCGTGTTCGGTATCCACAGGCTCGATCCGATCCGATCCGGCCAGGCGGCTCCCTGCCGGCAGGGTGGCGCCTCACCCGAGATCGGAGCCGAGGGATGCAGCCACCTCGTTGGGACGACCCGATCGGCAGCGCGTGCCGCGAGGCCGAAGCCACCATCCTCCGCGGCCTGCAGGTCCGCCCGACCCTGTACGGGTTCGTCGACGAGGAACCGGTGGTCCGCGCCCAACCCGGCGTCGTCGCGCTCAGCGGCGACATGGACGCGGCGATGCAGCACCTGGCGGTCGTGCCGACGGTCCTCGGCCTCGAGCAGGCGCTGGTGTTCGGCCACGCCCGGCTGACCGATCCGGAGATCGACGACGATCACCTGCGTGATGCCCTCGCGAGCTACGCCATCGACGTCGAGGTCGGACGCCGCGAGGGGGAGGAGGTCGTCACCGAGGTCCACATGGTCGAGCGCGAGGTCGAGGACGGCGAGGTGCGGTGGCAGCCGCCGATCGAACTGGAGGAGGGTGGCTGGACCGACCTGCTGCGGTACGCGCTGGCACCACCGAGGAAGGTGCTGGACCTCCCGCCGGTGAGCGCGGCCTGTCTGGCGTACGGCCTGTCGCGATGGGGGACCGTCGTGGAAGTCGCGCCCGGCTGGCGGGAACGGTTCGGCATGGACCGGCTGGATCGTCGCGACGTCCGGCCCATCGACCGGCGGCGCGTGCGCGATCTCACCCGGCGTCGGGGTGCCGCCCCGCCGCAGCACGCAGGAGGTGGGCTCGTGAAGGGCCGCCCGACCTGGGACACCCACGAGGCGTGGCTCACCGCCTTCCTCGACACACCGGACGCCGACCTCCTCGATGCGCCGCTGGCGATGATCTTCACCGGCGGCCAGGCCGACTGGCTCATCGACGCCCGACACGAGCGACCCGACGACGAGGTCGATCCGCTGACTGAGCTCGCCGTGGTCGTGGGCGAACTGGCCCCGGACGCGGCGGTCGTGGCAGCACCGGTGCGGATCCGTGACCTGCACGAGACCGACGCGCCGGTCGTGTCGCGGACGTGGGTGGTCACCTCCTACGCGCGGCGGGCCGATGGGGAGGGCTACGACCTGCGGACGCGCACCTTGCCGGTCGACGGGATCGGCTCGGCCAGCGACCTCGACGTCGAGCACGGACCCGTCGCCAGCGTGCTGGACGACGCGATCCGCAACCGCCTCGGTGTGTCGCCGGTGCACGCGCTGTACACGGCGGTCAGCTGGGGACACCAGCTGATGGTGGATGGCAGCGGCGACGTGGACCTCGATCTGTCCGCGGGGACGCCGGCCGACGCGCCCGCCAGCGGCGGGACCCGTGAAGCAGAAGCAGCGAGGCACCGCCTGGGCCGGCACGCCCGCGACCTCGCGGCCCGCCACCAGCCGACGGCAGGGTGGCCGCAGCCGCTGCGCCGCCCCGCGGTGCACGCCAGCACCCCGGACGGCTGGCAGGCGGCCTGCCCCATCTGAGCGTGGGTGATGGAACGGACCTAGCCATGAGTGTACGCTTGGCACGTGATCCGTGTAGCACGGGACCCGTGGAGCCTGCCGTGGCCAACCTGACGCTCACTATCGACGACGAGGTGCTCCGCCGCGCGCGTATCCGTGCACTCGAGCAGGGCACCTCGGTGAACGCCCTGGTCCGCGAACATCTCGAGCGGTACGCCCGCGACGAACGTCGCCGCGCGGCTTTGAAGGAGATCGTCGAACTCTCGAGACTCTCCGGAGCCTCGTCGGGGGCCGAGGGCCGCACCTGGACCCGAGACGACCTCTATGACCGCTAAGCAGTTCATCGACACGAACGTGCTGGTCTACGCCTTCGACGCGGCGGCGCCGGCGAAGCGTGGGATAGCGCAGGGGGTCCTCGAGTCTGCGGATCCGGAGACCTCTGTCGTGAGCTCCCAGGTGCTCAACGAGTTCTTCGTGACCGTCACGCGCAAGCTGGCCCGTCCGCTGGAGCACGGGCCCGCGAGAGCGGTGGTCAGGGAGATGGCTGCCCTGGACGTCGTGCCCCTGACGGGCGAACTCGTCCTGCGAGGCATCGACCGCTCGACGGCGTCGCAGCTCTCCTTGTGGGACGCCCTGATCGTGGAAGCGGCGCTGACAGCAGGCTGTGAGACGCTGCTGACCGAGGACCTCAGCGACGGCCAGCGGTTCGACGATCTCCTGGTCCGCGACCCCTTCGCGTCACTCGCCGATTGAGCTCGGGCTCATGGTTGGGCGAGCGAGTTCGACTGGTTCACATCCCGCACGATGATGTACGAGATGTGAACGGATCGGGCGTCGCCTGTAGCTGGCCACTGGCCGGCATGGTCGGGCTGCGCGCTGGTCCGCGGTGGACCTGGTGGTCGTCGCGCCCGTTCGGCGCTTCCCTGACGCTCGCGGCGGTCCGGCTCCTGTCCCGTCGTCCTAGACAGCGATGATCTCGATCAAGCCATCGAGGTGTCGCACGTCGTCGGCGTTCCTGGTGACGAGCGGCATCCGATGAGCGAGAGCCGTCGCAGCGATCATCAGATCAGCCATGCGTCGGCGGCTGCTCCGTTCCGAGGTGATGGTGGAAGCGACGACAGGGCCGTACGCGGAGACGCATGCGGCATCGAACGGCAGCGGCGCCGGGAAGGCGGTCATCACGTCCTGGAGGCGCCGTTGGCGACGCGCGCGCTCCTCGTTGGACCGAGCCATGAGCGGGCCTTGCACGAGTTCGGCCATCGAGACAGCACTGAGGTAGCCGTCATCGGGAAGCCGGTCCGGCTGCTCGGTGACCAGGATCGGCAGGTCGATGAGCACCGACGTGTCGAGGAGCGCCCGCTTCACGTGGCGTACGGGTCACGGAGGCTGGAGTCGGACACCGCGTCCAGGTCGGCGAAGAACGCATCGCGATCGATGTGATCGGCGCCCGCGAAAACCTCGACGAGACGCTCACGAGACGCACCGCGCGGAAGTCGCGGGGGAGTGAGGCTCGCGATGGCCACACCGTCGCGCACGATGTCCACGGTCTCGCCGGCCTGCACTCGACGGAGCAGGTCTCCGTAGTTGTTGCGCAGATCCCTCGGCTGTGCCTCGCTGCCCACGGCCATCCTCATGTAGCGGATGTAGCGAATGTAGCGAAGCGCTCGGCGCAGGACCACACAGGAGTCGCCAGGAACGCCGGGTTGGCGATCGTGACAGAGTGGATGCCGTTCTGCCGTGTAGGTCGCCTTCGCGATTCGTGAAGGTAAGATTCGGCCTATGGTTGCCCGTGGTCCGCGTACTGCCCTGCCGGTGCTCGCTTACGCGCTCGCGGACCGCGGTGTGTTCGCGCGTGTCTGACCTTCGGGATGCCGTCTTCAAGTCCTGCGCGAGGCTCGCGTGGAGTCTCTGGGGTGAACTTGGCGTCTCGACCTGGGATCGTCGTCACCAGGGATGGTGCGTCGAACTCGAGCCGCTGCTCGCGTTCACAGCCGTCCTCGGAGAGCGAGAGCGTCGCCTTCGCCGGGAAGCTGTCGACTGGTGCATCGCCAACCCCGCGTTCGTGAGCCTCAGCCAGTTCCGGCACGTCGTGTCCGATCCGTTGTGGCAGGACGAGCCGGCTTTCGCGGATCTCAGCGCCACGATGACGCACCTGACCGGCCGCAAGTGGCCGGGAAGCGATCGAGGGCGTGCCTACGAGCTCGAACCGAGCGGCAAGTCGCGGCTCAGGGAACTGTCCGCTCCCTCGCTGCTCCAGCTGCGCCTACGGGCCCTGTTCGGTGTCGGGTCTCGCGCTGAGCTGGTGCGGTTGATGCTCCTGAACCCGTCGCAGGAGTGGTCGGTGGCCCAGTTGGGCGAGCGGATCGCCTACACGCAGCGGCAGGCAGCTACGGACCTCGAGATGCTCGCCAAGGGCGGTCTCATCGAGAAGCGCGGTGGAGGCCCGTCCCGCTACGCCTTGCGCGATGCCAGTGGGCTCAGAGTCGTCGTGGGCGAACTTCCGAAGCTCGCTCCGAACTGGACACCCCTCTTCCAGGTTCTCGCAGGGGTGCTCGCGTCGCTCGGACTGGTGGCCGACGATCGGTTGCGCCAGCCGGCTGTCGAGATGTCCCGGCGCCTCCAGCGCCTCGAACCCGCCCTGACCGCGTCGGGACTGCCCAAGCCGCCGGGAGGGCTGTCCACGACGCCGATCGACGTGGCACGGCAGTGGATCCTGGACATCGCGGGTGCCCTCGGGGAAGGCGATCCTGACGTCCTGACCGAGCAGGCGAGCGTCCAGGCACCCGGGGATCCGCCAACCGGCCGAGGTGGCTGGCCACGAGTGCCAGACCAGCCACTCGATAGCTGATCGAGTGGCGACGCAGATGGGCGTGGCCGGTGCCTCCGGCCGCTGCCGCGGAGGAGGGGACGCTCCAGCGGCGCGAGGTCTCAGCCGGCGTGCGCGGTGACCTCGTGGTCGAGTCGGTCGCCCAAGCGGTCGGCTTCCACGTCGAGGTCGTACTGGGCCTGCAGGTTGAGCCAGAACCGTGGGGTCGTCCCGAAGTAGCGGGCCAGTCGCAGCGCGGTGTCGGCGGTGACGGCTCGCTTGCCGTGGACGATCTCGTTGATACGGCGCGGCGGCACGCTGATGTCCTTCGCCAGTCGGTACTGCGACAGCCCTGCCGCCGCGAGGAACTCCTCGAGGAGCACCTCGCCGGGGTGGACGGCTGGGAGTTTCGTCATCGTGTTCCCCTCAGTGGTAGTCCACGATCTCGACGTCGTAGGCGTTGTCGGCCTCCCACCGGAAGCAGATGCGCCACTGGTGGTTGATGCGGATGCTGTGCTGGCCTCGGCGGTCGCCCCTCAACCGCTCGAGCCGGTTGCCGGGCGGGACCCGCAGGTCGGTGAGTTCCTCCGCGGCGTCGAGCATGCGCAGCTTCCGTAACGCGACCTTGCTCAGTTCCGGTGACCACTTTTCGACCCGCTGCCGCTCAGCGAGGCGCTCGGTGTCGCGGTCGCGGAAGGAGCGGATCATCAGCTCGGATAGTAACGCGACGCGTTATGGTCGGCAAGGTTCCGTGAGGACGTTCGGCTGATCTGGCGCCGCGCATCGAGTACCGACCGGAGCTGGGCGAACGTCAGACCATCACCGTCATCGAGGACGAGCTTTTCATCGGGAGCTCGGTGCTCCAGATCGAGGCCGAGACCGAGAGCGAGCACGCCGCTCAGCTCTTCGAGCGCGGCTAGCTCCTCAGTGTCCGCGTCGATCCGGAAGCCGAGACCTCCGTCCTGGCGGGGCCACCACCTCGAGTTCTCGGTCAGCAGCCGTCGGGCTTCGGGTGACATCTCCTCGAGCCGCTTCGCCAGCTCGAGCCCACGCGCTCGGGCCACCCACTCCATCCGTATCGCTCCTGCGTCGGGGCAGGCAGCGTCCCCTCGCGGGCTCCGCGGGTCGAGGGCGGGTCCCGGGAGGCTGTGGATAGTGGACTCTTCTGCTGTTTCCGTGGGTCATCGTCCGGGGAGGGCGGGTCGGTAGCCGCCGAGGGAGAGCATCGCGAGGGCGATCAGTGCTTGGGGGTGTTTGAACCCGAAGGCGATGCGGGTGATCAGGCGGATGCGGGTGTTGACCGATTCGATGAGCCCGTTGGACAGGCCGTGCTCGAGGGTGGCGTGGATGGCGGGCAGGTGACGTTTGATCTTGCGGCCGAGGGCGACGAAGGCGGGCAGTCGGCAGCGTTGCGCCCATGCGAGCCAGCGATCGAGGGCCTGCTTGCCGGCCTCGCCCTTGATCTTGAACGCGAACCGCAGCCCCTCTTTGAGCAGGTAGGCGCGGTGCAGTTTCGGGCTGGTCCTCGCGACCCAGTCGAGCTTGGCGCGTTGGTGGGCGGTGAGGTCCTCGGGGTTCTTCCACAGCGCCCAGCGGGAGTGCTGGATCTTGCGGGCGTCGCCGCGTGAGAGGTTGTAGCGGAGCCCGCTGTGGCTGCCCCAGGCGACCATCCCGCCGGCCTGGCGGCGGGCCTCGTTCCAGACCTCGCGGCGGACCTCATCCAGGCACTGGGTGGCCCACGCCACGACATGGAACGGATCGGCGCACAGCACCGCGTGGGGGGCGCGTTCGGCGACCACGGTGGCGATCCATTCGGCGCCATCGCCCGAGATGTGGGTCAACCGTGCGCTGCGGTCGGTTCCGAGCAGGTCGAAGAACCTGCGCAGGGTGGCCCGGTCCCGGCCGGGTTCGGCCCACACCAGCCGGCCGGTGTCGTGATCGACCACGACGGTGAGGTACTTCTGTCCCTTGCGGTAGGAGATCTCGTCGATGCCGATCCGGGTCAGCCCATCGAGCCGGTCGGTGTGGGCGTCGACCTCTGCCACCACACGGGTCACGATCGACCCGACCGTGCGCCAGCTGATCCGGGTCAGCTGGGTGACCGCGACCTTGGAGCAGTTGGTCGCCAGCCACGCCACGGTGTCCTCGAACGCGCGGGTCTGGCGGGCACCGTGCCGGGCCCAGGGCACCTTGGCGACCACCACCCCGTGGTCACGGCAGGTCACTCGCGGTGCCTCGGCCTCGAGCACCAACCTGACCGTGCCCAGGTCGAGCCCACGCCACCGACGGCGTCCCTCACCGTGGTCATAGCCCGGCGAGCGGCGGCCACACCGACCGCAACGGCGCTTGGCCCGAGCCTTGGGACGCACCGACGCGATCACCATCTGGGCGTCCGGGTCGAACTCGACCGATTCGAGCACCGTGAGCTCATCCAGCTCCAGCAACCGTCGCCATACCCTGTGCACGCGCCGCCTCCTCCTACGTGACCGTCCTAGACAGCCGGAAACGTAGGTAGGAGGCGGCGTTTCACGTCAGAACCCCATCAGCGACCCACGGAAACAACCCAAGAGCCGGATAGTGACGATGGAGGCACGTCGGCCGGATCGCCGCAGCGTCGCATCCATGGCGAGCCATCTCGCCCTACCTCGCGACGGGCAGCTCCGGAACGGGAGTGCCCTGCGATCACTCCGGGCGCACCTGCAGGGTGGCGTCGCGGGCGACGTGAACGTCCGGGGCCGGCAGGTCGAGGACCACCCGACCGAGGTCGCCGTCGAGGTGGACCGTGCCGTCGTCGACCCGGAAGTGGCACGGCTCGTGGAGGACGACGACCGTCAGGTCGTCGAGCACCAACACGATGTGTCCGCTACCCGACACCGCGGCCACGAGTTCTCCCCGGAGGACAGGGAGGTCCTCGGTGCCCTCGCGAAGCACCACGCCACCGTGGTGGGCGGTCCGGCCGCCCGTCACACGGAGCTCCACGGTGCGGCCGAGGAGCGGTTCCAACGCCTTCACCGTCCTCGCCGCCGGCGCTGGGCCAGTCACGTACGCGGGGACCTCCGGGTCGAGACGCAGACTCGCCCCACGGGCGCGCCGCACCCCGCCAGGAGCCGGGCCGCCACCACCCACGATCACGATCTGCTCGACCTCGGCGAAGTGCAGCGGCCCCGGTCGGATGTCGGTCGGGCCGAGGATGCTGACCACCTGCGATCCGAGGACCACGGTGCGCGCTCCCTGGTGCCACCACCAGGCGACCTGCAGGTCGGGTTCCTTCCGTCCGTGCCGCGGCGGGCCGCCTGGCGACTCCACGTGCAGCCAGGTCCCGCGAGCCTGAAGCCGCGCGAGGGACCGCTCGGGTTCCGTCCTCGGGATCTCGGGAACCGTCGCCGACCTCGCCCGCGAGCGCAGCCGTCCGAGCAGTCCCACCTCACCGACCTCCCGGAGCAGGAGTGCCGACATCCCCACGTCGCGTTCGCTGAGCCATCACGCGTCGGGGAGCAGCAAGGTGACATCGAGTCCCGGCACGCTCCTGCCGAGCGTGGCCTGTCGTCGATCGAGCGTCGCGAGAGGGAGCCCGTGCTCCGCACAGGTCATGGCGATCAGCAGGTCGTGGATGTTGCCGCCGAGGTTCGCTGCTCGACCGGTGCGCACGGCGTCGACGTACGCACCGGCGGGGGTCACGAGGATGCGGTCCTCGATGGCCCACGGGGCGAGGACCTCCTGGACGGTCGCCGCGTCGAGGTGCCACGGCGCTCGCCGGAGCGCTGCCCACGTCTCGGCGATGACGATGCCTGGTACCTGCCGACGCGCCGCCTCACGCACCTGAGGGCGAGCTACCTCGTGGAACTCGTGCTCGTGGACGAGGCCGGCCAGCATGACGGACGTGTCGATCACCGACCGGCCCGCTGCTGGTGGATGGCATCGATGGCTTCCGTGTTGCTCACCGTGCCGAGCTCATCGACACGCACCAGTGGCAGTCCGTCCTCCTCGACGGTGACCGTCGCACGACGTCGGCGTTCGAGGAGCAGACCCTCAGGTGTCGCGATGAGGTCGAGGGCGCCGCCGGCGGAGAGCCCGAGCCGTTCCCGCTCAGCCTGCGGAATCACGACCCGGCCCTGAGCGTCCACCTTCACCTTGACCGCCACGGCGACCCTCCAGCTCGATGGCACGATGATGGTGTCACGGTGGCATCTGACTGGCAACCCGTGCTGCGGTCGCGCCGTGAACCCAGCCGTCGCGCAAGGGAGCGAGGGCCGGTCGCGCGTGCGGCACCCGCGAGGCGGAACAGCTCGTCGCCACGGCTCTGGGCGACGCCGCGTCGGCATCGACGTCCGCAACTTCAGGCCACACCGAAGGCGATGAGTGCGACGAGCACCAGGGTCACCACGGCGAGGACCCCGTGGCCGGCCACGAGGACCACCGGGAACCCCTGCTCCGGGGTGGGTGGCGGGGAGCGGTCCTTGCGGTCGGCAGCCCACCGCGCGGACATCGCGAGCCCGAGGCCCGTGACGACGACCAGGATCGCGAGCGCGAGCCACCGGATCCACGGCTCGTCGAGCCCGAGCACGTGGACCAGCCAGATGACCAGGCCGGTGGCGGCCAGGAGCAGGTGGGCGAAGATCAACCCGGGGCCGATCCGGCTCGGGGCAGCGTCGGCCTCCCGACGACGGGTGAGCCACATCCCGAACAGTGCGAAGCCGCCCAGCGCCGTCACGACCCAGGCGATCAGCGCTGCGATGGTCACGATCGTTCCTCCCTCGAGAAGCCCTCGGCCTGTGTCGTCTCGTCCACGACGCGGATCCCGTACCGGTAGGTGAGCTCGCCGCCGAGCCACCCTGCGGCAGCGAGTCCACCGAGTCCCGCCACCGAGAGGGCGACGAGGCTCCACGGGACCGGTCCCTCGCCGTTGCGGAGCAGGAACGACACCGTGTAGAGCGCGGTGACGAGCAGGTTCAGCGACATGTGGAGGTAGCCGGTCCGCCGGGCGACGGTGCCGCCTGGGATCGCCAGGAGGTCGAGGACGCCGATCATCGCGGCCACCACGGCGCCGACGACGCCGAGGGCGAGCAGCCACCGCGACCCGGTGGCGAAGACGTGCGGGTCGGTGGCCCACCGCGACGCCAGGTCGAACGCCATGCTGGCGACCCAGGCACCGATCGGCACCGTGACCACGAGGGGGTGGAACGGGTGCCCGTAGGGGCCGGCGAGCAGCGTCAGCGGCTCCTTGGCCGCGGGGCGCTGCACCTGGCCGTTCACAGGTCGTCCTCTCGAGACGCTCCCCGACTCACGTTGGAGCGCATCGACGCGGCCGTCAAGTCCCGGCACCGCAGGGCCCTCCGCGGCCGGCCGGCGGTTGCCCGAGGGGGCAGGGCCGGGCGGGTCCGGGTTCGCCTGGTCCCGGCTCGGTGCCGGCCTCCAGGCCACCGACACCCCCTTCGGGCCCGTTCGACGAGATCACGCTCTCCCCGTCGCCGAGTGGAGGGCCGACGTGCACCGCCACCTGGCGTCCCTGGCTACGACCTTGCGTCGGTGGCAGCCAGGGACACCGGGAGGATCAGCCTGCCGCAGGTGCGGCCGGTGCCGGGGGTACAGCCGCGGGGGTGGTCACGCCAGCCGCCCGCTCCCAGGCGGCGTTGAGCGCGCTCTGCATGTAGGCCGTCTGGAACATGTTGGCGAACGGGATGAACAGGAGCACGAGGGCCAGCACCGGGCTGATCGGTGCGGTCACACCGGTCCGCTCCTGGACCCGGCGGATGCGTTCGGCGGTGTTGTACAGCGAGACGAACGGGGGGACGATCAGCACGATCCCCAGCGATACGGCCAGGAGCGCCACGCCCGGGCTGACATCCTCGCCCTGAGAACGCAGCTCCGCGTTGATCTTGTAGTACCAGACGAGCTGGTAGATCCCGAGCGTCACGATCGCCAGCCCCAACGGAGCTAACGGGTGGCGCACCTTGACGGTGGCACCGTTGTCGAGCGTGTGTGTGGAAGCCATGCGATCCCCTGGAGTTGGTCGGGCCACGCGTCCCGCGGCCTCGTCATCGTGTCGGCCGTACCCCCGGCCGATGCATCACTCTCGCACGCTCTTGGGACACGAACCCCGCGAACCCGACGAGGGGAGCCCCGACACCGCCCGCCGACACGACGCTCCGCCCCGACCCGAGAACCGGCCCTCGCGCTAGGGGCGAGGGCCGGTGGTCGTGCGGTCGGTCAGCGTTCCGTCGGGACGAGGAGGAACGCGCGGGTCTGGCCGTCGATCAGGCCGTATCCGGTGATCGCCCCGCCCGCGTTGATGGCCTCGGCCGCGCGCAGGTCCCACTCGTCCGCGTCGACGAGGTCGTTCAGGTCGTGCATCGTCCCGTTCTCCCACAGGAACCCGGCGGCGTCGGAGAAGCCCGTGTGGCCGGCGAACGTCGACGCGTACCCGACGACCTGACCGCGCTGGTTGATGTCCAGCGCGCGGCTGTGGTTGAGCCCGAGCGAACCGAGGTCGCTCATCCCGACACCGTCCTCCCAGAGGAAGGCCCGCTCGGTGGAACCGGCGACCGTCGACCGGCCGACCACCTGCCGACGGTTGTTGATCGCGACGGCCTCGCTGAACCGTTCACCGTCACCGAGGGAGCCGAGGCCGACCGGCTGACCGAGGCGGCTCCGGTTGGGGCCGGCCCACAGCGTCGCCTGCGCGGTGGTCCCGACGGCCCGCGAGTTGCCGACGATGTCGCCGCGGTCGTTCAGGCCCCAGGCGCGTCCCGGTGTCCCGTCGCCACCGGCCACCGTGCCGAGGTCACGCATCTGCCCCCGCCAGTACACGAACGGACGCGACGTCGTCCCGTTCGACGACGCGCCGACGATCTGCTCGGGCTCGTTGACGTCGTGCGCCACGGCGCTGCCGCCACCGAGGTCGCCGAGGTCGGACAGCTCACCGTCCGCCCAGCGGAAGGCGCGCGGGCGGTTGTTGTCGCTCTCGCCGACGACGACGCCGGCGTTGTTGATGCCGTAGCCGCGGCTGAAGGCGTTGCTGCCCGGCAGCGTGCCGATCTCGGTCATCTCGCCGTCCGACCAGCCGAACGCCAGCAGCGGCAGGGTCGTGGTGCTGGTCCTCGAGTTACCGGTCACCTCGCCGCGGTCGTTGAGATCGAGCGCGAACGAGGCGTTGCCGCCGAGCGTCCCGAGGTCGACCACCTCGTACCGGGGCGGGGGAGGAGCTCCCGCCGCAGCGGTCTGCATCGCCGCCAGCAGCGTGACCACCACCATGAGCGACCAGATGCTGAGCCACCTGGCTCGGGTCCGCGTGCCTACCTCGTGCATGTCGTTCTCCATCGCCGCCCGGCGGGCGTTCTCAGGAACCGTAGTGGGAACAATTCCTAGTAGCGAGCCAGGCGCGGGGAACGGGCGCACCAGTCGACGAGCCCGCGGGTCGTGGCCGCGGGCGTCAACGCGGCGCCGCGCCGATCAGGCCGGGGAGCGCGCGACCCGGATGATCTCCGGCGACACCAACCGCAGGTAGTCGGTCATGGCCAGCGTGATCGTCCGGGTGTGGGTCCCGTCGCGGCACACGATCTTGTCCCGCGCGCGCAGGTCCTCCTCGAGGAACGTCGGGATGCCGTAGAGCACGCCGAAGGGCGGCTCCGCCCCGGGCTCGCAGTCGTCGAACACGTCGACGAACTCCTCCTCCATGGCGAGCCGGACCGCGTTGTGGCCGAACACGTCGCTCGCCGCGTCGAGGTCGACCAGCTCGGCGCCAGGTACGACCACCATGGCGAGCTGGCCGCCGACGTTGATCATCACCGGCTTGGCGATGTCGTAGCCGCTCACCCCCTCGGCCTCGGCCAGCCGGTCCGCCGTCACGGCGCGGGTGTGCGTGGTCACCTCGTGGTGGACGTCGTGCTCGTCGAGCAGTGCGTGCAGCCGATCCGCAGCCACCGTGGCGCCTCCCCTGTGCTTCCTCCGAGGCTGCCGGAGCGGGCCCGGGTGGTCAAGGGTCGAGCGCCACCTCGCACGGTCCGGTCGCTGCGCCTCGAGCGCGTGGTGCGCCCGGTCAGGTCCAGGCGAGGCCGGTCAGGCCCACGCGAGTCCGGTCAGGTCGCGGGGCCGCGTCTCGCGGCGGATCCAGACGGCGATGCCGGCCTCGGCAGCGCGCACGACGCCCCAGGCGCCGAAGATCGTGGCGAGGACCACCTTCAACAGATGCAGCACGTCCGTCCGGTTCGTTTGTGGGTGAGGACCACCCAGGGTGACACCCGCCCCGCACAGCGCAAGCAGGCGGGCGCCAGGAGGGTCAGTGGTCACCGGCGGCGAGGCGGCGACGGACCTCGGAGGCCCGGGTACGCACGTCCTCGAGATCGTCGAGCCGGTCGAGCGTCAGGTACGGGCGCGCGAGCCGCCGGTTGCCCGACAGGCGGTCCCGGTTCCGGGGCGGCGTCCGCCTCCCGGCGACGGGTGAGCCACATCCCGAAGCGTGCGAAGCCTCCCAGCGCCGTCACGACCCAGGCGATGAGCGCTGCGGTGTTCACGATCGTTGCTCCCTCGAGAAGCCCTCGGGCCGTGTCGACTCGTCCACGACGCGGACCCCGTACCGGGTAGGTGAGTTCCCCGCCGAGCCACCGAGAGGCGAGCGCAGGGGCGTGCCGCGGTCAGAGGTCGCCAGCCGAGGCACGTCGCACCCTCGACGGCTCGGGCTCGGACCTCCTCGAGGTCGCCGAGGCGCTGGGGCGTCCAGGCCTCGGCGCCACCGGTGGCGGACCGTTCGTCCAGGCGCTCGGTCGGACGCCGTCGGGATACTCGAGCGACCCCGACGAAGGGACCGCCCGTGTCCGATCTGACCGTCGCCCGAGCCCTGCACGATCTGGGCGCAGCCGCTTGGTTCGGAGGTGCGCTCATGGGCGCCGTCGGCCTCCACGGAGCCTCGTCGGTGATGGACAGCAGCGCCGACCGCGTCCGTGTGGCCGACGTGGGCTGGCAGCGGTGGCAGCCCTGGAAGACCGCCGCCATCGGGGCACACGTCGCCGGCAGCCTGGCCTTGCTGTGGGACAACAAGGGCCGCCTCTCGGCACAGCACGGTGCGATGACGACCAACCTCGCCAAGACGGCTGTCTTCGCTGCAGCGTTGGGCGCCGACCTGTACGCCGCGGCCCTCGGCCACAGGATCGGCGAACAACAGCCTGCCCCGGTCGGATCGGCGGTCGAGCCGACCGCCGAGACACCCGAGGAACTCGCAGCCGCCCAGCGCCAGCTGCGAGCCGTGCAGTGGGCCGTACCCGCGCTGACCGGGCTGAACATCGTGCTCGGCGCGAAGATGGGCGAACAGCAGCGTCCGACCAGCGTGATCTCCGGCGTGGTCGAACGGTTCCATCCCCGCAGGTGATCCTCCAGAGCGAGCCTTCCCGATGACCGAACTGACCTGCGATCTGCTGGTCGTGGGCGGCGGGATGGGCGGCGTGGCGGCCGCCTTGGCGGGGGTCCGGTCGGGACTCGACGTCGTGATGTCGGAGGAGCACCGGTGGCTCGGCGGGCAGCTGACCACCCAGGCAGTACCTCCGGACGAGCACCCCTGGATCGAGTGGACCGGCGCCAACCGGAGCTACCGACAGCTGCGCGAGCTGATACGAGCGCGCTACCGGCGACGCCCGCTCGTCGGAGCCGCTGCGACGGACCCCGAGCTGAACCCGGGCAGCTGCTGGGTGAGCCGGCTCGGCTGCGAACCGGCGGAGGCGGCCGCGGCCATCGAGACCCAGCTCGAACCGTTCGTCGCCGCCGGTGTGCTCCGCATCCTGCGGCGACACGTCGCCCGTTCGGTGGCGGTCGACGCCGACAGCATCCGCGCTGTCGAGCTCGCACACCTCGGCGGCGGCGAGGCCACCGTTGTCTCGGCCCGGTACGTCCTCGACGCGACCGAGGAGGGTGATCTCCTGCCGCTGGCGGGATGCGAGTACGCCATCGGTGGCGAGGGCCGGGCGGTCACCGGCGAACCCGACAACACCGACGAGCCCGATCCGTCCTGCCAGCAGGCGATCACCTGGTGCTTCGCCCTCGAGCACCGACCCGGGGAGGACCACACCATCGCGCGCCCCGCTGAGTACGGGTTCTGGCGGAACCACCGAGCCTCGTTCTGGCCAGGACCGCAGCTCGGCTGGGAGACGCAGGAACCCGAGACCGGCCGGCCGCTCCGCCGGCCCCTGTTCGGCGGCGGGCAGGACCTGTGGACGTTCCGGCGGATCAGGTACGGGGGGCACTACCCGCCGGGCTGGACGACCGATGTCACGGTCGTGAACTGGCCGCAGGTCGACTACTGGCGCGCGCCGGTCGTCGACGTCACTCCCGAGGAGCGTCGGGCCGCGCTCGACGGTGCCGAGGAGCTGTCACGTTCCTTCCTCCACTGGCTGCAGGTCGACGCCCCGCGTCCCGACGGCGGCACGGGTTGGCCGGGTCTGCGGCCCGTGCCCGATGTCCTGGGTACAGGCGACGGGTTCGCGCAACGGCACTACACCCGCGAAGGACGGCGCATCCAGGCGCTGACCGTCGTCCGACAGCAGGACGTCGGTGTCGTCCCAGCGGGGCCGACAGAACGCGCCACGGAGGTCGCCGACAGCGTCGGTGTCGGGTCCTACCGGATCGACCTCCACCCCTCCACCTGCGGGCGTGGCTACGTCGATGTCCCGTCGTGGCCCTTCCAGATCCCCCTCGGGATGCTCATCCCCGTCCGGCTACGCAACCTGCTCGCAGCTGGCAAGTCGGCGGGCACCACACACGTGACGAACGGGTGCTTCCGGCTCCACCCGGTCGAGTGGTCCCTCGGTGAGGCCGCGGGGGCGATCGCCGCCTTCAGCGTCCGGCGGGATGTCGAACCTGCCCAGGTCCACGCCGGCGGCTCCTTGCTCCAGGAGTTCCTCGGGCGCCTCGACCAGCTCGGTGTGCAGCGACGGTGGCCGGAGGAGGTCGCCCGTCAGGCACGGTGACCCGACGCCTCCGATGGCGTCGCCCTCAGGCCCCGTACGCGAGTCAGTCCTCACCGAGGCTGTACACCGTCAACAGCGGTCGGTGGTCGCTCGGGGCGATGTCCCCGTGGAAGTACTCGATCACCTCCGTGGCCAGCGGGCGGATCGCGCCTCGGTGTAGCTGCCAGTCGATCACCTGCGTGGTGTCCCGCGCGGTCGGGTACGCCGGGTGCGTCGGCACGAGGGGCAGCTCCAGCGCCCCTCGGGCGTGCTCGAAGCCACCCTCGACGAAGATGCGCAGCGGGTGGCGGTAGTCGTTCATGTCGCCCATCAGCAGGCAGGGCCCGTCGCCGGCGATCTCGTCCAGCGCCGCGACCGTGCGCTGCGCCTGTTCCACCCGCGGGTTGCGCCGACCCTCCCACTCCTCGGGGTTGTCGGGGTACGACAGGTGGACGTCCGCCACGACCACATCGGGCACGTCCGGCGAACCATCCGACGGGCGCAGCCGGGCCCAGAACAGACGACGGTGCTCCTCGAGCTGACCGATCGGCTCGGCGCCATGCTCGAGGTACGAGAACCGGCGCTCGTCCCAGAAGATGTTGCTCTCCTGTTGCCACCCGATGAGATCGTCCTCGATCCGGCGGTGGTGCGGCAGCGTGGTCTCGACCAGCTCGATCGTGTCCGGTCGGACCTCCTGCAGGGCCAGCACATCCGGACGGCGTACCTCGAGCAGACCGACCACCGCCTCCTTGCGGTCGGGCCAGCGGTCGTGCCCCCACAGGTTGAACGTCATCACGCTGCACCGCATGTGCGCCTCACGCGTCGTCGGGTCCGGTCGGTCTCGCGGATCTCAGCCCTTCACCGACCCGGCAGTCATGCCTCGGACGAAGTACCGCTGCAGCGTGAAGAACACGATGAGGGGCACCGTCATGGTCACGAAGGCTCCGGCGGTGAGCAGGTGCCAGTCCTGGCCCCGTTGCCCGATGAGCTCGGCCAGGTTGACCGTCAGGACCTGCACGTCGGGCAGACCGCCGAGGAAGACCAGGGCCACCAGGAAGTCGTTCCAGACCCAGAGGAACTGGAAGATCGCGAAGGCGGCGAGCACGGGTGTGGACAGCGGGAGCACCAACCGCCAGAACACCTGGAAGTCGCTCGCGCCGTCGACCCGCGCCGACTCGATCACCTCGTTCGGGAGCGACCCCATGTAGTTGCGCATGAGGTAGACCGCGAGCGGCATCCCGAAGCCGGTGTGCGCGAGCCAGACCGACAGGAACGTCCCGGTGATGTTGAACGCACCGAAGACCCGCAACAGCGGGATGAACGCGATGTGCATCGGGACCACCAGCAGGCCGACGAAGATGACGAAGATCACCTCACGTCCGGGGAACCGCATCCACGAGAACGCGTAGGCCGCGAACGCCGCCACCATGATCGGGATCACGGTGGCAGGGATGGTGACGACGGCGGTGTTGATGAAGGCGTTGGCCATGCCCGAGCCGAACAGGACCGAGTCGTAGTTGTCCAAGGTGAACTGGGTGAACTCGAGGGGGCTTCCCAGGACGGTCCACCACCCGCTCGAGACGACCTCGGAGCGGGTGCGGAACGAGGACATCAGTAGCCCGATCGTGGGCACCGTCCACAGCAGGCACAACGCCAGCAGCGAGACCCGGACGATCATGGCGCCGCGGCGTTGCTCCTGCAGGTGCTGGGCCGTGGCCTTCGACCCCTCGATCCCGTCCTCGCGCTCGACGGCCTCCACCTCGGGTGTGGGTGTCCCGGTGCTCATCAGGTGCTCTCCATCTGACGGAACCGCTTGATGTTGAGGACCATGACGGGGATCGTGGCGACGACGAGGACGACCACGATCGCGGCCGCCCGACCGAACTCACGGAACGTGAAGATCTCCGAGATGAAGCGGTTGGCGATGACCTCGGTCCCGAAGTTGCCGTTGGTCATGACCCGAACGACGTCGAAGACCTTGAGCACGCCGATGAGCACCGTGGTGAAGACCACGACGATGGTCGGCATCATCTGGGGCACGATGACGCGGAAGAAGATCTGCCGCTGCGATGCGCCGTCCACCCGTGCCGCCTCGATGGTGTCCTCGGGCACGTTCTTCAGCGCTGCAGAGAGCAGCACCATGGCGAACCCGGCCTGGAGCCAGATGAACACCAGCATCAGCATGTAGTCGTTGATCAACCGTTCCTGCAGCCACGCGACCGGCGAGGCGCCGAAGGCGGTCACGATCTGGTTGAGCAGACCGATCTGAGGTCGTCCTTCTGCCCGGAAGGCGTAGACGAAACCCCAGATGGTGCTGGCGCCCACGGCGCTGATCGCCATGGGCAGGAAGATCACCGACTTCGAGACCGACTCCCACCGTGGCTTGAGCCGGTCAGCGAGCGTCGCGACGAACAGGCCGATGACCACACACGCGGCCGGGACCACGATGATCCACTTGAAGTTGTTCCAGATGGCGGTGCGGATCGGGCCCTCGTCGAACAGGGTCTGGTAGTTGTCGGCCCCAACGAACCGATCGCCCGCTGCATCGAAGAAGCTGAGGTAGAACGAGCGCAACGCTGGGAAGACGAGGAAGAGCCCGACGACCGCGACCGCCGGTCCGATGAACACGTACGGCTTGATCCGCTGCTCCCACTTGGATGAAAGCCGCTCGACGAGCGCGTTCATGACGATGAACAACAGCACCGCCCCGCCGACACCCGCGACCATCGCGATGAGCCCGTTGAGGATCTTGATGATCACGGCCGACCTCCTGGGTCACGTTGCCCAGTCCGGGCGGTCAGCTCTCATCCTCGGCATCCTCGCCGCCGCCGGCGTCCTCTTCCTCCTGTTGCTCCTCCTCACCCTCCTCGCCGATCTCCTCCTCGAGCTCGTCGATGCGGTCCTCCTCGCCGTCCTCGGGCCACGAGGCATCGATGGCGGACAAGGCGGACTGCAGGTCCTTCTCGCCGTTGAGCCACGCGACCATCTCGCTCCAGAACGTGCCGGAGCCGACGGTGCCCGGCATGAGGTCCGAGCCGTCGAAGCGGAACTCCTCCGCCTCCTCGAGGAACGTGGCCTGCGCTTGGTCGACGGGGTCGGGGTACTGGTCGGAGGTGAAGTCCTGGAAGGCGAAGAGGGTGCCGCCGTCCTGCGCACGTGACTGCTCGAAAGCCTCTGGCTGGGTGAGGTACTCGAGCACCTCTCGAGCGGCCTCGTTGTCGCTTGCGAGAGCTGCGATGTCGCCAGCGCCCATCAAGGGCTGGCCGTCGTAGTCACCGATCTCGGGGGCGCTCGGGAAGTAGAAGACATCGAAATCGGTGCCGAACTCCGCCTCCTCGGGGAAGGAACCCACGATGAAGCTCGCCTGCTTGTGCAGGAAACACGCCGGCGGGTCCTCGAACATCGGCTCGGGCGCGGACCCGAAGGGGGTGGTGACGATGCCGGTGGAACCGCCGAGCACGTTGCCGTCGGTGAGCGCGATCTCCTCGAAGTACTCGGCCGCTTCGGTTACCTCGGGCGACGCGAACTCGAGTTCACCATCGACCCACTGGTCGTAGGCCTCCGGGCCAGCCGTTCGCAGCAGGATGTCCTCGAGCCAGTCCGTGGCCGGCCAGCCGGTCGAGCCCGAGGCCTCGATGCCGATGCACCACGGCGTCGTGCCGTCCTCGCGGATCTGGTCGGTGAGCTCCTGCAGTTCGGTGAGGGTCTCCGGGGCCTCGTAGCCGGCGTCGTCGAAGGCCTGCTTCGGGTACCAGACGAGGCTCTTGATGCTGAGCCAGATGGGGATCGCGTAGAGCTGATCGTCCACGAGGCCGAGGTCGATGAGCCCCTCGTGGAGGCGGCCTTCGAGCTCGCCCCGGTCGAAGAGGTCGTCGAGCGGTTGGAGCTGATCACGCGCGGCGAAGTCCGCCATCAACCCGGGCTGGGGGAAGATGAGGATGTCGGGCGGGTTCCCACCCTCCATCCGCGATACCGCGACCGTCTCGAAGTCGGCCGATCCTTCGTACTCCACGTTGATGCCGCTCTCCGCGGAGAAGTCCGAGAGCATGTCCCGCAGGTTGCCGTCCTCGTCGGTGTACGCCCCGAGGATGCTGACGCTGCCGCCGACACCGTCGCCATCCCCGTCACCGTCCCCTTCTTCGAGGCAGGCTGTGGCGGCCAACGCCAGCGCCAGCGCCAGGATCGCCGCACCCCCGCGAGTCCTTCGCACCATGACCACACTCCCAAGTGGTGGCACTGACGTTGACACGCTGTGGGCAGCGCGGGAAGGGCGTTCGACCACATCCGTGCGCCGTGCGGGCGGCGGAGGGGAAGGGGATGCCGAGGTGATGGAGAGGCCTCGCGCATGTGCGGCGCACGGCGACGCTCGTCGGAGGCCCAAGGTCGTCGCCTCGCATCAGCGCGGCAGCGGGGGTCACAGGCGGCTGCGATGCTCGTGTCTGGCGAACGGCGGTGCCTGTGCGCGACGAGGTCGGAGGTGGATGTGGATCAGCGTTCGGACCGGGCGGCCGGGGCGTTGCTGGGCCTGGCGGTCGGCGATGCGCTCGGAGCCGGGTACGAGTTCGGCAGCGCGCCGTTCCGTGGTGAGGCCGAGATGATCGGTGGCGGGCTCGGCGGGTTCGAGCCGGGGGAGTGGACCGATGACACCTCGATGGCGGTCTGCATCGCCGAGGTGACCGCCCGGGGCGGTGTCGACCTCCAGGCGATCGCCGGCCGGTTCCTCGACTGGTACGCGAGCGGGCCGCCGGATGCGGGCAACCTGACCCGGGCGGTCCTCGGTGCCGCGACCGATGCCGCCGACGTGCCGATGCGTGCCGCCTCCCGGTTCGAGACCCACCCCGGGAGCTGCGCCGGCAACGGTGCGCTGATGCGGACCGCGCCGGTGGCCCTCGCGCACCTCGGTGACGACCAGGCGATCGTCGAGGCAGCCCAGGCGGTCTCGGGCCTCACACACGCCGACCCGGTCAGCGGCGAGGCGTGTGCGCTGTGGTGCATCGCCATCGACCGGGCCGTCCGCGAGGCCCGCCTGGACGGCATCCACGACGGGCTCGCCCTGCTGCCTGCGGACCGGTCCGCGTTCTGGGAGGCCAGGCTCATCGAGGCAGAGACGAGCGACCCGGAGCGGTTCGGCAGCAACGCCTACGTGGTCAGCGCGTTGCAGGCGGCGCACGCCGCCATCGTGTCGACCCCGGTGCCGGAGGGACAGCCGAGCCGCCACCTCCAGGACGCCCTCCACCGGGTCATCGGGATCGGTGACGACACCGACACCACCGCCGCGATCGCGGGGCAGCTGCTCGGGGCGCGATGGGGGGTCAGCGCGATCCCCGACCGGTGGCGACACGTGCTCCACGGCTGGCCGGGCCTGCAGGCCGACGACCTCGTCGACCTCGCCCTCCGCACCGTCGGAGGTGCCAGCAGCGTGCTTCGACGCTGAACTGATGGGTGTGTCACGCCCGAGTGAGACGGTCTCGCCGGCAGCGGGCTTCAGCCTGACAGCGGTCGGCCGATACTGACCGGGGGCGAGGCGGGGGCGATGGTGACCGACAGGCTGAAGTCGAACAGGGGTGAGGACCACATCTGGCCGGTGGTGCAGACGACCAGCTTCGCCACGTGGTGGTGGCTGACGGTGGCCCTCGCCGCCGGCGCGGCGGTCGTGACCTTCCGGGACGTCGCCCACCTTCTGGGCTTCGGGCCGGCGCCGTGGATCCTCATCGGGTTCGGTCCTGAGCGAGATCCGTCCCGTGATCGCGTCGCGACGCACCGAGGGACTGGTCCTGTCCTGGGCGTTCGTCTTCGCCCTGCTCCTGTACTTCGGTCTCGCCACCGCGCTACTCGGTGTGGTCGTATCGGCCGTCGCTGGTGGGATCGTCCGCCACCGCAAGCTGTTCGTCATCATCTTCAACGTCGCACAGTGGACGCTCGTCTACTGGAGCGCGGCAGCGGCCCTGGCGTGGAGCGGCTGGGCACCCGTCTTCGGATCCGACGAGGTGTTCACTCCACGCTCCT